>JBGQLU010000192.1:0-6552 GCA_041500265.1 Acidobacteriota bacterium | reverse complement strand
TGGGTCTGGATCGCCGTCGCTGTGGTAACCCTGGCCGTCGGTTACGTCCTTCTCGGCGTCGGCCGCGGCGGAGCGACGCCGGAGGCGCCCGCCGTCCCCAGCGAGTCGACGCAAGCCGCGCGGCCGCCCCAGTCCGCGCCGCCTTCGGAGCCCCGTGTCGTTCCCCCGGCCGCGCTGGAGCAGCCGGCCCCCTCGGTCGAGACGCCTCGCGACGCGGCGGTTCCCCCCAGCCGTTCGCAGAAACCCGCACCTGCCCCGAAGGCCGAGGCGGCGCCCCCGAAGTCCAAGGCGACGGCCCCGCTCACGGTGAAGCCGGCGCCGTTGACGGTCAAGCCGGCGCCGCCGCAGGCCCCGGCCGTGACCGAGTCGAAGGCTCATCCGGCTCCCGCCCCTGAGACGGCGAAGCCGCAGGCCACCGCTCCCACCGGGCTCGACGCCGGAACCGCCGCCGGGGTCGAATCGGTCGCCAGCGCATCGCCGGATCTCGAGAAGCCCAGGATCGCGCCGGGGACCATGATGCCGATCGACGAGGTCGATACGCTGCCGGTTAACCTGTCGCGCACGCTCCCCGTCTATTCGCTGCGAGCGAAGCAGATGCGGGTTCAGGGGACGGTCGTTCTCAACGTCCTCATCAACGACAAGGGGACGGTGGACGACGTCGTGGTCGCCCAAGGCGTTCCCGGCGCCGACGTCAACGAATCGGCGGTGAAGGCCGCGAAGCAGTGGACCTATCGCCCCGCGACCAAGGGCGGCATCGCGGTCAAGGTCTGGAAATCGGAGTTCCTGACCTTCAAGTTGTAACCCCCTGTCGTTCCGCCTCGCTCTCGCTCCGCGGCCGGGATAACATCCCGGCCGCCGTGTTTTCGAGACTCTCCACCGCCCTGATCGTGGCCGTTCTCGCGGCCGGGCTCGGCGGTTGCGGCGGCAAATCGCCGCCGCCGGACTCCCGGGCCGGAGCCGCCCCGCGACGCATCGTGTCGCTGACCCCGGCCCTGACCGAAGTGCTGTTCGCGCTGGGCATCGGCGATCGCGTCGTCGGCGTGACCGAGTACTGCACGTATCCGCCGGAGGCGGCCACGCGCCCGAAGATCGGTGGGTACGTCAATCCCTCGGTCGAGGCCGTGCTCGCCTTGAAGCCCGATCTCGTCGTGGTCTCCCCCGGCCCCGGCAACCGCGACGCCGCCCTGGCGATCGAGCGCGCGGGCGTTCGGGTGTCCGTCGTGCCCGCCGAGACGCTCGACGATTCCTACGCCGCGATCGACGCGATCGCTCGAGCATGCGCGGTCGAGTCCGCCGGCCGCGACCTCGTCGGCCGGCTGCACGGCAAGATCGACGCGGTGGCGGCTCGCGTCGCCTCGCTGCGGAAGGTCCCGGCGCTGTTCGTCGTCCAGGTCGATCCCATCATCGCCGCCGGGAGGGGCACGCTCCCTTCGCAGCTCCTCGAGCTCGCGGGCGGGATCAACGTGGTCGACGCTCCGCGCTACCCGCGTCTCGGCATCGAGTCGGTCGCGGCCGCCAAGCCCGAGCTGATCCTCCAGTCCCGGATGGACACCGCGGGGTCGGACGGGCGCGCCGAGGCCGCCGCATGGAAGCGCTGGCCGTGGATCCCCGCCGTCGCCGCAGGTCGCGTCGTCGTGCTCCCGGACGACCTCGCGCTGCGGCCGGGACCTCGGATCGCCGACGCCGTCGAGGAGCTCGCCGGGATCGTCCACCCCGAGGCGGCGCCCTCCGGCCCGCGATGACCTGGCTCGACACACCGGCCCGCCGCTCGGCCGGGCTCGTCGCGTTGGGCGCGGTCGCGCTCGCGGCGCTGGCTGTGGCCGCCGGCATCGGCGCGAGCGGCCTCGGGCTCGGCGACCTCCTATCCGGTCTCCGCGGCGGTGGCGACCTCTGGTCGCGCGGAATCGTTTTCAACCGGCTCGCTCGCGTGCTCCTCGCGGGGTGCGTGGGGGGAGCGCTGGCGAGCGCCGGGGCGGCGTATCAGGCGGTGCTCCGAAACCCCCTCGCCGACCCGTTCATCCTCGGCGTGTCGGGAGGGGCGGCCCTGGGTGCGGTGGTCTTCGTCGCCGTGACGCCCACCGGCATGCTCGGAGGCGAGCTTGCGCTGCCGGCGTGCGCCTTCGCGGGCGCGGTGTCCACGCTCCTCGTTCTCTTCGGCCTGGCCCGGTTTCGGGGCAGAACGGGAACCACCGCCCTCCTTCTGACCGGGGTCGTCCTGAACGCCTTCGACTCCGCGATCATCCAGTTCTTCGTCAGCACCGGCGACCCGGCGCGATTCCAAGGGACCTTGTCGTACCTCATGGGCGCGATGAGCTCGCCGTCCTGGCGGGCGCTTTCCATCGTCGCCGTCCTGACGGCGGCCGGGTTCGGTGTGCTCCTCGGCCACGCGCACACTCTGAACCTCCTGGCCCTGGGCGACGAGGAGGCGGGTCAGCTCGGCGTGCCGGTCGAGCGCGCGACGTGGATCGTGGTGCTCGCGGCCTCCCTCGTCACCGCCGCCGCGGTCGCATTCACCGGGATCGTCGGTTTCGTGGGCCTGATCGTTCCGCACGCGATGCGCGCTGTGTTCGGCCCGGATCACCGGTTCCTCCTCCCTGCCAGCGCGCTGGCGGGGATGGCCACCGTCGCCGCCGCCGACGCCGCGGCCCGTACGATCATGGCGCCCGCGGAGCTCCCGCTCGGCGTGATCACCGCTCTGGTCGGCGGCCCATTCTTCCTTTGGCTTCTGGTGAAGCGCCTGAGGGACTCGTGAGCGCCCCCGCGCTGGCCTTCCGGCGGGTGAGCTTCGGGTACGGGCGCGCGCCCGTGCTCGTCGAGCTCGACCTCGAGATCGCGGAGGGGACGATCGTCGGCGTGCTCGGCCCGAACGGGACCGGGAAGACGACGTTCGTCCGCCTGGCCTCCGCGGCGCTGCGCCCGGCGTCGGGGGGGATCACTCTTTTCGGGGACCCCCTCCTGCGCTTGCCGGCGCGCGCGCGCGCCCGGCGAGTCGCCGTGGTCCCGCAGGAGACTCACCCCGTCTTCGACTTCACCGTCCAGGAGATCGTGAGCATGGGTCGAGCCCCTCACCTTGGGGCGTTCGGCATCGAGAGACCGGCGGACCGCGCCGTGTCGCGCGACGCGATGGAGCGCTGCGACGTCTCCGAGCTTGCGGCCCGCTCCTTCCGCGCGCTGTCCGGAGGGGAGCGCCAGCGCGTGCTCCTGGCTCGCGCGCTGGCGCAGGAGGCCCGGCTCCTGCTGCTCGACGAGCCCACGGCGTTCCTCGACCTCAAGCACCGCCTCGCCGTCTACGATCTCCTGACGCGCCTCCACGACGATCGTGGCCTGACGGTCGTCGTGGTCAGCCACGACATCAACCTCGCCGCCCGGTACTGCGACCGGTTGGTGCTCCTCCGCTGCGGCAAGGTGGCCGCCGACGGGACGCCTTCCGAAGTGCTGCGCCCCGAGCCGATCAAGTCGGTGTATGAGGTGGACGTCGACGTGCGCACCGATCCTTCGTCGGGCCGGCCGTTCGTCATACCGCTCTCGCCCCGTTGACCCCGGCTTGACACTCCCCGCGCGCCTCCCGTAAGGTGCGGGAGGTCCGTCCAGCTCTTTGTCAGACCGTTCGTGATTGGGAAGCGGGTTCGATTCCCGCGCGGCCCCCGCCACTGTGACCGGGGACGCCGAGGGCGATGATCCACTGGACGTCAGGGATCCCACACGGGGTCGGATGTCCGGGAAGGAGCCCGAAGGCGGACGATCCGGAAGCCAGGAGACCGACGAGCGGTCCTCACGCGTTCTGCGTCGAACGGGAGGTTCGCATGCGGCGTCGGCTTCGCTCCGGCTTTCTCTCTCCCTTCATCTTCTTGCTCGTGTTGGCTCCCGTCGTCGGCCCGTCCGCGCGCGCGGACGACGCGGAGCCCGCAACCGACGAGCGCGTCGTCGTCACCTCGACCCGCCTCGACGACCAGCCGTCGGCCAAGAACGACGTCCCGGCGCACGTGACGGTCCTCGACCGCGACGCGATCGAACGTTCCGGCGCGCGCAACGTCCAAGACCTCCTTGCGGAAGTCGCGGGGGTCAATCTCTACGACCAGGTCGGCAACGACGTCCAAAAAACGCTCGACCTCCGCGGGTTCACCGGGGGCAAGGGGATCGCCGTCTTCGTGGACGGCGCCCGCGTCAACGACCCACGGAACAACGCGGTCGCGCTCGAGCAGGTCCCCCTCGAGGCGATCGAGCGCATCGAGATCACGCGGGGCTCTTCGGCCGCCCTCGCCGGAGGGGGCTCCGAAGCGGGAGTCGTCCGCATCGTGACCCGTCGCGGGACCGCTCCGGCGGCGACGCTGTCGGCGGGTGCCGGAACGTTCGGCTCCCAGCGATACGACGGCAGCTACGGCCGGACGGTCGGCCTGTTCGATCTGTTCGCCGCGGGAACGTACGACACGTCGGATGGATTCCGGCCGAACGCGGGAGGGGATCAGACGCGGTGGAACGCCACCGGAGGTGTCGACCTGGGGAAGGGCCGGCGCCTGGTGCTGGCGATCCTCTCCTCGCACCTCGATTACGGAAACCCCGGAGCTCTGACGCTGGCGGAATTCGACGCCGACCCCGGCCAGAACCGCTTCAACGTGCTCGATTTCACGAACACCCGCGCGCGGCAGGCGTCGCTCGACTATCAGGGGGGCGCCGGCGCCGGGTTTTCCGTCGCCGCGAACGTTTCGTATCGTGACGAGGCCACGTCCTCCCTCACGACCGGGCGCGCCGCGCCGACCTTCGGGGGTTTCTTCCTCGACTCGGACACCGGGACGTGGAGCGGGACGGCGCAGGCGACGCGCGAGGACAAGCTGTCCCGCGGCTCGAACGTGGCCGCCTTCGGGATCGAGATCCTGGACGGCAGCGCCGATACGTTGGGGTTCTTCACGCCTCCGGCCTCGCCGGGCTCGTACGATCCTTCGAGCCCTTCGTCCAAGAACACGGCCGGAGCTCGAAGCGGCGCCCTGTTCGTCCAGGACACGTGGACGGTCACGCCGCGCTGGGTGGTGACGGCGGGGGCGCGCGGCGATCGCGACCGCGTGCGCTACGACGAGACCGTCCCCGATCCCACGGTCGCCGATTCGAAGACCTTCTCTCACGCATCGTTCCGGGCCGGGGCGACCTTCCGGCCGGTCGAGAGCGTCGAGGTGTATGGGTCCTACTCGGATTCGTTCCTGCCGCCGACGCCGGAGCAGCTGTTCGCCTTTCCGACGTTCGGGAGCAACCCCGACCTGAAACCGGAGATCGCGCGTTCCGGAGAGATAGGTTCGAGGTTTCACCGGGGCGCCGCGAGCCTCGACGCGGCGCTGTTCTGGATCGACACCCGCGACGAGATCGTCTTCGACCCGACCCCCACCGCGGGCGACCCGTTCGGGCGCAACGTGAACCAGGGCGCGACGCGGCGGCTGGGTCTCGAGCTGTCGGCGCGCGGTCATCTCTCGCGCGGGTTGGCCGCGTTCGCGAGCGCCACCGCCGTCGACGCGACCCTCACCGCCGGGGCGAACGAGGGCAACGAGGTCCCGCTCGTTCCGCGGTACCGCGTGGCTGCGGGGATCGAGGCCGAGCTCCCGGCGGGGTTCCGGCTGCGCGCCGACGCGCTCGCGGTTTCGAGCCAGGTCCTCGACAACGACGCGGGGAACACGCAGGCCAAGCTGGATGGTTACGCGGTCGCCAACCTGCGGCTGGCGTGGGAGCGCCCGCTGTCCCGCGCCGCGGGCTCGCACGCCGGGAGGCTCGGGGCGTTCGTCGAGGTGAGAAACCTCTTCGACTCGAGTTACGCGACGCGGGGGATCTACGCCTTCGATTTCCAGACCCTCTCGAATGCCGTGTTCGTGACGCCCGCCCCGGGACGGCGGTATCTTCTGGGAGTTTCCTGGAGGATGTGATGCCGCGGCTCACCAAGATCTACACGAGGACGGGAGACGACGGGACGACGGCGCTCGGCGGCGGCCAGCGCGTCCCGAAGGACGCGCTGCGCATCGAGACGTTCGGGACGGTGGACGAGCTGAACTCGGCGATCGGAGCCGCTCTCGCGGGAGGTCTCGAACCCTCGCTCGCGGAGGAGCTTCGCCGCGTGCAGAACGAGCTCTTCCATCTCGGCTCGGATCTGTGCGCCCTCGAGGACGACAAGGCGAAAACCCCGGTTCCGCGGATCGAGCCGCGGCACGTCCAGGCGCTCGAGGCCGCGATCGACCGGATGGGGGGCTCCTTGGGACCGCTCCGGAACTTCATCCTCCCGGGCGGGTCGGTCGGCGCCGCAGGCCTCCACGTCGCGCGCACCGTCTGCCGGCGCGCCGAGCGGCTCGCGGTCGCCCTTTCGCGAAAGGAGCCGATCGGACCGTTCGTCCTCCCCTACTTGAACCGCCTCTCGGACGCGCTGTTCGTCATGGCCCGATGGGAGAACCGGCACCGGGGGATCGACGACGTGACGTGGGACAGCCGCGCGTAGGGAGGGTTCAGCTCCGGCTCTCGAGCGAATCGGCGGAAACACCCGCGGGCCGCTTCGCTCCCAGCATGAACTGGAAGCACTGGATC
>JBGQLU010000191.1:0-6592 GCA_041500265.1 Acidobacteriota bacterium | reverse complement strand
CTACCGGCTGGCCGTGCTCGTGCTGCGCGTCCCCTCGCTGGCCGAGCGCGGAGACGACATCCGGTCTCTCGCCGGGGAGATCCTGGATCGGCTCGCCGCGCGGTGCGCCGTGCCGCGCCCCGACTTGCAGGACGACGCGGTGGACGCGCTCAGGGAGCACGCCTGGCCGGGCAACGTGCGCGAGCTCGAGGCGGTGCTCGGGCGCGCTCTCGTCCGGGCGGGAGGCCGCGCGATCGGCCGCCCGGACCTCGATTTCGATCCGGCCGGCGACGCGCCACCTCCCGAGCGCGCGCGCATCCTGGACGCGCTCGCTCGATGCCGTGGCAACGTCACGGCGGCGGCCGCCCGCATGGGGTGGACGCGCCAGGCCCTCTATCGCCGCATGGACGCCGTCGGCGTGCCGCGCCCGCGGGGGACGGGCCGGCGTCAGGGCTCGGGGGCCGTCTGAGGGTGAGCGTGCGGCACGAGGTCCTCGGACAGCTCGACGTTCCAGTACGCCACGTCGAGGAACGTCTTCCACTCCTCGTACCTCGGCCCGGCCCAGACCGCGCGGAGGATCGGGTGCCCCGCGGGGCGTTTCGGCGCCCGGATCAGGTGCATCCCCGCCTCGTGGGGCGTCCTGTTCCCCTTCCGGCTGTTGCACGGGATGCAGGCGCAGACGACGTTGTCCCAGCTCGACATCCCGCCGCGCGAGAGCGGCACCACGTGATCCAGGTTCAGCTCGGTCTGCGGGAAGACCTTGCCGCAGTACTGACAGTGGTTCTTGTCGCGGAAGAAGATGTTCCTCCGCGTGAAACGGACGTCGCGCCGCGGCACCCGGTCGTAGTGCAGAAGCTGGATCACCCGGGGGATCGCGATGGCCCGGCGGGGCGTCAGGATCGCCTCGCGGTCGGCGCCCGGCGGAAGGTCGCACCAGTCCTCGAAGTCGTACGTCCGGAAATCGGCGTCGACCGCGCGCGCCCGCCCGGCGTAGAACAGCCGGAACGCCCGGCGGGTGCTCGTGATCTGCACCGCCTGGTACACGTTGTTGAGAACGAGGACCGCGCTCTGCGTCATCTCCCTGGCCTCCCAGACGAGCGCCGGACGCGCCTTGCGGCCGCGTCAGTCGCGCCGGGTCCGGCGGCGGCGCTCGTCGCCGAAGCGCTCGCGGGCGAGCTCGATCAGCCGCGCGAGCAGCTCGGGATACGCGAGCCCCGTCGCCTCCCACAGCTTAGGATACATGCTGATCGGCGTGAAGCCCGGGAGGGTGTTCACCTCGTTGACGAAGACCCGCCCGGTCCCCCGCTCCACGAAGAAGTCGACCCGCGCCATCCCGGCCAGGTCGAGGGCGCGAAACGCCTCCCCGGCGAGGGCGCGAATGCGATCGGCCAGCCCTGCATCCAGGGACGCCGGGATCGCGATGCGCGAGGTGCCGTCCTCGTACTTCGACGCATAGTCGTAGAACTCGCGCGAGGGGACGATCTCTCCGGCGACCGAGACCTCCGGGGCGTCGTTTCCGAGCACGGCGCACTCGATCTCGCGCGCGTCGAGGCCGCTCTCGACGACGACCTTCCTGTCGTGGGCGAAGGCGAGCTCCAAGGCGGCGGGCAGGGCTGCGGCCTCGCGCACCTTCGAGATCCCCACCGACGAGCCCCCGTTGGCCGGCTTGGTGAACAGCGGCAGACCGAGCGCCTCGACGAGACCGGCCTCGGCGGCGGCGCGGTCCGCGAGCCACCGGTCCCGGGTCAGCGCGCGCCACGGCCCGACCGGAAGCCCGCGCTCCTCGAAGAGGACCTTCGCCACCTGCTTGTCCATCCCGATCGCCGAGCCGAGCACCCCCGCCCCCACGCAGGGGATCCCGGCGAGGTCCAGGAGCCCCTGGATCCGCCCGTCCTCGCCTCCCCATCCGTGCACGACCGAAAAGACGACGTCGATCGCGACCGGCCGCGGTGATCGTCCGGGGGTCGCCGCCACGATCCCCCCGGCGCCGGGGTCCACGAGGAGCCTCGATCCGTCGTCGGGGGAAAGAGGCTCCACGCGGGCGGCGTTTCCGGCGAGCACGGCCGCCGACGCCTCGGGGTCGAGCCAACGCCCGTCCCCGGTCAGACCGATGGGAACCGTCTCGAAGCGGACCGGGTCGAGTGCTCCGGCGACGCCGCGGGCGGAGACGACGGAGACCTCGTGCTCGACCGAGGCCCCTCCGAACAGCAGGCCGACGCGCACGCGCCCGCTCACCGGGCCGCCCGTCCTTCCTGGCGGACGAGGCGCTCGACGGCGGTCGTGAACGCGGGATCGAGGGCCGAGGTGCGCGCGACCACGTCCCCCTTGCGGTCGATCAGCAGGTGAACCGGGATCGTCGCGGCCGCGAGCGCCGCGACGATCGATCCGTCCCGGTCGAAGAGGAGCCGGCCGGGAACGGGGCCCTCGCCCAGGAACAGTCGCAGGCGATCGACGCTCTGGCGCGTGGGGAGCGCGACGAGGAACAACCGGTACCCTTCCGGCTTGAACCGGTCCTCGAGGTCGAACAGCTTCGGGATCTCCTCCAGGCACGGCCGACACCAGGTCGCGAAGACGACGATGTGCATCGGCCCGTCGCGCGGATCGAGCGCGACCGAGGTTCCTTGGACCGGGTCGATCCCGGAGAGCGGGGGCGCCGTCGGAATCGAAGCGGGCAAGGTCTGCGCCGGAGACGCCGCCGCCAGGAGCGACAGGGCCGTCGCGAGCGCGGCCCGAATCACGCGGCGCCCCCACGGTGGATCCACATCAGGACGGCGCGCCACAGGAAGAAGGCGCCGATGACGATCATCGCGATGCCGAATCCCTTCTTGATGCGGTCCATCCAGGCGCCGGCCCTCGGCAGGCTCGTCAGGAGCCCAGAGAAGATGCCGAGGATCATGAGCAGCAGGCCGAGGCCGAGAGCGAACACGAAGAGGAGCGCGGCCCCCCAGACGACGTTCCCGCTCTGCGCGACGTAGCCGAGCAGCAGGCCGAGCACCGGCGCCGTGCACGGCGCGGCGACGAACCCCGCCGCCACCCCCATCAGGGCCGCCCCGGCGAATCCGCCGCGCCGGGCCCCCTGCCCTTGCAGGCCCGTCATGAGGATCGGAATCGAAATCCAGTCGAGCATCGCCAGGCCCAGGACGATGATGACGACGCCGACGGCACCGAAGACCCACGGCGTCCGGGTGAACTCGCCGAAGATCTTCCCGAGCGAGGCGGCCACGACTCCGAGCGAGGCGTACATCGTCGCGAGCGCCAGGACGTAGGTCACCGAGAGGCCGACCGCGCGCCGCCGGTTCCCGCCCGCGGCGCCGCCGATGTAGGTGACCGTCACCGGGATCATCGGGTAGACGCAGGGGGTCAGGCTCGTCAGCACGCCGGCGGCGAACACGACCGCGATCGACGCGATCGAGCCCGCCTGGAGCTGCGCCGCGAGCGTTTGGCTCAGCGCGAAGCCCCAGGCGTTGACCTGGTCGAGAAACCCCACCTCAGAGAACCTTGTTCACCCGGTCCGCGAGCGCCTTCTTCGCGAGCACGCCGACGACCTGGTCCTTGACCTGACCGTCGCGGAACAGCAGGATCGTGGGAATCGAGAGCACGCCGAACTTCGCCGCGGTCCCGGGAGAATGATCGACGTCCACCTTGACGACCTTGAGGCGGCCGGAGTACTCGGCCGCGATCTCGTGAACCACCGGCTCGAGCTTCTTGCAGGGACCGCACCACACCGCCGAAAAATCGACGAGCACGGCGTTCCCGGCTTTCAGGACCTCGGCGTCGAACGTCTGGTCGTTCGCGTTGACGATCTCGCTCATGCGTCTCCTCGCGCGGGCCCCCCAAGATGGCGCCGCTCGACGAGAAGTGTAGCAAGCCCGTCGAGACCCGGCGTCCCGGCTCTCGCACCCATTGTTCCCCCTTAGAGGCGGGTGATACGATTCCCTGCCGTCCCGAGAACCGGTCCACTCTTGCCATTATTCCGTCCTTCGAGGTTTTCCGTGCCCTCGACCGTCCCCTCGGCGCGACTCCTCGCCCTGCTCCGGGGTCACGAGCCGGCGCTGGTGTTCACCGGCGCAGGAGTCTCCCGCGAGAGCGGGATCCCGACCTTCCGCGACGCGGGCGGCCTCTGGGAAGGGGTCGACCCGATGGAGGTGGCGACCCCCGAAGCCTTCGACGAGGATCCCGGCCGCGTCTGGCGGTTCTACGACGCGCGCCGCCGACAAGCGGCCGCCATTCGGCCGAACGCCGCCCATCGGGCGATCGCGGCGATCGAGGCGACCGGGCGTCCGTTCCTTCTCGCGACGCAGAACGTGGACGGCCTCCACGAGCTCGCCGGAAGCCGCGCGATGGTGCGCCTCCACGGATCGCTCTGGCAGCTCCGCTGCACCTCCTGCGGGCGCAGGTCCGACGACCGCCGCGTCCCCCTCGATCCGCTTCCCCCGCGGTGCGCCTGTGGCGGGCTCCTCCGTCCCGACGTCGTCTGGTTCGGCGAGGCGCTCCCGATGGTGGCGTTCGGGCGGGCGGAGCGCGCCGCGCGGAACGCCGCGCTCTGCCTGGTCGTCGGAACCTCCTCGCTCGTCGAGCCCGCGGCCGGGATCCCGCGGATCGCCCGTGCGTCGGGGGCCTACGTGGTGGAGATCAACCCGGAGGCGACGCCTCTCTCCCCCCTGGCCGGAGAGCGCTTCGCGGGGGCGGCCGGAGTGATTCTCCCCGAGCTGCTGGCGGCGGCGGGGATCCCGATGGAGAGCGCGGCGTGAGTGCTTCGGAGCGAATCCTCTGGATCGACGCGACCGCGGGGGCCGCGGGCGACATGATCCTGGGGGCTTTGGTTGACGTCGGGGCCCCGCTGGCGCGGGTGCGCCGCGCCGTGCACGGGCTCGGGCTTCCCGGCGTGCGCCTGTCCGCCTCGAAGGCGGTTCGCGGCGCGGTCTCGGCGGTCAAGATCGACATCGCCATCGCGGGCCGCGCGCCTCACGAGGATCATCACCACGTCCACCACGGTGGCGGCGGCCACGGGCGCTCCTTCCGCGAGATCCGCGCGGTCATCGCCGGGGGAAAGCTCGAGCCCGCCGTCCGCGACCGGGCGCTCGTGATCTTCAGGCGGCTGGTCGAGGCGGAAGGACGAGCCCACGGGATCGCCCCCGACAAGGTGCACCTTCACGAGGCGGGCGCCGCCGACGCGATCGCCGACGTGGTCGGCTGCTCCGCGGCGCTTCACGAGCTCCGTCCGGACCGGATCGTCGTCTCTCCGGTCACGACCGGCTCCGGAAGCGTCCTCTGCGCGCACGGCCTCTACCCGGTTCCCGGGCCCGCCGCGAGCCTCCTGCTCGCCGGCGCTCCGGTCACCGGTATCGAGGCCGAGGGTGAGCGTCTGACGCCGACCGGTGCCGCGATCCTCACCTCGATCGCGAACGGCTGGGGCGGCCTTCCGGCGATGACGCTCCGCGCCGTCGGGCACGGCGCCGGCACGCGCGATTACCCGGAGCGGCCCAACGTCGTCCGCGCGATCGTCGGGGACCGTGAGCTCGAGCGGGCGAGCGCGCTCGCGTCCGGTGCTTCGAGCGCTCCCGAGGTCGTGATCGTGGAATTCACGGTGGACGACGCGACACCGCAGCTTCTGGCCTACGCGTGCGAGCGTCTCCGCGAGGCGGGGGCGTCGGACCTGCACGTCACCCCGGTCCAGATGAAGAAGGGGCGCTCCGGGCACCTGGTCACGATCCTCGCGAAGCCGGAGTCGTTCGACGCCGTCGTCGGCGCCGCTCTCTCCGAGACGACGACCCTCGGCCTCAGGTGGCGGCGCGAGGGGCGCGTCGAGCTGACGCGCCGGGTCGAGCGGGTGGCCACACCCTACGGCCCGATCCGGGTGAAGTCGGGCCTCCTCGACGGGGTCGTGCTGCACGCCTGGCCGGAGTACGAGGACTGCGCGGCGGCGGCGCGCAAGCACGGGGTGCCGCTCCTCGACGTGCAGCAGGCGGCCCTCGCCTCCCGGACGACGAAGCGGAAGGGGCGGCGATGAGCGGGCGCCCTCCGTTCTACGTCACGACGCCGATCTACTACGTCAACGACGAGCCCCACATCGGGCACCTGTACACGACAGTGGTCGCCGACACGATCGCCCGCTACCGCCGCGCGACAGGGTACGACGTCCGGTTCCTGACGGGGACCGACGAGCACGGGCAGAAGATCGAGCGCGCGGCGGCCAAGCTCGGGATCGCGCCGATCGAGCTGGCCGATCACGTGGTCGCGCGCTACCACGCGCTGTGGGACCAGCTTGCGATCACCCACGACGATTTCATCCGCACCTCCGAGTCCCGCCACCACGCCGCCGTCGTAGCACTCCTGTCCCGGATGACCGCGGCGGGGGATATCTACCCGGGGACGTACGAGGGCCTCTACTGCGCCGGGTGCGAGGCGTTCTATCCGGAGAGCCAGATCAAGGACGGCCGGTGCGAGCAGGGGCACCCGGTCGAGGCGGTCGCCGAGAGCTCCTACTTCTTCCGGCTCGGGAAGTATCAGCAGCCGCTCCTCGACTGGTACGAATCGCACCCCGGGTTCGTGCGCCCGGCCTCGCGCTTCAACGAGGTCAAGGCGTTCGTCGCCTCGGGGCTCCGCGATCTCT
>JBGQLU010000190.1:0-6602 GCA_041500265.1 Acidobacteriota bacterium | reverse complement strand
GTTTCACCCCAACAATGGGGAATGGACCCAATAGGGGTTTATCGGGACAAACTCGCGGCGCGCGGGGCTCCCCCCCGGCGCGCCTCCTCACCACGATCCGAGGCCCCGTGCCATCGCCGTCGCGGCGAACACGATCGCGGCCACGAGCCCCGCCTGCACGAAGCTGATCCGCGCGAAGATCGGCGCCAAAGCCGCGTCCACCGGCTCGCCTCGTCGAAGGGACAACCGCCAGCGCAACAGCGCCCCCATCGGCCACGCCTCCAGGAGCAGCACGAGCAGGACCAACCCCATCTTCGCGAAGAAGACGGTGTTGTGGAGGTAGTAGGCCGGCCCCTTGTCGATGCCGGTGAAGGCCCGAACCACCCCCGTGGAGATCCAGAGGAGCGCCGCGGCCCCCCAGGCCGTATCGGCGGCGAGCGCGCGCTTCAGACCCGCGGCGTCGAGCGGTCCGAGAAGCGACCGGCCGCGAACCCAGATGGCCCCGAATCCGATCGCCAGCGCGAGCAGATGGAGGGCGGCAATCAGCCAACGAACGAGCACGTCGAGGGCGAAAATAGCACGACAGAACGGAACGACGTCTCCTACGGAGTTCACCCCATTTCATTCCGGAGACGTTAGGCTACGGTTCGCAGGATGAGGATGGGGCACCATTTCCGTCTGGCAACCGCAGCGGCGCTTCTCGCCGCGAGCGCGGGCATACGCGCCGAAGACGTCCCCGGCACGCCGGTGCCCCGCGTCGTCACCCTCGACGAGGCGCTCCGAGCCGCCGAGTCGATCCCGGACGTGGTCGCAGCCCGGGCGACCGCGCGCGTCGCCGAGGCGGGAATTCGCAGCGCGAAGGCCCCGGGCGAGCCGTCGGCGTCGATCGGGACCCATAGCGTGAGCGCCAAGGAATCGCTCCAGGTCACGGTTCCATTCCGCTGGGGCGGACAACGGTCGGCGGCCGTCGGCGAGGCGAAAGCGGCGCGGGATGCGTCGAACCTCCGGAGCGAGGCGGCGATCGCCACGGCCCGGCGCGCCTGCCGCGTTGCTTGGTTCACGCTCGCGGCGAACGAAGACCGGCTTCGCGCCGCGACCGAGCTGGTGACCCGCTCCGAGACCAACCGGCGCGCGGTTGCCGACATGCTCGAGGTTCAGCGCACGTCGCGGCTGGAGGCGGCGCGCGCGACCGCTGCGGCGGCGATCGCGACCGCCGAGCGCGCCGGCGCCGAACAAGCCGTCATCGCGGCGTCCGCCGAGCTCCGCGCACTCTTGGGGTCGAGCGACTTCCGTCTCTCCGCGGGCGCGGAGCGCCCGATGCCCCCTCCGGAAGGAACGATGGAGCCCTGGCTCGAACGCGCGCGCGCTGCATCGCCCGACCTCGTCGTGGCCCAAGCCGAGGTGCGCGCGGCGGATGCGCACGTCGAGCGCGCCTCGCGCGAGAAACGTCCGTCGACCTGGCTCGACGCCGGCGCGGATTTCAACGACCCGACCCAGCCCGGAACCGATCTCTTGCTGGGACTGGGCATCACGTTTCCGACGCGCGGCCGCGCCGCCCTCGAGGCCGCGCATGCCGAACGAGATCGAGCCGCCGCCCTCCTCGAGCTCGCGCGCCGCCGCGTCGAGGCGGACGTCGAAACGGCTTGGTCCGCCGCTCGAGCCGCGCGACAACGCTTCGAGGCCGTGGATGGTGTCGCGCTCCCCGCGGCCGGTGAGGCCGCCGAGTTGACCCGCATCGCGTATCGCGAGGGAACGCTCGATCTCTTCCGCCTTCTGGACGCGGAGCGCGCGCTCGCCCAAACGGAACGCGATCACGCGGACGCCTATCTCCAGTGGGGAGCGGCGTTCGCCGATCTCGAGCGGTTGGCGCCGCAAGGAGCCCCATGACGATCGTCAGGGTGCGTTCGGGGTCGCGTCCCGGGAGCGCCCTTGCCGTGATCGTCCTCGCGATGGCGGAGGCCGCCTGCCATGGCGGAGCCGCCGACGCGCCGGTCGCTCCGCCGGCCGTCCGCGTCGCGCAGGTCGCGACCGGCAATCTTTCCGACTGGCTGCGTCTGTCGGGACGCGTCGTGCCCCCTCCCGATCACGACGCCACGCTCTCCCCGCGCGTCGAAGGGGTGCTTGCCGAGGTGACCGCACGCGTCGGAGAGCGCGTCGCGCGCGGGCAGGTCCTCGCGCGCGTCGATCGGGCGGCAGCGGACGAAGCGGTCCGCTCCGCGGACTCCGCGGTCAAGAGCGCGGCCGCCGACGCGGACGCCAAGCGTCGCCTGGCGTCCCGAACACGGACCCTCTCGGAACGCGGCGTCGTCTCGGGCGAGCAGGTGGAGGCTGACGAAGCCACCGCGGCCGCCGCCGAGGCGGCGCTGGCTCAGGCGCAGGCCTCGCGGGCCGTTGCGGTCCGCCGCCGGGGCTGGGTCGAGCTGGCGGCCCCGTTCGACGGCGTCGTGCTGCGCGTCTTGCGCCAGACCGGCGAGCCCGTGGACGGGACGCCCGCGACCCCGGTCGTGGAGGTGGCGGCCGAGCATCCGGTCCAGGTCGCCGTCGATGCGACCGCCGGAGCGCTGGCCCGGCTGGAGGAAGGTCAGGATGCGGAGATCCTGCTCGATGCGCCGGATCCGACCGTGATCCCCGCACGGGTGGCCGGGGTCGCGCGCGCGGTCGATCCCGCGACCGGCACGGGGCCCGTCCGGCTCGACCCGGCGAAGGAGGACGCCTCGCTCCTCTTGGGCCGCATCGTCGAGGTGCGCATCGCGGTCGCGCGCCACGACGGGGTCCTCGTCGTGCCCGCATCGGCCCTGCGCGGCGGCGTCGGCGGCCTGGTCGAGGTCGTGGTGGTCGTGGACCATCGGGCCCACGTGCGTCCGGTGGTCCTCGGGATCCGGGACGGCGACCGTGTCGAGATCGTCTCGGGGGTCTCCGCCGGCGACACCGTGGTCGTGGATGACCCCGTCGGGCTCGCCGACGATGCCCCCGTGCAGGACGGCCCGTGAGCGAGCCGTTCGATCTGTTCGCGATCCTCACGCGGCATCGCACGTTCGTTCTGACAGTCGGCGCCGCGCTGTTGCTCGGCGGCATCGTCTCCCTGACCCGCCTCGGCTCCGGGATCTACCCCGAGGTCGAGTTCCCGCGCATCGTCGTCGTCGCCCGCGCGGGGGAGCTGACGCCGGGACTGATGCAGGCGACCGTCGTCCGCCCCCTCGAGTCGGCTCTCGCCAGCGTTCCCGGCGTGCGGCGCATCAGCACGCGGGTGATCCGCGGCGCCGCGGAGATCGCCCTTCAGTTCGAAGATGGCACCGACATGCACCGCGCGCTGCAGCTGACGAGCATTGCGGCCGGAAACGCGAAGGAAGGGCTCCCCGCCGGAACCGAGGTCGAAGCCGAGAAGATCACGCCGGCCGACTTCCCGATCCTGTCGTTCGACGTCGTGGGAGGCGACGCGACGACGCGTCGCGAGGCGGCCGAGTTCGTCGTGCTCCCGGCGTTTTCACGGGCGCGCGGCGTCGGGCGGGTCGAGGTCGTCGGGGGGGACCCGCGCGAGATCGAGGTGATCGTCGATCCCGGGCGGCTCGCCGCGACCGGGCTCACCCCATCAAAGCTCGCGTCGCGCGTCGGGGATGGGATCGTGCGCTCGGTGGCGGGGCGTTTCGACCAGCGCCGCCAGTCGGTGGCCGTGACGGTGACGACCGTGGTGTCGGATCCGGCGTCCCTCGCCGGCCTCCCGATCGCAGGGGGTCCGAACGGGACCGTGCGGCTGGGGGAGGTCGCGCAGGTCGTGGAGGGGGCGCCCGACCGCGGACTCCTCGTGCACGACAGCGAGGGGGAGGCGGTGCAGGTCGCGGTCGCTCGCACGCCGCAGGCCTCGGCTCCCGACGTCGTCGCCGAGATCAAGGCCATCGCCGCGTCGCTCCGCCTCCCACGGGGCCTGCGTCTGGTCGAGGTCTACAACCAAGGGGAGCTGATCCACGAGTCGATCCTGGGGATCAGGGACGCCATCGCCGTCGGGATCCTGCTCACGGTCGGCGTTCTCATCTTCTTCTTGCGGGATGCGCGGGCCGGGGTTCTCGCCGCGCTATCGGTTCCGACGACGCTCGTCGCAACGTTTCTCGCCATGGATCTCGCCGGCGAGACGCTGAACTTGATGTCGCTGGGCGGCATGGCGGTCGCGATCGGTCTGGTGATCGACGACGCCATCGTGGTCGTCGAGGCGATCGCGATACGTCTCGAGACGGGGGAGATGCCCCCCGAAGCGGTGCGTCACGCGCTTTTCGAGATCACGGGGCCGGTCGTCGGGACCACCATCACGACCGTCGTCGTGCTCGCCCCGCTCGCGTTCCTTTCGGGGCTCGTCGGCCGGTTCTTCTCGGCCCTCGCCGTGACGCTCGCCTCCGCCGTGATGCTCTCCCTCGTGTTCGCGATCCTGATCCTGCCGATCCCGGCGGCGCGCTGGATGCGTTCCAAAGCGCCCAAGCCCGGGGCGAAGCGCGGCTCTCGCGCCACCGGGTGGTATCTGCGCGTGCTGCGCGCGACCCTCGTCCACCCGTGGATCGCGGCGGCCGTGGTCGGGCTCGCGGTCGCGATCGTCGCCGTTCTCGCCAACCGGATCCCGTCGGGGTTCCTCCCGGAGATGGACGAGGGAGCCTTCGTCCTCGATTACTTCATGCCGGCCGGCACGTCCCTCGAGGCCACCGATGCCGTAGCGCTCCGCATCGAGAGGGTGCTCGAGGAGACCCCCAGCATCGTGCGGTGGACGCGGCGTACCGGGGCCGAACTGGGGCCGATCACCGCGACCCAAGCCCACCGTGGCGACATCGCGGTGGTCCTGGCCAAGCGCTCCAAGCGACCCGAAGCCGAAGTCGTGATCGACGACGTGAGGCGGCGAGTCGCCGTCGCGGTGCCCGAGGCGCGCGTCGAGTTCGTGCAGATCCTCGAGGACGTCTTGAACGATCTCTCCGGAGCGCCGCGCCCGATCGAGATTCGCACCTCCGGGGAGAATCCGTCGGTGCTGCGCCGCCTGGCCGGAGAGGTAGCGCACCGTCTCGACGGGACCCCCTCCCTGGTCGACTTCTACGACGGCATCGAGGACGAGGTGCCGATTCGCGACTACCGCGTGGACGGCGACGCGGCCGCGCACGCCGGGTTCGACGCGACCGAGGTCGCGAGAGATCTCGGGGTCGCCCTTCGCGGCGAGGTCGTGGGGACCGTGCCGCGGTTCGACCGGCTCGTTCCGGTCCGCGTACGGTTCCCCGACGCGGTCCGCTTCGATCCGGAGCGTCTCGACGCGGCCCCCCTGGCTGTCGGCGCGGCGGCGGTGCCGATCGCGCGATTCGCGCACGCCTCGACGGGGACGGGCGCGAGCCTGCTCCGCCGCGAGAACCTGCTCCCGACGGTTCTGGCGTCGGGCGACGTGGAGGGGAGCGACCTCGGCGGCCTCACGCGCGAGGTGCGCCGCCGGCTCGCCGGGATCGTGGTGCCGCCGGGTTATCGCATCGAGATCGGCGGGCGCGCGGACAGCCAGGCCCGGGCCTTCCGGCAACTCCTCGTCGTCGTGCTCCTGGGCATCGTCGCGGTCTTCGCCGTCCTCGTGGCGCAATTCCGCTCGGCTCGCGCGGCCGTCCTCGTCTTGCTGACGGTGCCGCCGGCGATCGCCGGAGGACTCTTGGCGTTGCTCGTCACCCGCACGACGCTCGACGTGTCGTCGTTGATGGGGCTCGTGCTGCTCGTGGGGCTCGTGGTGAAGAACGGGATCCTGCTCGTCGGCGCCGCGCTGACGCGCATGGACGACGGGGCCTCGGTGGCCGACGCCATCGTCGGAGCCGCCGAGCGACGCGTGCGGCCGATCCTGATGACGACCGCTTGCACGATCTTCGGGCTGCTGCCGCTGGCGTTCGCCTTGGGCCCGGGATCGGAGCTGCAGCGTCCTCTCGCGGTCGCCGTGATCGGGGGCTTGGCCGTCTCGACCGCCGCGACGCTTCTGGCGCTTCCGGCGCTCGCGCGCCTCGCGCTTTCGCGCAAGGCGGCGAGCTGAGTCGAAGACCCGGGATCAGGCCTTCTTCTTGGTGTCCGCGGCCTCGATCTTCGCCACCTTGATGGTGTCCTTGTCGAGGGTGCCGGTCACGACGACCTCGTGTCCGACGTGCTCCATCGCGACCTTCTGGTCGGTCAGCTGGTAGGTCTTGCCGTCCGCCACGAGCTCGAGCTTCGCGCCCCCCTTCACGCAGTCCTTGACGCACTTCACGCTCTCGGGCGACCCGTTCGCGTTCTTGGCGCCGCAGTTCGAATCGGTGATCCAGCCCTTGACGGACGTGGTGGCGGCGGTCTCCCCGGCGTAGAGGGTGGTCACGCCGGCCAGGACGAGAACGACGGCGGTCAGGAACGATGCGATGCGCTTCATCGGGAATTCCTCCGGAATCGCCCGTTGCGGGCGGTCCAATCTTCGCTGGTTACGTGTTGATGTTGTAGACGACGCGCCGGTTCTTGCGCGGCGCCGAGACCAGAGCCTCGAGCGTCGTCTTTTCGAGCAGGCCGGTCATCTGGCGCTGCACCTCGAACCACACCGAGCTGGCCGGGCAGTCGTGCGCTCGCGTGCAATGCTCCGGATCGGGGGAGCATTCGGTCAGCGCGAT
>JBGQLU010000189.1:0-6609 GCA_041500265.1 Acidobacteriota bacterium | reverse complement strand
GCCGCGCTGTTCGCGTCCCGCGGGCGCACGGCCACTCCCTCCCAAGCGCGCCAGGCCGACCGGCCCCGGGGGTCGTCGTGGATTCCGAATCCGCTGGGGTCCGCGCCCGGAATCCTCCTCGCCGAGGGCGGCCGCGTCATCGCATCCTTGCCCGGTGTTCCCGCAGAGATGAAGGCGATGGTCGAGGCGTCCCTGGCGCCCCTGCTGGCCGCGGCCGCGCCCGCGCCGATCGTGAGCCGGACGCTCCGGATCGCCGGACGGCCCGAGTCGTACGTCGAGGAGCGGGTCCGCGATCTGTACGCGACCCCGGGCACGCAGACGACGATTCTCGCCGGGCCGGGGACGGTCGAGCTCGTGATCTCGGCGGCAGGTCGGGATCGTCAGGAAGCCTCGGCGCGGATGGCGGAGCTCGAGGCCGCCATGCGGGCGCGTCTCGGGCCGGACGTGTTCGGCGCGGACTCCGATACGCTCGCCTCGGTCGTGGGCAGCCTGCTCGCGGCGCGTGGGAAGACGGTCGCCGTGGCCGAGTCCTGCACGGGCGGGCTCCTCGGGGGCGCGTTCACCGACGTCCCGGGCTCGTCGGCCTGGTTCCGCGGGGGGCTGATCGGCTATGCCAACGATCTGAAGACCTCGCTCGCCGGCGTGCCGGCCGAGATGATCGCCGCCGAAGGCGCGGTGAGCGAAGCCGTGGCGCGCGCGCTGGCCGCCGGAGCCCGGCGGACGTGCGGCTCGGACTACGGCCTCGGGGTCACCGGCATCGCCGGGCCGGAGGGCGGCCGCCCGGACAAGCCGGTCGGGACCGTGCACGTGGCGCTGGACGACGCCGGGAGCGGGCGGGCCGTGCGCCTCGACTGGCCCGGTGACCGCGATCTGATCCGGCGTCGCGCCGTGACCGTCGCCCTCGATCTTCTCCGCCGCAGGCTCCTCGATTCGTGAGGACGTTTCTCGCGATCCCGCTCCCCGAGGCACGCCGCCGCGCAGCCGCGGAGGCGGGCCGGGGACTCGGCTTGGAGCCGCGGGACTGGCGTTTCGTGCCCGAGGACGGACTGCACCTGACGCTCCGGTTCCTGGGTGAGGTCGAACCGGCCCGGTCGAAAGCCATGGAGCCCACCTGGAGACGGGCGGTCCTGGGGATCGGGCCGCTTCCGCTTCGCCTCGGGGGAGCCGGCGCCTTCCCCGACGCGCGTCGTCCTCGCGTGGTTTGGCTCGGGCTCACGGACGGCACGGCCGGCGGCGCTCTCGAGCGTCTGGCGGAGAGCTTGGAAGGGGCGGCGCGCGCGGCGGGTTTTCCGCCCGAGCCGCGGCCGTTCTTCCCTCACGTGACCCTCGCGCGCGTCCGACGGCCGGGGAGGATCGCGCCGTGCTCGTGCGAGGCCGTGGGCGAGCTCGGCGCCTTCGTCGCCGATCGGGTCGTGCTTTTTCGCAGCGAGCTTGCGCGGGGCGGGGCCCGTTACGTCGAGGAGGCGTCTTTCCCGCTCGGCGCGGAGGGATCGCCGTGACGCCCCGGCTGATCGGGCTCGTCGCCGGCGCGCTCCTCGGAGCGGTGCCGGTCTCGTGGATCGTGCACCGCGTCGCGACCGGTCGCGACCTTCGGCGCGCGGGGAGCGGCAACCCCGGGGCGACCAACGCGTGGCGCGACGGAGGCGCCCGCGTGGGCGCACTCGGACTGGCCGGCGACGTCCTCAAGGGATCGATCGCCGTTCTCGCCGCCCGCCGTCTCGGAGGCGAACCCGCCGCGGCGGCGTTCGCGGCACCGCTCGCGCACGCGTTCACCCCGTGGCTCGGTTTCCGGGGAGGCAAGGGGGCCGCGACGGCGCTCGGGTCGTTTCTCGTCGCGAGTCCGGTCGCGGCACTCGCGGCGCTTATCGCCTTCGGCGTCGCGACGGCGGCGACGGGATGGGTGTCGCTCGGATCGGTCGCCGGCGCGATCGTGCTCCCGATCGCGATCCTGGCCGGGCCGCGGGACGGACCGCTCACGGCCGCCGCGGCGGCGACCGCGGCGCTGGTCGTTTGGCGACATCGGTCGAACTTTGCGAGGATGCTCGACGGGTCCGAGCCGAGGATCGTCCGGCCGACCGAGCGTGGAAAGGGGCCTTGATGCGATCCTCGATTGCCATCGTCGGGGGAGGCGCGTGGGGGACCGCGCTCGCCGTCCACCTGGCGGGGCGCGAGCGGGGGGTCCGCCTGTGGATGCGCGAGGCGGATCTGGTCGCTCGCATGAAGGAGCGCCGGGACAACCCCGTGTACCTTCCCGGCGTCGAGGTCCCGCGCTCCGTGGCTCCCACGTCCGAGCTGGCCGAGGCGGTCCTTGGCGCCGACCTGGTCGTGTTCGCGGTGCCGACGCCGTTCGCGCGGCAAATCTATGCGCCGCTCGCCGGCCACCTCGGTCCCGGCGTCCCGGTGGTGGTGGCGACGAAGGGGATCGAGGAGGACACGCTCCTCCTTCCGACACAGGTCGCCTCGGCGTGTCTCCACCCCGGAGCCTCGATCGCCGCCCTCTCGGGCCCCTCGTTCGCGGAAGAGGTGGCTCGGGGCGTCCCGACCGCGGTCGTGGTCGCCTCGACCGACCCCGCGCTGGCGCGGAGGATTCAGGACGGGCTGGCGGGGGATACCCTTCGCCTTTACACGAACACCGACGTGGTCGGCGTCCAAGTCGCCGCCGCTCTCAAGAACGTGGTGGCGATCGCGGCCGGAATCGTGGACGGCCTCGGATTCGGGCAGAACACGGTCGCGGCCCTCGTCACCCGCGGCCTCGCCGAGATGCGGCGGCTCGGCGTCGCGCTCGGGGGGGCGCCCGAGACGTTCTCGGGGCTCGCGGCGCTGGGGGATCTCGTCCTGACGTGCACCGGCGGACTCTCCCGGAACCGGCAGGTCGGCCAGGCGCTCGGCCGCGGCGAGCGTCTCGACGACGTGATCGGCAGGATGCGTCACGTCGCCGAAGGGGTCCGCACCGCGCGCTCCGCGCGAGATCTGGCGCGCCGCGTGGGGGTCGAGATGCCGATCGTGGAGGAGGTCTACCGGATCCTCTACGAGGACGGGGCGCCCCGGGAGGCGGTGCGTCGGCTGATGACACGTCCCCTCACCTCGGAGACGGGATCCGGCGCGGAGGCGGACGCGTGATCGACCTTCATACCCACATCCTCCCCGGGATCGACGACGGCGTGAAGACGGAGGACGACGCGGTGGAGTTCGCGAAGGTCGCTGCGGCGGACGGGATCACGACGATCGTGGCCACGCCGCACTATCGCGACGGCTTCTATGTCAACGCCCGCCCCGAGGTGTTGAGCGGGGTCGCGGCGCTGCGGCGGCGGCTCGAGGCGGAGCGCGTGCCCGTGACCCTGTTGCCGGGGGCGGAGATCCACATCTGTCCCGACCTCGTGGAGCGCATTCGTTCCGGCCACGCGCCGACCCTCGCGGACAACGGCCGGACCGTCCTGTTCGAGCTCTCGATGACCCAGTACCCGTTCGAGCTCGAAAACGTCGTGTACGGAATGCGGCTCGCGGGGCTGCAGGTTCTCGTCGCCCACCCGGAGCGGATCCGCTACTTCCAGGAGGACGTCCGGCGCTACGAGGCCCTCGTGCATCAGGGCGCCTTCGGCCAGATCACGACGGGAAGCGTGCTCGGCGTGTTCGGGGACGATATCGAAGAGTTCTCCGAGGAGCTGCTCCGCAAGAAGCTCGTCCACGTGGTCGCGTCGGACGCCCACAACGTGCGCGGCAGGCCCCCGATCCTGACGGCCGCGCTCGCGCGCATCGGCCATTGGGTCGGGGACGATCTCGCGAGGCGGATGGCGACAGAATTCCCTCGGGCGTTTCTCGAGGGGAAAGACCCGGACGTGCCGCCCGTCGAGGATCCCAAGCCCCGTCGAAGCTCGTTTCTGGGGCGGCTGTTCGGGCGGGATTGAGGCCGGGCGGCCCCGGGGCTCACCGCGCGGGCTTGGACTCGATCGCCTGGAGGTTGTCCCGGGCCGCGGCGTAGCGGGGGTTGATGTCGAGCGCGCGGCGCCACGCGGCGAGCGCTTCGTCTCGCTTCCCTTGAGCCATCAGGGCGAGGCCCAGATCGTTGATCGTCCCCACGACCATCGGCTGGATCTCGAGCGCCCGCCTGAGCGCGGATTCGGCGTCCCTTCCGTCGCCGGCCACCAGGCGCGCGTGCCCGTAGAGAGCTTGCGCGCGCGCGTCCGAGGCGAGGTCGGGACGTTCGAGCAGCTGCCGGAGCCGCGGGAGCGCGGACGAGGATCCGAGCGCCCCCATCGCGGCGGCGGCTTCCAGCGCCACCCAAGGGTCGGCGTCGTCGGTCGCGCGCCGGAGTCCGGCGATGTCGTCCTTCGTCCCCATGCGAGCCAGCGCGCGGATGGCCGCGCGGCGCACCGCCGGATTGGGGTCATTCAAGGCCCGGCGCACCGGCGCCACGAGGGGTTCTGGGGAGGGCGGCTTCTCCGTTTGGCCGAGCCGCACGATCGCCGCCCATCGCACGAACCACGAGTACGCGTGGGCGTCCGAGGCGACGCCCGCAAGGGTCGCCGCCGCTTCGTACCGTCCTTCGAGAGCGCCTTCCATCGCCACGCCGAGCGAACGGCGCCGCTTGGCCGCGGCGCCGGGCACGACGCGGCCCCACGCGGCGGCCACCGCCGCCGCGTTCTTGGCACCCGCGTGACACCCGACGCACGCTTCGGGGATCTGCCCGGGGCCGGCCACGGGGGGAGACATCGTGTGATCCCGGGCGGGGGCCCGGCCCGGCCCACGGAGGACCGCCGGCATGTGGCAATCGAGGCAGCGTCCTCCCGGACTACCCGGTGCGTGGAGGCGGTGGCGCTCTCCCGCGGAGACGATCGCGGCGTGGCACGGCGCGCAGATCGCGTCGCCGCCGTCGGCGGCCGCCATGGCCGGGGTCATGGCTCCCGAATGGGAGTCGTGGCACGCGCGACAGGAGAGCCCACCTTGTCGCGCGCAACCGGATTGCAGGAAGGCGATCGCTTCCTGCTGGTAGGTGCCGGGGCGCAGGTCGGCGAAGATCGGGTCGCGAAACTCGAAGTTCGACGGCACGGCGAGCAGAGGATCGGCGGCGGCGACGAGCGGCTCGCCGTACCGATGGGCCGGCGTCCGCGCGAACGGGGAGGGGAGAACCTCGCGAAGCCCGTGACACGCGGCGCAGGCGTCGACGACCGACGCCCCACTCACCCGCGGGCCGAGGAGGATCGTCTCCCGCGATGGCTTTCCGGCCCGCGCGGCATCGACGTGGCCGCCCCCGGGGCCGTGACATCCCTCGCAACCGACACCCGGCTCCGCCCAGCGTGAGGCGGGAAGCACGAGCCCGCCGGGGCTGACCCCCGCCACGTCGAGGACCTGCCCGGTGGCGTGGCAGCCGTAGCAGGCGAGGTCCGCGTTGCGACCGGCACGGGTCCAGAAGTCGACGACGTCGGGGGGAGGCGGCGTGCCGCCGGCCAGCACGCGAATCGGCTCGAAGGGCTGCCCCCCGTCCACGTCCATCGCGACCGGAAACACCTGGACGCGCCCGTCGTCCATCTTGACAAGCAGGTCCTCACGATGGTGACCGCCCAGAAGGAATGCGGCCCGGGCCCGCACCGGCTTTCCGTCGGTACCGGGGGCCACCGCGGCGCCGTCGGGATCGACTCGGGTGCTCGCCGGAAGCGGTGCCGCGGCGAGGGCAAGCTTCTGCCCCGCCGCCCAGGGCCGGAGCGTTGAACGGTGCCGGCTGGCGGCCCACCCCTCGAACTCTCGGTTGTGGCAATCCCGACACGTCTCCGAACCGACGTACCGCCCGCTCGCCCCAGCGATCGTCGCCCGGTCGCCCGCCGGGGCCGTTCCTCCGGCAGTGCCGTGGCCGCCGGTCCCGCAGGCGGACAGGAGCGCCCCGAGGACGATGGGGCCCAGGGCGGATGCCCGAAATCGTAAGATCGACGTGAAATTCGTGGGCATCGGGAGTGACATCGGCGGCGAAATATACCCTCGACTCGTCCGCGGGACCCCGTTGAGATCGCGCGATTTCTCCACCTTCCACCCTGCGAAGGGGGTAGTCGGCCGCGACGACAACCAATTCATCTTATGGAACTTGAATGGCAGTCGTCTTGCAATTATATTTTGCCCGGCCTGAGGAGTTGACGGACGACCGCTTGGGCTGGAACCGAAGGTTTCGAGCCAAGGAGCCTGGAAATGCAGCTACTCCTCCTCGTGGGATCGATCGTCCTGAGCGTTGGGGCGGCCCTCGGGACCGCGTCCCTCTTCCTCTCCCTCCTTCTCAGGATCATGTCGAAACTGCGCTAGCACGGCGCCTCGCTCGGTAGAAATTACATGGTCGTCCCGCGAAGAGCGTGCAACACTGCCCTCTTCCGCGTAGGGGCATCCTTCCATGGGCGACCGCATCCTGGTAGTCGACGACGAGTCCGGGGCTCGTGAGGGCCTGCGGCGCCTCCTCGAAGCGTGGGGGTACACCGCCGAGACCGCGAACTCCGCCGACGACGCGTTGACGCGGATCGAAAAGAACGTCCCGAGCGCCGTCATCACCGATCTGGTGATGCCGGGGATCGATGGCCTCGAGTTCGTCCGGCGCCTTCAATCGCAGTACGCGATCCCGGTCATCGTCTTCTC
>JBGQLU010000188.1:0-6741 GCA_041500265.1 Acidobacteriota bacterium | reverse complement strand
CGAGGCGATCGAGTACCACCGCAAGGCGCACCATCTCAAGGAAGACGACGCGCGCCCTCTCTACGCGCTGGTCGAGGACTACGAAGCGAAGGGAGATCTGGAGCGCGCGCGCGCCGTGCTCGCCAGGATCATCGCGCTGAAACGGCATTCGATCTCCGCGTGGCGGAAGCTGCGCTGGCTCCACATCAAGGAGCGGAACTGGTCGAAGGCCTTGGCAGCCCACCACCAGGTCGAGAAGCGCTCGGACACGCACGATCCGCGGGACCGGTCGGAGGGACGCTTCGGGACCGGCATCCGGTACGAGATCGCCTCCGAGATCCTCGCCGCGGGGCGGGCGAAGGAGGCCGCCGCCGCGCTGCGAAAACTCGTCAAGGACAGCCCGGACTTCATCCCGGCCTACGTCAAGCTCGGCGAGGCGCTCCGCGCCCAAGGCCTGGGCGGCGAGGCCGTCGAGTCGTGGTTCTCCGGATTCGAGGCCACCGGCTCGCCGATCTTCCTGACGGTTCTCGAAGAGCACTTCCTCGCGCAAGAGCAGCCCCTGGCGGCGATCGAGGCGCTCAAGAGCTGTGTCGCCCGGGCCCGGCGCGACACGCTCCCCCGCTTCTACCTCGGGAAGCTGTTCTTCCGGCTCGAAATGCTCGACGACGCGCTGGGCGTCCTGCAGGCGCTCGACGGCCGGGCCTCGTACGCGCCGACCCTCCACTATCTGCTGGGCCGCATCCACGAGCGGCGACGGAACTTCCGGGACGCGTCGAACGAATACCGGAAGGTCATCAAGGAAATGGAGCTCGTGGCGCTCGAGTACCGCTGCCGGGCATGCCGGCAGACCCGGCCCGACTGGGCGGCGCGCTGCGCGCAGTGCGGCGAGTGGAACTCGATCGAAGTCGATTTCCGCGAGGAGATCTCGCTCGACGACCTCGGGCTGTCTCCCGCGCCGGTCTATACCGCCCGCGCCTGAAGGTTCCGGTCCCCGCCTCTTCGAGAAGGGCCGCTCCCCTGCGCATCGACCGGACCCGGCTTCTACGGGCGCTCCGCCGCGGATGGCGCGCCTGCGCGGTCCACGTGCTGCCGGCCAATTGCTTCGGCTGCGGTCTGGCTCTCGGCCGGGTCCAGAGGCTGGGAGCCTGCGCGACCTGTTGGGCCTCGATCGTCCCGATCGACGCGCCGTGCGAATCGTGCGGTCTGCCGCTCGGGCGGAGGGAACCCGGCGCCGGGCCCGCGCGCTGCGCGAGCTGCATCACGATGCCGCGGCCGTGGGACGGCGTGATCGCGGCGGTCCCCTACGAGGGGTTCGCGAGGCAGGCGCTCCTCCGCGGGAAGATGCGCGGGCGCCCGGAGATCCTCGAGCCGCTGGGCGAGCAGCTCGCGATCGCCCTCGGGCGCCTGGGTCCCGCCTCCCTCCCGGACGTGGTCGTCCCGGTGCCGTCGCATCCGTGGACCCGCTTCCGGCGCGGGTTCGACCCGGCAGCCTCGCTGGCACGGATCGTCGCGGCGCGCCACGCGCTCCGCTTCCGGCCGGAGCTCCTCCGCACGTCCCATGCGCCGGGGATCCCGGCCAAGCGGCTTTCCGCGCGCGACCGGCGGGCGAGCGCCACGGCGCGGTTCGCGTCGACGGGCGCGGCCGCGTCCCTGCGCGTGCTCGTCGTCGACGACGTGATGACCACCATGGCGACCGCCCTGGCGTGCGCGGCGGCGCTCCGGAGCGCGGGGGCGGCCTCCGTGTGGATCGCCGTCTGGGCCCGCACGCCGGAGCGCTCGTTGTGACCGGTTCGCCGGGCACCGTATAATCGAGGTTTCGTCGACCGTTCCGTCCCGTGAGGAAGGAGTGAGGATGCATCGCCTTCGGATGTCCTGGATCGCCGCCCTGGCGGCATGCGCCGCCGGGCTCGCTCTTGCCGCGACCCCCACGAAGCCCGCCCCCGCGGGGGACGTCAAGGCGACTCTCGAGCTGAACCAGCAGTTCTTTTACATGGGCGACCCCTTCCAGGTCCGGCTGACGATCACGAACCTGGGGACCGCGGAGGTGACGAACCCGATCAAGAGCGGCGTGATCCCCGCGTTCCAGATCTCGTCTTCCGACGGAAAGCGGCTCGATCCTTCGGGCAAGCCTGACGCGGCCGAGCCGTCTCGGCCCGCCAAGCTCGCGCCCAAGGCGTTCTACGGCGCGATCGTCGATCTCTCGCAAGCGTACCCTCAGCTGAAATCCCGCGGGACGTTCACCCTCCGGTGGTCGGCCGACGGAATTTCCACCGACGAAGTCGTCGTTCACGTCATTCCGAAGTTCGATCCCGCCAAGGAGTACACCGCCAAGGTGGACACCGAGGAGGGCTCGTTCGTCATCGACCTGCTGAAGCTGACCGCTCCGATCGCCGTCAAGGCGTTCGTGGACACGGCGAACGCCGGGTTCTACGACGGCCTGTTGATCCACGAGGTTCGACCGGAGCAACTGATCGCGGGAGGAGACCCGACCGGTTCCGGAGGAGGCCAGGGCCCGCTGCGCTACCCGGCCGAGCTGTCGGCGGTTCCCGTCGTCGCGGGGTCGGTCGTCCTGAAGCCCGCGGGGCTGGCGCCCCCGGCGAACGCCTCGCAGTTCATCGTGTCGCTGAGGCCGGAGCCCAAGTGGACGGCCCAGTTCACGGTCGTCGGGCAGGTGGTCGATGGGCTCGACATCGTGAAACGGATCGCGAACTCTCCCAACATGGACCGGCCCAGCTACCGCCCGGTCAAGGACATTCACACGATTCGCGTGACGATCCAGGAAAAGCCGCAGGCCGCGGCCTCCGCCTCGTCCCCCGGACGGTAGACCCGGTAGACCCGGCTTGACGCGCGGCGAGTCTCAACGTATAGAGACGCGGGCACGGGAAGGTCTCGATTTCCAGGTTGGGGCCGAAGGCGAAAGCCGGACGAATGTTGGGATCGGGTCGGCCTGTGTCGGCGGATTAAAAGGGGTTGACGGTCGGAAGTTTCACCGTATAGGTAGAGCACTTTGCTGTCATTCAGGCATTGAACTTCAGGAGATCCCGGAGCGGGGAGGTCATTTCAATGAGGAGAGTCAATCGGTTCGGCTTGATCGCTGTGATCGCGGCCGCCGCGGTGGCGGCTCCGGCGTTCGCCGGAAGCGTGACCGTGGGACGTTTCTACGTCGAGATCGCCAAGGCGAAGCACATGGGGGCCGTGGACGCGACGTCGGCCGAGGCGAACCTCCGCTCGGCGGGGTTCAACCTTCCGTCGATCTCGCTCGACAAGAGCCTGACGGAAAACGACGTGGCTTCGATTTCGCGGACGCTCGGGCTGTCCGTGACGACCACGCGTCCCGACGCCAGCATCAGCGAAGGCCAGTTGGACCAGTTCGTGTCGACGTTCGGCTCGCAGCTCGGTGCGTCCAAGTCGATCGTCATCACGCCGGGCACCGGCGGCGGCGGCCCGACGACCAACAGCAGCGGCGGCGACCCGGGCAACAGCGGCAACGGCCACGGGCAGAAGAAGGGCCACAACAAGTCCACCCAAGAGCCGATCTAGCTCGAGCGGAATCGGCAATCGCAAGGAGCGCCATCGCGATCGCGGTGGCGTTTCTTTTTTCGGGCGAAATTGTACGAATCTCAGGGAGGGGATCGTGTCATCTCGTAATGTTCTGTTCGCCGGCTCCTTGGCCCTCGTGATCTCGGCCGCCGCGTGGGCGGCCGCGGATAGCGTCCCGACCGTAGGCTGGTTCCTGGGAGAAATCGCCTCCGCGAAGCATTGGGACGTGAAATCCCAGACGGATCCCGCCGCGGCGTTCCGCGCGCACGGCATCGAGCTTCCGAGGATCGACGCCGCCAAACCTCTGACCGAGGGCGACGTCGTCGCAGTCGGCCGGGCACTCGGCGTGGCCCTCAACTCGCAGAAGCCCGCAGCCCCTTTCGACCGAACCCACGCTCAGGCGATCGCGGCCACGATCGCGACGGGAACGGGTCGCAACGACCCGGCGCGGCCGCTGGATATCGGCGGCACGCCGAACGACAACTCGGACAACGGACACGGCAATAAGAAGGGGCACAACAAGTCCTCCTCCGAGCCGTTGTAGCCGGAGTCGTGTCCCGTCCCGGATCCACGGCGGCGCTCCGGTTCTTGTTCTTCGGCTCGGGCGCGACGGGACTCGTCTATCAGGTCGTCTGGCTCCGCGAGCTGATCCTCGTCTTCGGGTCCACGGCGTTCGCCTCCAGCGCGGTCCTCGCGACGTTCATGGGAGGCCTCGCCCTGGGCTCGTACGGGGCCTCCCGCCGCGCGGACGGGTGGCGGGTCAGTCCGTTGCGGGCCTACGGGTTCCTCGAGCTGGGTATCGCGGCCTACGCGGCCGTGATCCCGTTCCTGCTCCACGGAATCCGCCCCCTGCTGCTGGTCGCGTGGCGACTGGGGGCGGACCGCAGCTTCATCGGCTTCGGACTCGTGAAGTTCGCCGCGATCGCCCTTCTGATCCTGCCGGCGACGACCCTCATGGGGGCCACCCTGCCGGTTCTGGCCCGCGCGGCCACGACGCGGGGCGACCGGCTCGGCGGGACGGTCGGGGCGCTCTACGCCGCCAATACGTTCGGAGCGGTCGCCGGAACCCTCGTCGCCGCATTCATCGCGCTTCCGCTCCTGGGGACTACGAGAACGCTCGCCGCCGCCGTCGGGATCAATGCCGCCGTGGGGCTTTGGGCCTGGTGGCTCGGCGGGCGCGTCTTGGCCGAGGACGCTCCTCCGGAGCCCGGCCTCGAGGGATCACGCGAAGCCAGCCGGATCCTCGCTCTGATCTTCGCGGCCTCCGGGTGCGCCGCGATGGTTCTCGAGGTGGCCTGGACGCGCGGCCTCGTGCTCGTGTTGGGAAGCTCGGTCTACGCCTACGCGGCGATGCTGAGCGCCTTTCTTCTCGGCCTCGCCGCGGGGGCGGCGGCGGCCGCCCGCACGCTGGCCCGACGCCGGATCGATTCGAGCCGGGCGCTCGCGGCGGTGCTCGTGCTCGCCGGCGGATTCGCGTTCGCGACCTCCTACCTCTTGCAGTCGATGCCGCGGGCGTTCGCCGAGGTCTACTTCCGGATCGCGCCGTCCCCCAACGGCTGGCTGGCCGTCGAGGTCGTCCTCGCCGCATGCGTCATGGCCCCCGCGACGTTTCTCCTGGGATGGGTTTTCCCTCTCGTCCTGGACCGCGCGGGGCGGCGTGGCGGGATCGCATCGTCGGTCGGCGGGCTGTACGCCGCCAACACCCTCGGCACGATCGTGGGCGCCACGATCGGCGGATTCCTGATCGTTCCGCGGTGGGGCGTGAGCGGCGCCCTCGTCGCCGCGGGCTCATTCCAGGTCGGACTCGGAGCGATCGTCGTCGCCGCGCTCGCCTCCGGCGCGCCTCGCCGGCGCCTCCTGGCCACAGGCTCGCTCGCGGCGCTCGCGGTCGTCCTCGTCGCGGCGCGCCCTCGCTGGGACGTGCTCTTGATGAACAGCGGCGTCTACATGAACGTCCAGGACGTCCCGCGCTCGAAGGGTTGGCGTGAGTTCTTCCGCCAAGCCCGCTCGGACAAGGAAGTCCTCTACGCGCGGGACGGCCTGACGGCATCGGTGCTCGTGGCGCGGGAGCCGCGGAAGAACAACGTGTATCTCGCGGTCAACGGAAAGGTGGACGCATCGTCCCAAGGGGATCTGGAGACCCAGATCATGGCGGGTCACATTCCGCTCCTGCTCCACCCGGCTCCGCGCAACGTGCTGATCGTCGGGCTCGCGAGCGGGATCACCGTCGGCGCCGCGGCTTCCCATCCGGTGGAATCGATCCGGGTCGTGGAGATCGAACGGGCGATGCTCGGGGCGGCCCGATGCTTTGCCCCGTACAACGGCTCGATTCTCGACGACCCCCGCGTCTCGGTGTCCGTGAACGACGCCAGGAACGAGCTCGAGCTCAACCCGGCCACGTACGACGTCATCGTCTCCGAGCCCTCGAACCCCTGGATGACCGTGGCCTCGAACCTGTTCACGCAGGAGTTCTTCAGGATCGCGAGGTCGCGGCTTCGCCCGGGGGGCGTGTTCGGTCAATGGGTGCAAGCGTATTGTCTCCAGCCCTCGTACCTCCGCTCGATCCTCGCCGCCATCCGCGGCTCGTTTTCTTACGTGACGGTCTTCGAGACGGGAAACGGAACCGACTTCCTGGTGGTCGGCTCCGATCGTCCGCTCGCTTTCGATCGATCGGAGCTCGACTCTCGCATGTCGGAGTTCCGGGTGAAGCTCGACCTCGCTCGAGTCGCCGTCACGACCCCGGAAGACATCTTGGCGATGATCCAGACGGGCGGCCCGGCCTTCGATCGACTCGTGGAGGGCTCGCGGACGAACACGGACGACAACGGCTTGGTCGAATTCGCGGCTCCCAAGGCCCTCTACGTCGACTCGCTGGACGCCAACATGGCGATGCTCCAGGAACATCAGGTCGACCCGCTGTCCGTGGTGCTCGGCGCGCTGCGCACGCCTCCCGAGCCCGACGAGCTGCGTTTGGAGATGGTCCGGCGCTGGGTCCGGCGCGACCAGCGCTCCCGTGCCGAGCGGGCCGCGGGCCTCGTGATGGACCCGCGGGGACGTGAATCCGCCATTGAAATCCTGCGTCCCCTCAGTCCAACTCCGGCCGGGCCCTGAAGGCCACGGCAGCGTGGCATTGCGGGTCTGACGGCTTCACCGTATATGACTCGCTCGGCGGGGGGATTCTTGTCATTCCGACCTTGGCGGGACCTCGGGGGTGCTCGGGGG
>JBGQLU010000187.1:0-6846 GCA_041500265.1 Acidobacteriota bacterium | reverse complement strand
CCGGTGGCGCGCGAGCTGAAGTCCGCGCTGCTGCTCGAGCTCCTGAAGCGGAACGTCGTGCAGGACGCGATCGTCTTCACGCGCACGAAGCATCGCGCCAACCGGCTGGCCGAGTACCTCGAAAAGCACGGCATCGCGACCGGCCGAATCCACGGCAACCGGAGCCAGAGCCAGCGGACGTCGGCGCTCGAGGGGTTCAAGCAGGGGCGCCACCGGGTTCTCGTCGCCACGGACATCGTCGCGCGAGGGATCGACATCGAGGAGCTGGGGCACGTCGTCAACTTCGACGTCCCGGCCGATCCTGATTCGTACATTCACCGTGTCGGGCGGACGGCGCGCGCGGAGGCCACCGGCGACGCCTTCACCTTCGTTTCCCCGGACGAGGATGCGGAGCTGAAGGCGATCGAGCGTGCGCTCGGGAAGGGCCTCCCCCGGGTCACGCTGCCGGGGTTCGACTACGCGAAGGTGCCGGAAGGGCGGCTCGAGATCCCGATCCACGAGCGCCTCGCCGCGATGCGGGCCGCGCGTCGCGGGAAGCCCAGGGGGCCGGCGTCCCCGGGGCGCGGGCCGAAGCGGCCGGCGCCTCGCGGCGGCGGCGGGCCAGGGGGCGGAAACCGGGTGCAGTCGATCCTCGACAAGCACGCGCCCCGTCGCCCTAAATCGTAGACGGCCGCGATCTCAGGCGTCGAGCCGCGCCCGCTCCCAGAGCAGCCACGCGCCGGCCAGGGCGATTCCGCCGAAGGTCAGCGGGCCGCCGGGCCAAGCATGGGTCTTGAAGATGCCGATTCCAAACCCCGAGATGGCCAGCAACACCGCCGGTGCCCACGAGCACCCGGAACGCTTCAGCGACACCGCCGCGGTCACCGTTCCGACCGACAGTGCGATGCTCCCGAGGATGGCGAGAATCGGCGGCGGCGACATGAGGGGCGACCCTCCCATGACGGGATGCATCCAGACCGCGTCGATCGCGGCGCGCCACGCCTCCGGCGTTCCCGAAGCGTGAGCAGCTTTGACGAGAATCCCGGTAACGACGCCGGCGGCGGTGTCGAACGCCGTGAAGATGATCGCGAAGGCGAACGTGGCCGCGCGGCACAGAGTCGCCGCCAACCCCGCCTGTCCGCGAACGAGCAGGGCGACCGCCAGTGCCGACAGCGGGAACAACGGAATCTGCGCGTAGTGGATCGCCAGCCACCGGTTGACGTCGAGGCTCAGCAGGTCGTGGGGATGCGGATGGAACGCCTCCACGGTCGCCAAGATCAGAGGCGAACCGACGATCAGGGCGATGTCTGAGATTCGTTGAGGTCCCGAGGATCGCATACGCCCTCCTCTACGGTCGATACTCCTTCAGCTCGACGCTGACGACGTGAACTTCCGAGGCGCCGACCACAACACCGCCGGGGGCTCGGACGGGGGCGCGGCGGTGCGCGTGTCCATGAGGACTTTGCCGTCGGCGTCGCGGCGAACGATGTCGCCCCAGCCGAGCACGTGGTAAACGCTCGGCCAGCGATGAGTGTGGATCGGGGTCCGGTCTCCCGGCGCGATGCGTGTGTCGAGAACGCGCACCCTGTCGTTCTCGAACATCAGCGTGTGGTGAAGCGGGGCGGCGATCAACGCGTCCAGTGAGTCCGGCCAGGACCACCCTGCGGTGGAGTCTTCGTGTCTCGCCATGGCGTCAGTGCGCGAAGCCTAGCATGGGTCGTGGGGCCCGGGAGCGCCGTCGGGACGGCGCGGTTCGCCTATGTCGACGACCTCGACGTCGTCGTTGCCCGAGTGCGCGGCGGCCTCGGCCAGCGCCGCGGGCCGATCCTCCGTTTCCCGACCTTCCCAGCCGCACGAACAGCTCGGACTGAACGTGCGGTGGTCCCAGTAGACTTGGACCTCGTGCTTGTCGTCGGCCTCGGCCGGATCGATCTCGTAAACGGTCGCGGACTCCGGATCGTCCAACACAGTCACCTTGGTGGCGATCGTTCCTCCGTGCTTTCGTGCGTCGTGAAACGCCTCCGCGGAGGTCTTCCTGTCGTCTCCGGCCCATCCGCAGCTGCACTCGGCGTAGAAATCGGGCCTATCCCTCAGGACCTCGACCCGGTGGACGACCGGTTCAGCGCGTTCGACCTTCTTGACGCGAGAAACCCAGCGAACGAGTGCGACGTTGGCCACCCCCAGCCCGAGGAAGACAAGCGACAGAAGCACCGCCGCCCCTCGGCGTTCGGGGGATGACCAGGCCTCTACGAGCATCATCGCCGCGAGGACGGGCCAAACGATCGCCCCGAACCAGAGGCGCTCGCTCTTCATCGAGAATTCGCGAATCCAGTACTTCTTCCACTCGGATCGGTTCATGAGTGCTCGTCATTCGGCGCCACGAACGCGGCCGACGGACTGCCGGCCTCCCTGGAGTCAGTCGTGCGCAATCTTACGCCGCCCTGTGCCGAGGAGCCGTCTCCAGGCGGACCAGATGCCCGCTGCGAGCGCCACAGTCCCGACCGGCGCAAGGAACACAACGACCCAGGTGAAGATCGTCGTGTTGACCCGCGAGGCGGGAAGCCAAAGAAAGGCCGGGATCGATACCGGCGCGGTCAAGAGGATGAACACGGCGCCCGGATAAAGATCGTCCGCGCCGGCGCCGCCGTACAGGAAGGCGTATGCCCCGAGCGCAATCGTAAGCACGAGGTAGGTCGCCGCCGCCGCACGCACTCCGGTCGCGAACGCGGCCGTCGCAGCGATTCGAAAGACGCGCGCGACCGGTGCCATGATCGCGCCTACTTGAAGACGAGGTGCGCCACGTACGCCTCGAGATCCAAATAGATGATGAGCACGGCGGTCACGTCGAACGCCGCGTGCGCGAACATCACCGGCCAGATTTCGCCCGTGAACGCGAAGATCGTCCCGAAGACGAGGCCGGTGATCGTCGCCTGTTCGACTCCGGGCAGCCCCTGACCGGAGTAGTGGGCAAGCGCGAACAGGATCGTCGTGATCGCCACGGTCGCGATCTTCGCGCCCACGCCGGCTCCGAGCAGCTTGCCGAGACGTTCGAAAAAGAAACCTCGGAAGACGGTCTCCTCACCGAAGCCGGCGCCGACGATCACCAGGTAGAGCATTCCCGGGAGCGCCGCCGGGTTACCGGCGATGAAGTGGAACGCCGAGTTGATCGGATCGGCGCCCAACAACGGCATGACGATCGCCTTCATCAAAAGCTTGAACGCGATGCCGAACACGATGCCGGCGGCCGCGGTCGCGACCCAGCTCTTCGGCCGCACGAAGCCGAGCTCGCGCCAGGGCGTCCCCGACCGCCGGGCCCATACCAGCACCAGGATGGCGCCCAGAGGCTTGATGACCGCGTCGGCCAACACCACCGCGAGAATCACGAGGAGCCCGAGTGGCCCGAATCCGCGGAGCTTGGATTCCGTTTCGCTCATTTCTTGGCCGCGCGGCTTCGAGCCGTCAGCCGCCGGGCCGTGGCGGGGCTCGAGAGGTCCTTGACGGCGTCCTTGCCGATCCACCGGGTCGAGGCGTCCGCTGAAGCCGCCATGCGCCGGGCCAAAGCCACCGCCTCGGCGTGAAGCGCGGGGCTGCGGTTGCCGGTCGCGCGCAGCGCCCAGCTCACCGCCTTCTTGACGAAGTTCCGCTGATCGCCGGCGGCCCGCTCCACGAGCGGGAGCGCCTTTGCGAAGGGCTCGTCGGATGCGCGCTTGTCGTGGGCGGCGACGCTGGCCAGAAGCGCGAAGGCGGCGCGCTTCACGAATTCCTCGCGGCGGCGGGACCAGATCGCGATCTTGCGCCACGCGTGGGGGGTGCGGTCGAAGAGGTGAAAGCACACCGTGTCGCAGATCGCCCAGTTGTCGAAGTCCCGGCTCCATCGGTCCATCTGCGCGGGCGTGACGCGCGCCGGCTCGTCTACGAACGAGGCGAGCATGCGGGCCTCGTACCAGCCGGTCGCCCAGAGCGCCGCGGCGAGGTCGTGATTCCGCCCGAGGCGCTTGGCGAGCCCGCGCAGGGTCGCCACCGACACGCCGAAAAGCTTGTCGGAGCGGATGGCGTACCGGGCCATGCCGTCGCGGTTCCGCTTGGATCCGCGGCGTTCAAGCCAGGCGAGCGTCACCCGGACCTCGTCCTCGATCGAGCGGTCGCCCCGCGGGCTTCTCACCGGCCGGGAGCACCAAGCCCGAGGACGAAGTCCCGGACCAGCGCGAAGACCGGATCGCCCGGCTCGGCGAATTTGCGAATGGCGCTGTAATGCGTCCGGTCCGGAAGGACCTTGTAGTCCGCCGCATTCCCCTTGGCGCGAGCGTCCTCCACGAACTTCTTGTTCGTCTTCAGGACGGGAGGATGCTCCTGCTCGGCCTCGGCGATCAGGAACAGGAACGCAGGCATCCCTGCCCGGACGTGCCGGATCGGCCAATGATCCTGGTAGGCCTCCAGACCTCCGTACATCGCGTTGTCGGGGTCACGTGCGAAACCCTGGGAGACTCGGTCGAGACCGTGTTCGGCCACCGCCTGGTCGAGCTCGTCGTCCCACATGATGGAGCCCATCGGAATCACGCCGCCGATCGTGCTCGCCTCGAGCTGGTGTCGGGCGAGAAAGCGCGGGTCCGAGCCCACGAGCGCCGCGAGCAGCGCTCCGGAGCTGTGACCCATGAGGACGAGCTTGCGGGGATCGCCGCCGCGCGAGCCGATCTTGGCGCGGACCCACGCCACCGCCGCCGCGACGTCGTCCGCCTGAGCCGGCCAGGCGTGCTTCGGAGCGAGTCGGTAGTTCACGCTCGCGCACGCGATCCCGGCCTCCGGGAACGGCGCGCACGCGTTCTTGTAGTCGTCGTCCCCCTTGTCACCCGTGGTCAGGCTGCCTCCGTGAACGAAGATCACGGTGGGGAACCCCGTCCCGTGCGGCAGGACGAGATCTAGGCGTTGTAGCGGATCCGGACCGTAGGCGAGGTCCCGCTCGGGAGCTGCGGCCGCTCGGTACATGCTCGAAATCAACAGCGGAAGCACCGCCGCCAGGATCCAGGGGAGATTTGGGTTCATTGCGGTCGCGTCCCTCCGTCTACGACCGGTAGAAGTACGGAATCGCCATGAGCGCGGTTCCGATTAGCACCATCAAAACGGTGTTGGAAACGAAGTACGGAAAAACCATGAGCACGAGACCGCAGATGAGCGGGACGAGCTTTTCCTGCCGCTTTCCGTAGACGAAGAAGCCGATCCCGATCGAGCCGAAGAGGAAACCCCACAGAAGCGAGGCGGTGCTCAACGGGACCTCCGGGGCGCCCGATCGGGTTCGGCGGCGCGGGCGAACATCAGCAATGTCGAGGATCTCATCCGTTCGATCGTTTCGGCAAGGCTACTATCGGGGCGGGTGGCCGGTCATGAGGCTCGCCTCTAGCCGGGCGGAAGCCTCCATTCCATCTCGTCGTCGCGCGAGCCGAAGCCGGCGGAGGAGTACACTCGTCGCCCGCTGGCGGTGGCGTGGAGTCGCACGCGAGCGAGCCCCAGATCCCGCCCCTTGGCCAACGCCGCCGCCACTAGGGCCGTGGCGATCCCACGGCCACGCCACTCAGGGAGCGTGTAAACGCTCAATAGATAGCCTTCGACGAGCGGCCGATCCGACCGCCGCGCCGTCCGCCTCGGCGAGCCAGGCGAGGCACGATCCCCGTTGGATGCCGGTCTTGAACGAAGCGACCGAGACGTCCTCGAACGCGGCCCAGCCGTCCGGTGCCGGCGACTGACCGAGGTCTTGGAACAGCGCCCGGCGCAGAGTGCCGAGTGCTTCGGCATCCTGAGGCGTTGCCTCGCGGACGATGAACGTCGGGGTCGTCACGGATCAGAACTGTAGCTGTTGCACCGTGTGCGCTGGCCCGAGGCCGAGGTCCGTCTCATCGAGGTGGCTCACGATGGTATCGAACATCGGCTTGTAGCTTGGATCGGGACAGCCATCGTGCGGCCCGCCGAACGAATCGTGATCGAAGCAGAGCACATCGTCGATCGTCCCGCGGTAGAGAGTCTCGCTGTACGACATATCGATACAGTTCCCCGCGCGGTCCGCGAAGACGAGCGTGTGATCGATGACGAAGAGCCGGTTCCGGATGTCCGCGCAATATGCTTGCTGGGCCATTTTGATGAACGGGGACCACTTCCACGGGATGACTTGCTCCTTCTCGTTGAATTGACAGCCTGTGGCGGAGGCCAAGGCGGCCGCGACGACGGCGAGACGAACGGGCCGGCCCGCGTCGAACCGTGCGTGTGGGTTCTTCATGGTGACGTCCTCCCGGGGACCCACCACCCTGGGTCCCCGAGCGATCGAACACTGCTGACGAAATCGTACGCCCACATCGATACCGCCAGCGGAGCGAAACAGTGGGGTTTGAGCGGGTCGCTGCGGTGGCCTCACCGCCGGCCAAGCTTGCCGTTCGGCGACAACAGAGCGGCCGGGAGCGCGGTCTCGACGGATCGGGAACCCTTTCGCCGCACTTCGTACCCGCCCGCGGCAGGTCGAGAGCTCACGATTTTTACGAGCTTTCGGCCGATGAAATGCGCCGCCGCGCCGTCATCGAGGGCCAGCGCCTTCGGCACGGCCCGCTCCACCACGAGCCGGTGGAGCGCCGGCCGGCGCTCCGGCTCGCCGTCGAAATGGGGACAGCACGTTCCCGGGAGGAAGCCGAGACACGGCAACGGGGCGAGCCGGTCCGCCCACGAATCGGTCAATCCCGCCTCGAACCAGCAGATCGCCCCGGCGCTGATCCCCGCGAGAACGGTTCCCGATTGCAAGGCCCGTCGAAGCAGCCCGGGAACGCCCCAGTCCCGCCACGTCGCCAGCATGCTCTTCGTGTTGCCGCCGCCGACGTAGATCACGTCCTG
>JBGQLU010000186.1:0-6958 GCA_041500265.1 Acidobacteriota bacterium | reverse complement strand
TGGCTCGACGCCGTGATCGAGCGCGCCGGAACCCGGGTGGCGAAAGCCTGATTCCGCGCATGCTAGAGTGCCTCGCCTTTCGCGAGGTCACCCATGCCGCACAAGAGACTCTTCATCCCCGGGCCTACGGAGGTTCGCGCCGAGAACCTCGCCGCGCTGTCACGGCCGCAGATCGGCCATCGCGGCGACGAGTTCAAGGATCTCTACCAGCGGGTCGTCCCCAAGCTCCAGAAGCTGCTCGAGACGAAGGACCCGGTGTTCCTCTTCACCTGCTCCTCGACGGGAGTCTGGGAGGCCGCGATCCGCAACTGCGTCCGCGAGCGGGTGCTCTGCTGCATGCAGGGGGCGTTCTCGGACCGCTGGCTCAAGGTCGCCCAGGCCAACGGCAAGCACGCGGACGCCCTCAAGGTCGAGTGGGGACACGCGATCACGGCCGAGGCGATCGATCGCGAGCTCTCCCGGGGCGTCTACGACGCGATCACGGTCGTTCACAACGAGACCTCCACCGGCGTGATGAACCGCCTGAACGAGATCGCTGCCGTGATGCGCAAGTATCCGGACGTTTCCTTCCTCGTGGACGCCGTCTCCTCGATGGCCGGGACCAGGATTCCGGTGGACGAATGGCGGATCGACGTCTGCCTCGCCGGCCTGCAGAAGGCGTTCGCCCTTCCCGCCGGGCTCACGGTCGCCTCGGTGTCGTCCCGCGCCCTCGACAAGGCCGGAACGATCCCCGGCCGCGGCTACTACTTCGACTTCCTCGACATGCAGAAGTACCACGAGCGCAGCCAAACCCCGGCGACCCCCGCGATCCCGCAGATCCAGGCGCTCGACGCCCAGCTCGACGACATCTTCGCCGAGGGGGTGGCCGCCCGCTTCGAGCGCCACGAGGCGTTGGCGCGCATCGTGCGCGACTGGGCGCGCCGCCACTTCGCGATCTTCGCCGAGGAAGGGTACGAATCGCCGACCCTGACCTGCATCGCGAACACCCGGTCGGTCTCCGTGGCGTCGCTCAACAAGGAGCTCGGCAAGCAATGGGCCGCGATCTCGAACGGCTACGGAGATCTCAAGGAGAAGACCTTCCGGATCGCCCACATGGGGGACACGCAGGAGTGGGAGATTCGCGGCCTGCTGTCGGTTCTCGACCGGCTGTTGGGGCACTGACGTGAGCGGCGCGTCGAAGAAGGTCCTGGTGTGCGACGCGATTCCGGCGGAGGCCGTCGAGAGGATGCGCGCCGGCGGGCTCGTCGTTGACGAGAAGATCGGCCTCGCCCCGGACGAGCTCGAATCCGTCCTCGGAGGCTACGACGCCGTCGTCGTCCGGTCGGCGACCAAGATCGCGGCCCGCCATCTCGCTTCGGCGCGCCGGCTCAAGATCATCGTGCGCGGGGGGGTCGGGGTCGACAACATCGACGTGGCGGCGGCGGAAGCGGAGGGCGTTCGCGTCATGAACACCCCCGCGGCGTCGTCGGTCTCCGTCGCCGAGCTGGCATTGGGGCTCATGTTCGCGCTCGCGCGCCAGATCCCGCGCGCCGACGCCTCGACGAAGTCGGGCGCGTGGGACAAGAAGAGCTTCGCCAAGGGGATGGAGCTCGAAGGGAAGACTCTGGGGATCGTCGGCGTCGGGCGGATCGGCCGCGCGCTCGGCAGGCGCGGGGCGGCGCTCGGCATGGTCGTCGTCGGCTGCGATCCCGCCTTGGGCACGACGGGGACCGTCGAGGGGCTCACGCTCGTTCCCTTCGACGATCTCCTCCCGCGGGCGGACGTCATTTCGCTCCATCTTCCGAAGGTGGCGGGCGCTCCTCCCGTCTTGGGCGCCGCCGAGCTCGCCAAGGCGAAGACGGGCGTCCTGATCGTCAACTGCGCGCGGGGCGGGGTCGTGGACGAGGCGGCGCTCCTCGCCGCGCTCGTCTCGGGGCAGGTCGGGGGGGCGGCCCTGGACGTCTTCGAAGTCGAGCCGCCGAAGGATCTCGCGCTCCTGACCCACCCGCGCGTGATCGCGACGCCGCACGTGGGCGCTTCGACCGTCGAGGCGCAAGCCCGGGTCGGGCTCGAGGTCGCGGAGATCCTCCTCGCCGAGCTTTAGATCCCGGGCTGATAGAATCGGAGTCGATGCCCGCCCCCCTGGTCTCCGCCGCGAATTTCGCTCCGGGCCGCATCCTGATCGTCGACGACGAGCCGGTCGTGACCGACGTCCTCGGAACCCTCCTCCGCAAGGAGGGGCACGAGGTGCTGGTCGCGCCGGACGCCGCGACCGGACGCCGCGCCGTCGAAACCGTCGGCCCCTGGGACGCCGTGCTGCTCGACCTCATGCTCCCCGACGCGGATGGGCTCGACGTCCTGGGATGGCTCCGCGAGCGCGACCCCGACACCGCCGTTCTCATGATCACCGCCTTCGGCACCGTTGAGAACGCCGTCGTCGCGATGAAGCTGGGAGCCTTCCACTACCTGACGAAGCCGTTCAAGAACGAGGAGGTCCGCCTGCTCGTGGCGCGAGCCGTGCGGCAGACGCAGCTGCGCGCGGAGGTCAAGGACCTGCGCCGCGCGCTCGAGGGGCGCCACCGGTTCGAGAAGATCGTCGGCAAGTCGAGGGCAATGCAGGAGATCTATCGCCTCATCGACCAAGTCGCGCAGAGCCGGGCGACCGTGCTGATCAACGGCGAGAGCGGCACCGGGAAGGAGCTGGTCGCACAGGCGATCCATCGGCGGAGCGCGCGAGCGGACAAGCCGTTCGTGGTCGTGAACAGCCATAGCATCCCGACCGAGCTCCTCGAGGACAATCTCTTCGGCCACCTGAAGGGGGCGTTCACCGGAGCCTCCGCGTCCAAGATCGGGCTGCTCGAGGTCGCCGACGGCGGCACCGTGCTCTTCGACGAGATCTCGACCGTCGCCCCCGAGGTTCAGACCAAGCTGCTCCGCATCATGCAGGAGCGCGAGTTCCTTCCGCTGGGCGCGCTCGAGACCAAGACGGTGGACGTGCGGATCATCGCGGCCACCAACGAGGACCTGCCGGGGCTCATCGAGCAGGGACGGTTTCGGGAGGATCTGTACTACCGGCTCAACGTCATCAGCATCGTCCTACCCCCGCTGCGCGAGCGGCCGGAGGACATCCCCGTGCTGGTCGAGCACTTCCTGGACCGGTTCAACGCCGAGAACGCCAAAAACGTCAGGCGGGTGTCCCCCGAGGTGATGGAGCGGTTCTTCGTCCACGCGTGGCCCGGGAACGTGAGGGAGCTCGAAAACGTCGTCGAGCGAGGGGTCGTGCTGGCCCGGGGGGACGAGATCGGGGTCGACCTTCTCCCGAAGGACCTCTCGCGGCGGGTCTCGATGCCGGAAGCGGCGCCTCTCCCCGAGGGGATCCGGTTCTACGACGCGGTGAGCCGCTTCGAAAGGCAGATGATCGAGTCGGCCTTGAGGCGCTCGGGAGGGGTGCAGAAGCAGGCGGCCGAGCTCCTGGGGCTGAAACCCACGACCCTCAACGAAAAGATCAAGCGGCTCGGGATCGTCGTCTGAGGCCTCCCCGCCGGGCTTGCGGAGCGGACGCAGCGCCGGGTGATGTCGGCCCGCGCGTTCCGGGCCGTTCCCCCCTACATATGACGGCATGGGATTTGGGGGCAGGTCGGAGGTTGACTGGGCAGGCGCGCGGTGGTACATAAGCGCGCGTTTCCGGGGAGCGGGGCAAGAGGATCGCAGCGAGCGATTCCACCCCCCCATGCGACCGTGCGGGAGGTAGGAAGTATGGTGAAGTACGTGCGTCTGCTCGCTGCGGTCGTCGTCGCCGTGCTCGGGGGTTCGGCGGCGCTGGCGCAGTCGAGCGGCGGCCTGAAAATCCGGGTGATCGACAACGCGGACAAGTCCGCGGTCATCGGGGCGGCCGTAACCCTGAGCAACACCAACAAGTTCGTGGCGACCACGTCGATCATGACCGACAAGGACGGCGTCGCTCTCTTTCCCGTCCTCCGGCCCGGCCCCGGATACGTCGTCACCGTGATCATCGACGGGTACGCCGGGATCCGTCAGGACGCGAACGTCTCCATCGGCACCATCAAGGATGTCGTGATCGCGCTCGTCCCCGAGCACGTCGAAAAGGTGACCGTCATCGGCGAGAAGACCCAGGTCGATCTGGACAACAACCAGCAGCAGACCAAGTTCTCGTCGGACTTCATTCAGGACCTGCCGGTTCCGGGGCGCTTCTACCAGAACGTCCTGAGCCTCGCCCCCGGCGTTCAGGATCCCGACGGGGACGGCAACCCGAACGTCAACGGGGCGCGCGACCGGGACTTCAAGACCGAGGTTTCCGGGATCAGCAACGTCGATCCGCTGACCGGCAAGTTCCTCAACCAGGTCGCCTCCGACTCGATCGAAGAGATCACCGTCGTCACCGCCGGGGCCGGCGTCGAGTACGGCCGCGCGCAAGGGGGCTTCGCCCAGATCATCCAGAAGCAAGGATCGAACGACTTCGAGGGTGTCTTCGGGATGCTCTACAGCTCCCACATCCTCGACGGCTCGGGCGCGACCGGGCTCGCGCGGAACCAGCTCCCCGATTTCTACCGGTACCAGCCCTCCCTGCAGGTATCGGGGCCGATCATCAAGGACAAGCTCTGGTATCGCCTCTCGCAGGAGTACATCCAGCGCGAGGATCCGCTGGTCCTCGGCTCGGGGGGCAGCGTTCAGACCCAGGGAACGAAGCGGTTCTCGACCGCCGATCAGGTGACCTGGCAGGTCTCGAACCGCAACAAGCTCGCCTTCCAGTTCCAGGCGGACCCCGAAACCGACACGAACGTCGGGATCAGCGCCGTGACCCCCGCGTCTTCCACGTCGAAGATCGAGCTCGGCGGGCCGACGTACTCGCTCGATTGGACCGCGCCGTATTCTCCGTCGCTGCTGGTCCAGTCGATCGTCGCCTACCAGGACACCAAGCTGAACATCCTCCCGACCCAATCCGGCGTGCCGAACGACTGCATCATCGGCGGCTCCTTCGTCGACAACGCGCAGTGCACCGACGCCCAGACCGGCCGGACCAGCGGCTCGAGCCCCTTGACCTGGCAGGACCGCAGGCAGCGGCTCACGATCAAGAGCGACTCGACCTACTACAAGGGCCGCATGTGGGGGATGAACCACCAGTTCAAGTTCGGGCTCACGATCGAAAACGAGCGCTATGCCCGGACGTTGCAGGTCACCCCCAGCTTCGTCGCGCTCGGCCCCGGCTTCGACACCTCCGGCGGTACCGCGCACAAGCTGGAGCGGCTCCTCTCGGTGTCCTTCTCGCTCCAGCCTTACAGCCAGCAGCGCGCCGTGGGGACGAGCTTCGGTCTCTACGGCGAGGACGTCGTCCGGCCGCTGTCGAATCTCTCGGTCACGCTCGGCGTGCGGATCTCGACGGAAGGGATCAACTCGAACGGGTTCCAGCCGTTCGATCCCCAGGCGGAGTCCACGGCCTTCCTCAAGGAGACCGAAGGCCTCGATCCGGGCCAGGCGGCGACGATCCTCCAGGGGGCGTTCATCGCCTACGAAGACATCCCGGGCGCATTGAATGCGGTCCAGGCGCAGGTGCCGGGGATCGACCTGACGGAAACCGGGGTCATCCAGCAGACGGCGAACTGGACGCACTTCCGGAAGCCGGAAAACATCAACATCCAGAACACGAACATCGATCCCCGCATCTCGATTGCATGGGACCCGTGGAACAACGGCAAGACGAAGTTCACACTCTCGGCCGGCCGGTATTCCGACAAGATCTTCCTGGCGATCCCCCTGGACGAGATCCAGCCCGTCGGGGTCACGCTCAACTTGACCTCGAGCGAGGTCTCGGGGAGCGGCCAGGTGCCGTTCCAGCCGACGTTCATCACCTCGACCGTCGACCGGAACCTGAGGACGCCCTATCAGAACGAGGCGTCGTTCTCCGTCGAGCGCGACATCTTGCAGGAAAGCTCGATCTCACTCCGGTACATCCACCGCGATTTCAAGAAGCAGCTCCAGGACATCAACATCAACGGGGCACCCGGTGACTACGGCAAGTGCCTCTCCGCCCCCGACGCCACCAAGCCCTACATCGCGCCGAGCCCGGGAACGGGCGCGATCGTCGATCCGTACACGGGACAGACCTACCAGGATACGGATCCCGGCAACGGGGACGGCCGGATCGACGACTGCCAGGGCCGGCTGATCAACGCGCCCGGAGGAAACGGCGGCGGCATCGGGGGTAGCGGTCAGGGCGGCGGGGTGTTCGTTCCCCGCCCGGACGGGTACGCCGACATTTACGTCTTGAACCCCGCGTGGGGGCCGATCTACAAGATCGGCAACTACAACGCGGCGAAGTACGACGGCGTCATCCTCGAGTTCGTGCGCCGCCAGTACAAGAACTGGCAGATGGAAGCCTCCTACACCTGGTCGAAGGCGACCGGTAACGGCGAGGACTACGCCCAGGGCCTCGGAGACGATCGCTCGACCCTCCAGGACGAGCAGGGGTACCAGTCCTACGACCGCCGTCACTCGGTCAAGGTCAACGCGACCGCGATCACGCCGTGGGGATTCCGGTTGGGCGGGGCGATCCAGTGGCAGTCCGGCCTTCCGTACTCGATCCTGCAGCGGTCTCCGTCCAAGGACACCGCGCCGCCGTTCTACGTCGGCATCACGCAGCCGTTCACCGCGAACCGCACGATCTACCTCACCCACCACAGGAACGACCAGCGGAACCGCTCGGCTTGGAAGGTCGACGCGAAGTTCGTGAAGGAGATGAACCTCCCGAAGGGGATGAACCTCCAGTTCACCGTCGAGGCGTTCAACCTCCTCAACGAGGACACCTACGTCATCTACAATCCTCGTTTGAATTACGGACAGAACATCAACGGCACGAACGACGCCTATCGCGAATTCGGCCGGCAGTTCCAGGTGGGCGTGCGGCTGGCCTTCTGATCGTCGAATCGGCAGCGATCCACGGGAGGCCGCCTTCGGGCGGCCT
>JBGQLU010000185.1:0-7085 GCA_041500265.1 Acidobacteriota bacterium | reverse complement strand
GTTGCCAGCCCCTCGACGATCGCGGTCTTCCCGACGCCCGGTTCCCCGAGAAGGACCGGATTGTTCTTCCGGCGGCGGGAGAGGACCTGCACGACCCTCTCGAGCTCCATCTCGCGTCCGATCAGAGGGTCTAACACGCGGCGCTGCGCCATCTCGGAGAGGTCGCGAGCGAACTCGTTGAGGAACGGCGTCTCCTTCTTCTTCTTCGGGAGAGCGCGCCGCTTGTAGATGTTGACCGCGTCCTCGCGGACCGCGAACAGGCGCATCCCACGTTCGGCGAGCATCCGGCCGGCGACCGAATCCTCGAGCCGCAGGAGTCCGAGCAGGAGATGCTCGGTTCCGATGTGCGGATGCATCAGCCGCTCGGCCTCCTCCTCGGCGAACTGGAGGGCCTTTTTCGTCTCCTCGCTGAAGGGGATCTCGACCGAGGTGGAGAGCTTCTCACGCGGGGGGTTCCGGCGCTCGAGCTCGGCCTGGAGGAGGTCCATCGAGACGTTGGCGCGGGTGAACAGCTCGCGGGTGGTTTCCTCTCCTTCCTTCAGGAGCCCCAGGAGGATGTGCTCGGTCCCGATGACCTTGCTCCCCTGCTGGCTCGCCTCGTAGCGAGCCAGGAAGAGGATTCGCTTGGCCTTCTCCGTGAACTTCTCGAACATCGCCCTCTCCCATCCCCCGCCCGGGACCCGATCGCCAGGAGTGTTCTACCGCACCGCGCCGCCGTCCGCCTCCCCTACGCTGAAGTACCGCGAAGCCTCGCCGCCGTCCATGCCCCGGAGCTTCCCATCGCTCAACCGGAGCATCCGGTCGCACTCGTGCGCGACCCGCCCGTTGTGCGTCGCGACCACGAGCGCGAACCCCCGCTCGCGTTGCAGCGCCCGCAATAACCCGAAAACAGCGGCGCCGGTCGCGGGATCGAGGTTTCCGGTGGGCTCGTCGGCGAGGACGACCGCCGGTCCCGGCGCCACGGCCCGGGCGATGGCGACCCGCTGCTGCTCGCCCCCGGAAAGTGCCGACGGACGATGCGATAGGCGGTGACCCAGCCCGAGACGCTCCAACAGCTCCTTGGACGGCGCTCCTGGATCCCCCGACCTCCGCCCGATCCGGAAAGGCATCTCGACGTTCTCCAGCGCGGTGAACTCCGGAAGAAGATGGTGGAACTGGAATATAAAGCCGACGGCCCGGTTACGGTACCCGGCCAGCCTGGTCGCCGTCGGCGTGACGATCTCCCGCCCCTCGAACCGCACCGACCCGGCATCCGGGAGGTCCAGCCCCCCCAAGACGTGAAGCAGGGTCGATTTGCCGACCCCCGAGTCCCCGACGATCGCGACGGCCTCACCCGCCGCCACCGCGAACTCCAGCCCGGTCAGGACCGCGACCGGACCCCCGCCGCTCCGGTACGCCTTGAACAGGCCGGAGGCGTGAAGTACGGGGTCACTCATTGCGGATCGCCTCGACGGGATTGAGACGGGCCGCTCTCCATGCCGGGTACAGCGTCGCCCCGAAGGCGATGATGAGCGCGGCGGCGCCCACGACCGCGACGTCCAGCGGCCGGGTCGTGAACGGGACGTGGTCGACGTAGTAGACCTCGGGGCTGACCTTCAAGACCTGGTAGGCGTCGAGCGCCCAGGCGACGACGGTCCCGAGCCCCAGGCCGATCGCCGTCCCCACGCAACCGATCATGATCCCTTGCAGCATGAAGACGGATGCGATGCTCTCCGGCGTCGATCCCATCGCAGTGAGGGTGCCGATCTCCCTCACCTTGTCGTTCACCATCAGGACGAGCGTCGAGACGATGTTGAGCGAGGCCACCACCACGATCAGGGCGATCGCGAGGAACAGGAACAGCTTTTCCGTGTTGAACGCCTTGAGAATCTCCTTGTTCTGCTCGAGGAGGTCCAAGACCTGGAACCCTTCCCCCATGGCCCTGCGCACCTCGGCCTTCGAGCCGGCAAGACCGCGCCGGTCCGCAAGCTTGAGATCGACCCAGGAGGCGCGGCCGGCGGCGTCCAGAAGCTTCCGCGCGACCTCGATGCCGATGTAGGCGCGCTGGCTGTCCTGGGGATAGGCGTCGCTCTTGAACGTCCCGGCGACTTCAAGAACCAGGCTCTTGGGAAGAGCGGCGAACGGGGTCAGGCGGACCTTCGGCACCACGATCCGCACCGAGTCGCCCTTCCGGACGCCCAGGCGCGCGGCCAGATCCGCCCCCAGGACGATCATCGGGCGACCGCCGGCGCCCGCCGCGACGAGGGAGGCGAACGTGCCTCCGCCGCCTTCGAACGCGACGACCTTGGGCTCGAGATCCGGGTCGATCCCCTGAATCTCCGCGTACGCCGGGCTCGCGGCGGCATCGTTCATGATCATGGCGGGCGTGTAGAGGACCGGAGCCGCGGCCTCAACTCCGGCAACGGCGCGCGCGCGAGCGAGCACCTGGCCGGCGTCGCCGAACGTGGGCGAGCCGGCGTCGAGGATCTGGAGGTCGCCGCTCCCCCGCAAGATGCGCTGCTTCATGTCCTCTTCGAAGCCGGTCATGAGGGACAGCGCGATGACCAGCGCCGCGGTCCCCACGGCCACCCCCGCGACCGAGATCATCGTGATCACGGACAGAAACGTCCGCCCGCGCTGGACGCGCAGGTAGCGAACGGCCAGGTGCAACTCGTACGGGACGTTCATCCGAGGTTCAGAAGATTCCGGCCGCCGCGGCGACCGCGGCGGCGCGGACTCCTGCCGCAAGCCCCGCGTCGCCGGCGACCGCCCAGATACGGAGGCCCCCCGGTCCCGAGGGCTCGATTCGCGCCACCAGGACGTCGCGGCCTTCCGGGGCGTCCATCGTCGCGCCCGCGTCCTCGCCGTCCTCCGAGACCCTGACGCCGGCCGCGGACCGGATCGTCTCCTGCGCCTCGGCGGCCCCCCCGGTGGCGATCCCCACGTGCAGGGCGACCGCGTGGCCGAGAAAGGTCGGAAGGAGCGCCTGCGTCACGGCGACGGGCAAGTCGGGGGCCTCGAGGAGGGCGCGGATTTCCGCCACCACGCGCGCGGACGTCGACTCCTCCGCCGCGGGGAAAAGATGCTCGGGAATGACGTTGAACGCGAGCTGCCGGCCGAAGACGTCGGTCGGTGGGGACTCGAACCGCAGCAGGTGGATCGTCTGCTCGCGCAGCTCTTCGAGCCCCGGGCTTCCGAGGTCGGCGGCCGGCCTCATCACGAAGGCGGAGGCGCGAGTCAGCCCGAGGCGGGCGTGGAGCGGCGTCAGGATCGGCTCGACCAGCGATGTGACCACGTGGGGCACGGCGACGAGCCGCCCCCCCTCCGCGGCGGCCACCCCCGCGAGCGCGGCGCCGGCGATCGTTCCCGACAGGTCGACGACGAGGGTGCCGGCGCGTGAGGCGGCGACGAGCGGGGCCGCGTCATGGCCGCCTTCGCAAACGAACACGGCCGCGTGGGCGGCGGGGTCGAGCTCCGCGGCGGGGCGCACCAGGCGCGCCTCCCCGTCGTACTCGGACAGGATCGCGACATCCCCGTCCCCTCCGAACAGATCGACGCGGGAGCCGGGGACCCCCTGCTCGGCGAGCGCCGCCTTCAGGTGCGTGCCCGCGGGGCTCGACGCCCCGAGGACCGCGATGCGGCGGGTGACCGCGTCAGCGAAGGGTCGGGCCATCGACCGCCTCCTTCGTCGAGCTCGCCGAGCCCTCCTCCGATCGAACCCCCTTGCCGCGCGTCAGCCAACCGCCCAGCCACGCGACCGGTCCCCAGGCCAGGTATCCCCCCGCGAGCACCATCAACGAGCGCGGATGCACCAGCACCACGAGGATCGCGGCGACGACCAAGAGGACCGTCAGGTACGAACGGGGGCTCCCCAGGTCGAGGCTCTTGAACGACCGGTACCGGACATGGGACACCATCAGAAACGCCGCGGCCGCGACCAGAACGCCGACGAGCACGGAAGCACCGAGGTGGGAGGGCGGATCAGGGAACGCGAAGGCGACGCTGGCCACCGATCCGGCCGCGGCCGGCGACGGGAGACCGGCGAAGAACCGTTTGTCGGCGATCCCGTGCTGGATGTTGAATCGCGCGAGGCGTGTCGCCGCGCAGGCGACGAACAGGAAGGCGATGAGCCAGCCGATCCGCTGGAACGGCGCCAGCGCCCATTCGTAGGCGAGAAATGCCGGGGCGATGCCGAACGACGCGATGTCCGCGAGCGAATCGAACTCGACGCCGAATTCGGAGGTGGTCCCTGTCAGGCGGGCGATCCGGCCGTCCAGGCCGTCCAGGACTCCGGCAAACATGATCAGGAGCGCCGCTGTCTCGTAGCGGCCGCGGGCCGACTGAATCAGGCTGAAGAAGCCGCAGCACAGATTGCCCGTCGTGAACAGCGTCGGGAGCAAATAGATACCGCGGCGAAGCTTCTTGCGACCGGCCATCGAGGGTCCTTACGCGGGAGATTCGCCACTGTATCTCAGATGCGCAAGCGGCCTCTAGGACGAGGAGAAGAGGCGGGCGAGCAGGCTTTCTCCGGCCACCACCCGGTCGCCAATGCCGACCGCCGGGGACGCTCCAGGCGGCAGGTCGACATCGACGCGGGAGCCGAACCGGATCAGGCCGATCCGCTCCCCCGACGTGAGCAGACTCCCCTCCCGGGTGCGGCAGACGATACGGCGCGCGACCAGCCCGGCCACCAGGGTGAACGACACCGGCGCCCCGTTCTGGGGCGCGACCACGATCGTCGTGCGCTCGTTGTGCTCGGAGGCTTCATCCTTGAACGCCGCCAGGAACTCCCCGGCGACGTGCCGGATCGACGTGACGCGCCCCGCGACCGGCGTCCGGCAGACGTGGACGTCGAAGACGTTCATGAAGATCGAGATCCGCTCGCGGTCCGCGCGGATGATCTTGCCGTCGGCCGGGCTGACCATCGCGTTCGGGTCGTCCGGCGCGACGCGGTCGGGATCGCGGAAGAAATTGAGCGTGAAGAGGAGCAGGGCCGCCGGAACGGCGGCGAGCCAGGGATGCCATAGGACGGCGGCCAGGCCGACGGCCGCCAGGCCCGCGGCGAAAGGCCACGCCGCGGGGTCAATCCTCATCCTCGACGTCCGGCCGCTTCGGGGGAATTCCGCTTCACGGCCTCGATCTCGTCCTTGATCTTGAGCTTCTGCTTCTTGAGCGTCGCCTCCTCTCGCTGCTCGTCGTCGGTCAGAAATTTCATCCGCTGCAGCGCCTCGAGCCGCGTTTCGTAGTCGTGGTGCTTCTGGACGAGGCGGCGCAGGTTGAGATCGTCCTTGCTCAGGTCCATGTGTCCCCTCCGCGTTCGGATCGATCGACGGGTGTGAACGACCGGATGCGCTTCCGCCGGCTCTCGGCGGGGCTTCCGGATCGCAAGATTGAAGGCCATCGGGCCATCGAACTATAGGCCGGGGGCCGGTCTTTAGGCAACGGGAGCGTCACGGCCGTAGCAGGCGGTCCATCAGGATCGCGTCCTCGCCGGAATCGGCGTAGTAGCCCGGGCGCCGCCCCGAGACCGCGAAACCGCGGGACGCGTACAGAGCGCGCGCGGCGGCGTTCGACGGGCGGACCTCCAAGGTGGCGCGGCGCGCCCCGCGGCGTGCCGCGCGCTCGAGGATCTCGTCCAGGAGCCATCCTCCCAGGCCCCGTCGCCGGACGTCCGGATGCACCGCGATGTCGTTGATCTGCAGCTCGCCGGCCACGATGTAGCAGCAGGCGAAGGCGGAGATTCCGTGAGCGCCGTCGACCACGAGATTCCACGCGTGGGGGTTGGCCTCGATCTCGTGCCGGAAGTTCTCCTCGGTCCAGGGGGTCGGGTAGGAGGCGCGCTCGATCGCGAGGACCGCCGGGAGGTCCGCCGTCACCATCGCGCGAATCAACGGCGCCCCAGCGCATCCGCGCGGCCGGTCACTTGAACTTGACCTCGGCGTCCGACGGCCGGACGTAGAGCGGAGAGAGATCTCCCGGAGGGGGGTTCGGGGAGGCGAGGCGAGCGAGCGCGATCCGTCCTGCGGCCGCGGCGATGGACGACGATCCGGGCCCGATGGGGCCGGAGTAACCCGCCTCCCGCAAGCGCGCTTCGTGCCGCACGGCACCCCCTCCGAAGACCACGATCCCGCCCGCCGGAGCGCCGGCCAGGGCGGATGCGGGGTCCCCGACCCACGGATTCACCATCGACAGCGGGGGGGACGATCCGGCGTCGTAGCGAGCCCCGTACACTTCCCCCCGCCCGGCGTCGATCAGAGGAACGCGTCCCCGCTCGGCGGGCCCGAACGCCTCGGCCATCGCGTCGAGGGTCGGAATGCCGACGCAGGGTCGCCCGCTAGCGAGGGCGAGGCCCCGGAGCAGACCCAGGCCGACGCGGATCCCGGTGAAAGACCCGGGACCCCGTGTCGCGGCGTACGCCTCGGGATCGCCCTTGTCCCATCCGGCGAGACGTAAGAGCGCCTCCACCATGGGGAGCAACCGGGCGGCATGGGAATCCTCGACGTGGATGCCCCCTTCCGCCGCGACGCGAATCGTTCCGTCGAGGGCCCGGTCGAGAAGTGCGACGCCCCCCCACCACGTCGAGGTGTCGATCGCCAAAAGGCGCATCACGCCGTCCCGGACGGCCTCGTGGGACCCGCGCGCTCCAAGAACAGGAGAAGGTCGTCTTCCGCTTGACCGGAATCGAGATCGAACGCCACCCCGACCTCGAATCGGTCGGCCTCCCCCGGCGGGAGCTCCTCGAGACGGACGACGCGCCCTCGGAGCTTCATCACGCGGAGGGGGGTGTCCCCTCCTCCCCCCTCCAGGCGGATCTCGATCTCCTCCCCGACCTGGATCGCCTCGGGGCTCGCGAACAGAAGGCCGCTCCGGCTGAGATTCCGCACGGCGGCGTCGGTCGTCGCCCGCGGGGCGAGGACCTCCACCTCGCACCGGCGGGTCTGGAGATCGAACCGGAGGAATCGGCGGCGCTCGGGGCTGTGGACGATGATCGCGTTCTTGCCCGACGCCTTGGCGAGGTAGAGCGCCTGAGCCGTGCGCGAGATGAGGGTCTCGGCGTCCGTCCCGTCGTCGGGGTAGGCGGCGACCCCGCCCGACACGGTGAGCCC
>JBGQLU010000184.1:0-7197 GCA_041500265.1 Acidobacteriota bacterium | reverse complement strand
GCACCGCCTGCTTCTTCTTCAGGTCGGTGATCAGGTTGATCTTCCGCTCGAGGAGCTCCTTCTGCTTCTTGAACGCCTCCGCCTTCTTGCGGATCTCCTCGAGACGCTTCAACTCGGCTTCGTCCGCGGCCTTCTCGTGCTGGACCCGCGCGAGCTCGGAGTACCGGCTCCACGACCATCCGCCCGCCACCAGGGCGCCGAGAATGAGGATGCCCGCCAGCATGAAATTCTGGCTGCCGCCCATCTCGAACTTGAGCGAGGTCTGGGCCTTGGCCTTCGCCGCCTTGCGCTCGGCCAGGAGGTTGATCTTGATCATCGGCTCAGTCCCCCATCTTTCTGAGGGCGAGGCCGACCGCGACGGAGGCGGTCGGCATCATGTCGTTCATCGTCTCGGCGGGGACGTCCCGGCCGGAGGGCTGGATGCGGCGGAACGGGTTCAGGAGCTCGACCTGCGTGTGCAGGCGCTCGCCCAGCGCTTCCTTGAGGTGGACGACCTGCGCGGAGCCGCCGGTGATGTAGAGCCGGTCGAGCGACTCGTCGGTCGCCGAGATCTGCTTGAAGAAGTCGAGCGTCTTCTGGATCTCGGTCCCCACGTCCTCGGTGACCGCGGCCAGGATCGGCAGCACGCGCTCGTACGGGATCCCGTCGATCTCCTCGCCGCGCTTCAGGCGCTCCGCCTGCTCCGCCGAGAGGTTGAGCTCCTTCTGGATCGCGTCGGTGTACTGGTTGCCGCCCGCGTTGATGTCGCGCCAGTAGACCGAGGTCCCGCCGTGGAGCACGGTGATCGAGCTGACGGCCGCGCCGATGTCGCAGAGCGCGATGATCTGGTGAGGCTCGAACTCGTAGTTGGCCTCGAAGGCGTTCTGCAGCGCGAACGCCGCGATGTCCACCGCGATCGGCTGGAGGCCGGCCTGGGTGATCACGCTCGTGTAGTCGTTGATCTTGTCCTTCTTCGCCGCGGCGAGGAGCACGTCCATGTTCCCTTCGCCCGAGAGCGACGAGCCTTCGAGGATCTGGTAGTCGAGGTTGACGTCGTCGATGTCGAACGGGATGTACTGCTCCGCTTCCCAGTGGATCGACTCGGCGAGCTCGGCTTCGCTCATGACCGGCAGGCTGATCCGCTTGACGATGACCGAGTGCCCGGACAGCGCCGTGGCGACCTGAACTTCCTTGATCTTGAGCCGCTGGAAGGCCCGCTTGATCGTCTCGATGACGAGCTGCGAATCCATGATCGCGCCGTCCACGATCGCTTCCGCGGACAGGGATTCGGACCCGAGCTTGGCCAGCTGGAATCCCCGGCCTTTGCCCAAATCCTTAAGCTCGGCGACCTTGATGGAGCTGTCACCGATATCCAACCCGACCAGGTTGCGGCTTCGTCCGAACAGCATGTCATCCCTCGCGGTTGAAGCGCTCCGGGTTCGGGCCGAATCCCCCTCGCCCAGGTGGAGCTTTAACCTAAGTCATTGATTCGCGACGAGTCAAGCAGAAACAACAACGAGCCAGACGAACGCTAAATGGACGGGTTCGAACATTTCTTACGCTGTTCATGCCCCGCCTCCCCGCCTCCTCGCCCCCCGAACGGCCACCCCGGCTCGTCCCGGCAGCGTCGGGATTGTCCGGACCTTCCGGTTCCGGCGCGAGGGCTAATATAGGGAGGCAAAGCGCGAAAGCAACCGCCGCCCGTCTTGACGCTCCGCCACCCGTCGTCTAGGATTCCGCGTCCCCACGCGGAGAACAGGTGAGGCCATGGCGAGAGTCTGCGAGTTGTGCGGCAAGACGACGATCTTCGGGCGGAACATCTCACATGCGCACAACGTGAGCTCGCGGACCTACCTCCCGAATCTCCAGCGGGTCCGCCTTCAGGTGCCGGGGGGAAACTCCCGGCGGGCGCGCGTGTGCACGCGCTGCATCCGGACGGGGCGCATGGCGAAGGCCGTTCGCTGATCGTCGCGCGCTAGCGCTCGACCGTCCCCACGGCATCGATCTCCACGCGCGCGCCCGCCGGAAGCCGGGACACCTGAACGGTCGTGCGCGCCGGCTTGTCCCCGGGGAAGAACGTCGCGTAGACGGCGTTCATCGCGGCGAACTCGCCCATGTCGATCAGATACACCGAGGTTTTCGCCACCCGGTCCAGGCCGCTCCCCCCCGCTTCCAGCACCGCCTTCAGGTTGAGGAGCGTCCGTCGCGTCTCCGCCTCGATCCCGCCGGGGACGAGGGTCCCGGTCGCGGGATCGAGCCCGACCTGCCCCGAGGTGAAGACGAGCGCTCCCGTCCGAACGCCGTGGGAGTACGGCCCCAGCGCGGGGGGAGCGCCTTCGGCCCGGATCGTCGTGTTCGCCATCCTGTCGCCTCCGTCGGTCAACGAAGCATGCGCGCGACGTCGCGCACACCCTCGAGCTTTCGCACGCGCGCGATCACGCGGTCCATTTGAGCACGGTCGGTCACGGCCATCACGATCGAGACCCGGGCATCGTTCCCCTCGAACGTCTTCGCGTCGACGTTTCGGATGTTCGCCTTCTCGTCGGCGATCGCCGAGACGATCTTGGCCAGAAGCCCTTGGCGGTCTTGCACGTCGAGGGCGAGCTTCACGTCGAACAGCGTGCCGGCGACGCCGTCCGTATCCCACTCGACGTCGATCCGCCGCTCGGGGTCGAACATCAAGCTCCGGACGTTGGGGCACAGGAGGGAGTGGACCGAGACACCTTTCCCGCGCGTGATGTAGCCGACGATCTCCTCGCCGCGCACCGGATTGCAGCAGCGGGCCAAGGTCACCATCATCTCGTCCAAGCCCCGGACCTTGACCCGGCGCTCGCCGATGCCCAGAGCCTTCTTCACCGCCCGCGCGACGACCCCTTCGGTCTTCGGGTGCAACTGGTCGGGCGGGAGGGCCGCGGCGACCAGGCTGTGGGGGGTCACCTTCCCGTAGCCGATGGCCGCGAGAAAGTCGTCCATCTGTGCGTAGCCGAGCTTCTTCAGAGCCTCCGCGGCCTGCTCCCCTTCCATCATCGCCTTGGGCGACAGCCGGTACCGCCGTAGCTCCTTCTCCAGGAGCTCGCGCCCCAAGGCGACGGACTTCGCCCGCTCGTTCGCGTTCAGCCACGCCCGGATCTTGCCGCGGGCCCGCGAGGTCTTGGCGAGCGCCAGCCAGTCGCGGCTGGGATGAGCCGCCGGAAGGGTCAGGATCTCGACGATGTCACCGTTCCCCATCGGCGTGCGCAGGGGGACGAGCCGCCCGTTGATCTTCGCCCCCGAGAGCCGGTGACCCACCTCGGTGTGGATGGCGTACGCGAAATCGACGGGCGTCGCCCCGCGGGGGAACGACATGACCTTCCCCTTGGGGGTGAAGGCGTAGACCTCGTCCGGGTAGAGATCGACCTTCACCATCTCCAGGAACTCGCGGGGATCCTTGGTCTCCTGCTGCCACTCGAGGATGTGGCGCAGCCAGGCCACCTTCTCGGTCTCCTCCTCGCCGGGCGGCTTGGCCCCCTCCTTGTACTGCCAGTGGGCCGCGACCCCTTCCTCGGCGATCCGGTGCATGTCGTGCGTGCGGATCTGCACTTCGAACGGCTGCCCCACCTCGGACATCACCGAGGTGTGGAGGGATTGGTACATGTTGGGCTTGGGAATCGCGATGAAGTCCTTGATCCGCCCCGGGACCGGCCTCCACATCGCGTGGACGACGCCCAGGGCGCCGTAGCAGTCCTTGATCGAGTCGGTCAGGATGCGGAAGGCGACGTAGTCGTACACTTGGTCGACGTCGATCTTCTGCCGCCGGATCTTCCGGTAGATCGAGGATTCGGACTTGATCCGGCCGTAGATCTCGGCCTCGATCCCCGCTTCCTCGAGCGCCGCCTCGAGCTTCTTTCGGATCTCGGCGATGAACGCCTCGCTCACCCGCCGCTTCGCATCCAGCGCCTGCGCGAGCGCGGCCCAGGCCTCGGGCTCGAGGTAGCGGAACGCCAGGTCCTCGAGCTCCGTCTTGATCCTGCCCATCCCGAGCCGGTTCGCCAGCGGCGCGTAGATCTCCGCCGTCTCCCGGGCGATCCGCTCCTGCTTGTCCCGATCGAGGTGCTGGAGCGTCCGCATGTTGTGGAGCCGGTCCGCCAGCTTGACGAGGATGACCCGGATGTCGTCCACCATCGCCAGGATCATCTTGCGGAGGTTCTCCGCCTCCGCCTGCTCCTTCGAGGCGAACTGCAGCTTCGAGATCTTGGTGACCCCCTCCACGATGTGGGCCACGTCGGCGCCGAAGTACTCTCGCACGATGTCGATCGTCGTCAGAGTGTCCTCCACGACGTCGTGGAGGAGCCCGGCGACGATGCTCGCGGTGTCGAGCTCCAGGTCCACCAGGATGTAGGCGACCTCGATCGGGTGGACGAGGTACGGCTCCCCCGACCGCCGCACCTGGCTCCGGTGCTCGCGGGCGGAGAAGATGTAGGCGCGGCGCAGGAGGTCCAGGTCGGCGGACGGGTTGTAGGACTCCACCCGGTCCAGGATGTCCTCGAACCGTCTCACGCCTCATCCCCTTTCGAGAGCGGGGATTATAGGGCGAGGGACCGTGCGGCTAGGACGCCCGTCCGGCGCGGACCTTTTTCGCCGTCGCCTTGGGGGGCTTGGACGGGGCCGCCGGGGCGGCCTTCGTCGCCCGCTCGGCGAGCCAGGTCTGCCAGATCACGAGGATCGGCGACGCGATGTAGATCGACGAGTACGTTCCGATGACGACGCCGATCACCATCACGAACGAGAAGTCGCGGAGCGCCGGCCCCCCGAGGACGTACACGGACAGGCAGACGATCCAGGTCAGGAACGAGGTCAGGATCGTCCGGGAGAGAGTCTGGTTGATCGAGTGGTTGATGACCCCGGGAAGGTCCGACACCGAGCCGCCCTTCGCGTGGAGGTTTTCGCGGATCCGGTCGAAGACGACCACGGTGTCGTTGACCGAGTAGCCGACGAGCGTCAGGAAGGCCGCCACGACGGGAAGGCTCATCTCGTACCCGCAGAACGTGAAGACGCCGAGCGTGACGATCGTGTCGTGCACCAGCGCCACGACCGCGGCGAGCCCCCACTGGAACTGGAAGCGGAACCAGAGGTAGGCGAGGATCCCCAGATTCGATCCGATGATCGCCCAGACCGCTTTGCGGATCAGCTCGCTTCCGACGGCCGGGCCGATGTAGGACTGGCTGTCGATGGTGAAGGCGTTGTCGCCCTGCGCCGCCCGGAGCGCCTTGACCACCGACGGCGCCACGTCCTCGTCCTTCGCCCCCGCCACGAGCGGAACGCGAATGTAGACGCCGTTCTCGCCGGGCTTGCCGATCGTCGTGACCAGGGCGCCCGAGAATCCCGTGCGTCCCATGAGGTCCCGGATCGCTCCGATGTCGGGGGCCTTGGTGTACTTGACCTGAACCTCGGCGCCCCCCTCGAACTCGATCCCCTTCTTGATTCCCTTGACCGGAATGATGATCAGGGAGAGCACGGTGAGCACCACGGAGATCCCCACCCAGATGTGGCGCTTCCCCATGAAATCGATCTTGGTGTCGTGAAGGATCTGGAGCATCGGGATCTCCTCAGATGCTGAGCGACTCGACGTCTCGCCGGTCGCCGAGCACGAGGTCGTAGATGAACCGCGAGACGAACACCGCGGTGAAGACCGAGCAGAACAACCCGGCGATCAGCGTGACCGCGAACCCCTTGACGGGGCCGGTGCCGTAGCCGAGCAGGAACAGGGCCGACACGATCGTGGTCACGTGCGTGTCGATGATCGTCGCGAACGCCCGGGAGAACCCTTGGTCGACCGCGGTGCGGACCGCCTTGCCGAGGCGGAGCTCTTCGCGGATGCGCTCGAAGATCAGCACGTTGCTGTCGACCGCCATGCCGACCGTCAAGATGAGGCCCGCGATCCCCGGCAGGGTCAGCGTCGCGCGGAAGTACGCCATGGCCCCGAGCACCAGCACCACGTTCATGAGGAGTGCCAAGACCGCGTTGACCCCGGAGAGCCTGTAGTAGACGAGCATGAACACGCCGACGCCGACGAAACCGAGGATCGAGGCGAGCACGCCGGCGTGGATCGAGTCGCGTCCGAGCGAGGGGCCGATCGTGTGCTCCTCGATGATCGACACGGCGGTCGGGATCGCGCCCGACCGGAGCTTCAGCGCGAGGTCTTCCGCGGAATTCAGGGTGAACCGCCCCTGGATCATGCCCCGGTCGCTGATAACGTCGTTGATGACCGGTGCCGAGATCACCTCTTTCTTGGTCGAGCTGCCGAGCACGATCGCCATCTTCTTGTGGAGGTTTTCCTTCGTCGCAGCCTGGAAACGCTTCCCCGCTTCGGGGGAGAGGACGAAGTCCACGATGTTGCGCTGCATCTGGTCGACGCTCCGGCGGGCGGAGCGGAGGTCGTTGCCGACGACGGCGGCGACGTTCTGGAGGGGCCACCAGACCTCGGTCCGCGTGCCCGACGTCGGGTCGACGTAGACCTCCGGCACCAGCTCGACCCCCGGCGGAAGGGTGCCGCCGAACATCGCGATCGTCGCCTCCTTGGTGGACGGGGGGCGCCAGCTCTCGTAGTCCCCGACGCTCGGCGGGTAGGCGACCGCGGTCCATTCCAGCTTGGCCTGGTCCTGGAGGACGCTCTTCGCGCGGTCGGGGTCCTGGATTCCCGGGAGCTCGACGACGATCCGGTCGCCCGCCGCTCCCTGCCTCTGGATGATCGGCTCCTTCACCCCCAGCTCGTCCACGCGCTGGCGGAGCACCGTCAGGGTCGTGTCCACGGAGGTCGCCTCGATCTGGCGCTTGATCGAGTCGGGGATCGAGACCTTGAAGTCACCGCCGCTCGTCGTGATCGTGAACTGCGGGACGACGGTCCCGAGGATGTCCCGGACGTCTGCGGCGTGCACCGGATCCGTCCCGCGGACCTCGATGTCGCTCGACCCCTCGGGGCTCAGAACCGAGGTGTAGGTGATTCCCTTTTCCTTGAGGCCTTGCCCGATCCGGTTGATCGCCAGATCGACCTCGCTCTTGACCGCCGCCTTCGTCTCGACCTGGAGAACCAGGTGGGAGCCCCCCTGCAGGTCGAGCCCGAGGGCGATCTTTTCCTCCGGCGGGTACAGGAGCCAGGTGAACAGGGCCAGGACCCCGACGACGATCACGAGCTTCCACAGGATGGCCTTGGACATCGAACCCTCTCGTCTATTCGGGCGG
>JBGQLU010000183.1:0-7244 GCA_041500265.1 Acidobacteriota bacterium | reverse complement strand
CGAAGACGTTCGACGCGTACTTCCCGAACGAGATGTTGAAGATGATCATCCGGCAGCCGCTCGTCATCACGGAGACGGCGGACCGGTTCGACATCCTCGTCCGCGTGCGCGGAGGCGGCTCGTCGGGCCAGGCCGGGGCGCTTCGCCACGGCATCGCGCGCGCTCTCCTCGAATACAATCCGGAGCTTCGCGGCAAGCTCAAGGCCGCGGGCTTCCTGACCCGGGATCCCCGCAAGGTCGAGCGCAAGAAGTACGGCCGGCCCGGTGCCCGCAAGCGCTTCCAGTTCTCCAAGCGCTAACGCACGAAGGAGGAAGTGTTGGTTCCCGTCACGCTGAAGGAGCTGCTCGAGGCCGGCGCCCATTTCGGCCACCAGACCCGCCGCTGGAACCCGAAGATGAAGGAATACATCTTCGGCGCGCGCAACGGCATCTACATCATCGATCTGCAGAAGACGGTGAAGCTGTTCCGCGACGCTCTGGTCTTCACCGAGCAGCTCGCGGCGGAGGGCGGCAACGTTCTCTTCGTCGGCACCAAGCGCCAGGCCCAAGAGACGATCGCGGAGGAAGCGACCCGCTGCGGCATGGGGTACGTCAACCAGCGCTGGCTCGGCGGGACGCTGACGAACTTCGCCACGATCCGGAAGAGCCTCGCGCGCCTCAAGGAGCTCGAGGAGCTGGCCTCCGGCGAGCGGGACGCGAAGATCACGAAAAAGGAAATCGCCCAGCTCGACAAGGAGCGCCAGCGGCTCGAGAAGTCGCTGTCCGGCCTCAAGGGGATGGACTCGCTTCCGCAGGCGCTGTTCGTCGTCGATCCGGCGTGCGAGAACATCGCGGTGGCCGAGGCCAACAAGCTCGGGATCCCGGTGATCGCCGTGGTGGACACGAACTGCGATCCCGAGCCGATCCAGTTCCCGATGCCGGCCAACGACGACGCGATCCGAGCGATCAAGCTGTTCGCCGGGCGTGTGGCGGACGGCATCATCGAGGGGCGCGGCGTCTGGGACGCGGCGCGCCGCGATCGGGAAGCGGAATCGGAGAAGAAGGGCGGATCGACGCAGAACATCGCCGAGCGCGTGCGCGCCCGGGAAGCGCGTCGCGAGCGGCTGCGGGCGACGGTCAAGCCTCCGGTGCGAGGCCGGGCGCCCGGGCGCGCCGGCGTGCGCGGCGGGCCCGAGGCGGCCGAGGCGGTGGTGGCGGACGAGCCCGCGACCGACTGACGGCTCGAACGGACGGCAACGAAAGCCCCGGTGCGGTCGTCGCCGTGCCGGGGCTTTTTGACGCAAGGCGAAAGGGGACACGGGCGATGGAGATCACGGCGGGTACCGTGAAGCAGCTCCGGGAGAAGACCGGGGTGGGCATGATGGAGTGCAAGGGCGCCCTCGTCGAGGCCAAGGGTGATCTGGCGGAGGCGGAGAAGATCCTTCGCAAGAAGGGGCTCGCCGCCGCCGCGGGGAAAGCCGGACGCGCCACCGGGGAAGGGGCCATCGCCGCCCGGGTGTCCGCGTCGGGAGGCACGGGCGTCCTGGTCGAGGTCAACTGCGAGACCGATTTCGCCGCCCGCAACGCCGGCTTCCAGGCGCTCGTGCAGGAGGTCGTGGCGGCGGTCGAGGCTCACGGCGCCCCGACGGCCGGAGCGGTGGCCGACCCGGCCGCGGCCGAGGCGCTCCTGGACGGCGCCGGCGTCCGGGCGAAGATCGCCGCGGCGGTCTCGAAGATCGGCGAGAACATGCAGATGCGGCGCTTCGTGAAGTTCGTGCGCTCCGGAGACGCGGCCGTCCTGGCGTCCTACATCCACACCGGCGCGAAGATCGGCGTGCTGGTCGAGGCCGAACCGGCCGCGGGCGCGCCGGGCGGGCTCGAGGGCCGGCTGCGGGACGTCGCGATGCACATCGCCGCGGCCTCCCCGCGCTTCGTGCGGCGCGAGGACGTCTCCGAGAAGGTCTTGAGCGACGAGCGCGAGATCGCCCGCGATCAGGCGATCAAGTCGGGGAAGCCGGCGCCGGTCGTCGAGAAGATCGTGCAGGGGCGCATGGAAAAGTACTTCGGCGAGGTCTGCCTGCTCGAGCAAGCGTTCGTGAAGGACCCGGACAAGACGGTCAAGCAGGTCCTGGGCGACGGGGTGACGGTCCGGCGCTTCGCCCGCTTCGTGTTGGGCGAGGGCGCCTGAGACGGAGCCGGGGATGAGCGTGTCGCTTCGCTACCGCCGGGTGCTCCTGAAGCTCTCCGGCGAAGCGTTGATGGGAGCCGGAGCCTTCGGGATCGATCCGGAGGTCGTGCGGGTGCTCTCCGACGAGATCGCCTCCGTTCACGGCCTCGGCGTCGAGCTCGCCCTCGTCGTCGGCGGCGGGAACATCTTCCGCGGCGTGAAGGTCGCGTCGGCGGGCATGGACCGCGTCTCGGGCGACAACATGGGGATGCTCGCGACGCTGATCAACTCGCTCGCGCTCCAGGACCAGCTCGAAAAGCGCGGCGTTCAGACCCGGGTCCTCTCGGCGCTCGAGATCCGGCAGGTCGCCGAGCCGTTCATCCGGCGGCGCGCGATCCGGCACCTGGAAAAGGGGCGCGCCGTTATCCTGGCCGCCGGAACGGGAAACCCGTACTTCACGACCGACTCCGCGGCGGCGCTCCGCGCGCTCGAGCTCAAAGCCGACGTGCTGCTGAAGGCGACCAAGGTCGACGGCATCTACAGCGCCGATCCGGTCAAGGACCCGAAGGCCTCGCGGTACGCGCACGTCACCTACCAGGAGGTCCTGGAGCGCGGTCTCAAGGTGATGGACGCCGCGGCGATCTCGCTCTGCATGGAGAACAAGCTGCCGATCGTGGTGTTCAACATCCGGCAGGACGGCAACATCCGCCGGGTCATCCAAGGGGAGGCGATCGGCTCGGTCGTCTCGGAGTGAGGCCATGACGGACAAAGGGGTTTTGGAGCAGGTCGACAAGAAGATGGCGGCCACGATCCTGGACGCGCGTCACAAGCTCGCCGCGGTGCGAACGGGTCGCGCGTCGCTCGCGATGTTCGACGGCGTGCTCGTCGATTACTACGGGTCGATGACGCCGCTCAACCAGGTGGCGAAGCTCTCGATCCCCGAGCCCACCCAGGTCGTGGCGCAGCCCTTCGATTCCTCGGCCCTTCCCGCGATCGAGAAGGCGATCCTGGCCGCCGACCTCGGCCTGAACCCGGCGAACGACGGCAAGCTGGTTCGCATCCCGATTCCCGCGCTCACCGAGGAGCGGCGGAAGCAGCTCGCCAAGAAGGTCCGCGAGCTCGGCGAGGAGGCGAAGACCGCCGTGAGGATGGTCCGCCGGGATGCCAACGAGGAGCTGAAGAAGCTCGAGAAGGATGGGAAGCTCTCGCAAGACGACCACCGGCGCTCGCAGGACGAGGTCCAGAAGAAGACGGACAAGGCCTCGGCCGAGGTCGACGCTCTCGTCAAGACGAAAGAGAAGGAGATCATGGAGGTCTGACTCCATGACCCCATGCGCGGAGCCGTCGCCGTCATCGTGGCCGCCGGGCAGGGCTCCCGTCTCGCCTCGAGCGTACCCAAGCCGTTTCTCGAGCTCGCGGGGGTCAGCCTGGTCGTCCGGGCCGTCCGCGCGATGAGCGCCTGCCCCGGTATCGAGGCGACCGTCGTCGTCCTCGCCCAGGACCAGATGGGGGGACCTTGGGAGCGGGCCCTTCGCGCGGAGCCGTCGGTCTTCGCCGTGGTTCCGGGCGGGAGCACGCGGATGCGCTCCGTCCTCGCGGGTGTGACGGCGGCGGAGGCCGAGGTCGTGCTGGTGCACGACGCCGCGCGCCCGTTCGTTGCGCCGGCGCTGGTCGCCGCGGTGCTCGACGCGGCCCGGCGGCACGGCGCCGCGGTTCCCGCCGTTCCCGTGTCGGACACGGTCAAGGCCGACGACGGGTCCGGCTTCGTCGCCTCAACCGTCGATCGCGCTCCCCTCCGGCTGGCGCAAACCCCGCAGGGGGCACGGCGGGAGGTCCTGCTCGAGGCGCTCGATCGCGCGGTCCGCGAGGGGTTCGAGGCGACCGACGACGCGCAGGCGATCGAGCGCGCCGGATACGCCGTCGCCCTGGTCCCGGGAGATCCGGGCAACGTCAAGATCACCTCGCCCGAGGACTGGGAGCGCGCCATCCGCCGGGCCGAGGGCGACCGCGAGCCGGATCTGCGGGTCGGCCACGGGTTCGACGTGCATCGCTTCGGCGGGAACGGGCCGCTCGTCCTCGGCGGCACGGTCTTCGAGGGGGAGGCGGGGCTCCGCGGTCACTCCGACGCCGACGTCGTGCTCCACGCCGCCATGGACGCGGTCTTGGGCGCGGCGGGCCTCCCCGACATCGGTCACCATTTTCCATCCGACGACGAGGCGTACGCCGGCGCCGACAGCCGGCGTCTCGCCGCCGAGGTCGCGGCGCGTCTCGCCGCCGGCGGCTGGGCCGTAACGAATCTCGACCTGACGGTCGTCGCCGAGCGCCCGAGGATCGGACCGCGGATCGAAGCGATGCGCGGGGTCGTCGCGGCCTGCTTCGGTCTCGATCCGGCGCGGGTCGGCGTCAAGGCGACGACCCACGAGGGGCTCGGGGCCCTGGGTCGCGGGGAGGGGATCGCCTGCCACGCGGTCGCCCTCGTCCGCGCCGCACGAGCGGGCCGATGAGCGGTCCCCGCGTTCGATTCGCCCCTTCGCCGACCGGCTCGCTCCACCTCGGGAACGCGCGCACCGCGCTGTTCAACTGGCTCGTCGCCCGGCGGGAGGGAGGCACGTTCGTCCTGCGCATCGAGGACACCGACGTCGCGCGCGAGCAAGAAGGATCCGAGTCGTCGATCCTCGAAGACCTGAGGTGGCTCGGCCTCGACTGGGACGAAGGTCCCGAGGCCGGGGGAGCGTACGGCCCCTACCGCCAGTCGGAGCGCACCCGCTGGTACCGCGAGGCCGCCGACCGCCTCCTCGATCGCCGCGCCGCGTTCCTGTGCTTTTGCGAATCCGGCGGGGGAGCCGAGCCGGGGCGAGGTCCGGCCCACCACGCGCCGGGCTCGCCCGCGGGGCATCGGGACCCTTGCCGCGCGCTCGACCCGGCGGAAGCCTCGGCCCGACAGGCCGCCGGCGCCCCCGCAGCGGTGCGGTTCCGGGTGCCGGCGCAGGATGCCTTCGGGGCGTTCTCGGTGCGCTTCGACGACCGGCTGCGCGGGGCGATCGACGTGCCGCTGGCGCAGGTCGCGGACGGCGTGCTGCTCCGGCACGACGGACGGCCGACCTACAACTTCGGGGTCGTCGTCGACGACATCGCGATGAAGATCGACCTCGTCCTGCGCGGCGACGACCACCTGTCGAACACGCCGGCGCAGGTCCTCCTCTACCAGGCGCTGGACGGCCGCCTGCCGCAATTCGCTCACGTTCCGATGGTGCTCGGCGCCGACGGAGAGCGCCTCTCCAAGCGTCACGGGGCCACCTCGGTGGCGGCGTGGCGCGACCGCGGCGTTCCCCCCGCGGCGCTCGTGAACGGGCTGGCGCTCCTGGGTTGGGCTCCCTCCGGCGACAGAACGATCGTCGGGACCGAAGAGATCCTCCGGGAGTTCTCCCTCGATCGGGTCGGCAAGTCCGCCGCCGTGTTCGATCCGGTCAAGCTGGAGTGGATCTCGGCCCAGCACATTCACGCCCTGCCCTCCGACCGGCTGGTCGCGGCCGTGGGTGCGGCGCTCGTCGCCTCGAAGCGGCTCGACCCGTCCCAGGCGGAGCGGGTCCCGGCTTGGATCGAGGCGGTCGCCTCCTTCCTGCGTCCATCGCTGTCGAGGTTCGATCAGGTCGGCCCTCAATCGGAGCCCCTGTTCCACGCCGGCGGGGCGCTGGACGACGAGGCGGCCGAGGCTCTGCGCGCTCCCGGCGCGGCGGGGGTTCTGGAAGCGCTCCGCGCGCGTCTTTCCGGGCCCCCCCCGGAGGACGCCACGGCGTGGGGCGCGCTCCGGACCGCCCTCCAAACCGAGACCGGGGCCAAGGGGAAGGCGCTCTTCCAGCCGCTGAGGGTGGCGCTGACCGGCCGGGGTCACGGACGGGAGCTCGACCACCTCGTCCCGCTGATCGTGGCCGGCCACCGCGCGCTTCCCGAGACCGTCCCAGGTCTCGACGCACGGGTGCTGCGCACCCTCGAAGGGCTGGCGTGAGGCGCCTGCCGGACGAGGAGCGTCCGGAGGTTCTCTTCGGATTGCACCCGGTCCTCGAGGCGATCGAAGCCGGGACGCGCTCGATCGACAGGATCCTGGTCGCCCGCGAGGGTGGGGGGCACAATCTCGGACGCCTCCTGCGGGCGGCGCGGGAGGCCGGGATCCCGGTGACCCATCTCCCGCGGGAGGTCCTGGCGCGCAAGATCGGGGGGCGGGCGGTCCACCAGGGGGTCGCCGCGCAGATCGCCGCCGTCGCCTACGCCCTCCCCGAATTGGTGGTCGCCGCCGCCTCCGCCGACCCGGCGGGACTGATCGTGATGCTCGACGGGATCGAGGATCCGCGAAATCTCGGGGCGATCGCGAGGACGGCCGCCGCCACCGGGGCGCACGGGATCCTCCTGGGGACCGAGGACACGGTGGGGCTGACCCCGGCGGCCGCCAAGACCGCGGCCGGCGCCCTGGAGCGCCTCCCCGTGGCGCGCGAGCCGAAGCCCCGGCGGCGGATCGAGACGCTCCGGGAGGCCGGGTTCAGGACGGTGGCCCTCGATCCGCGGGGGCGGACCCCCTGGGACGAGGAGAACTACGGGGGCCGGGTGCTGGTGGTGGCCGGGGGGGAATCGCACGGACTTCGCCGGTCCCTGCTCGAGGCGGTCGACGCCCGAGTCTCCCTCCCGTTGGCGGGCGGGGTGGAGTCGCTGAACGTCTCGGTGGCGGTCGGAGCGGTCCTCTTCGAGATCCTGAGGCGGCGCCGCGCGGCGGGAAAAGGGGCAGCCTTCGCAAGAATTCCTGGCGGGAGCCCTTGAAAGCGCTTGACCCCCCTGTTAACATCTGCCGTTTGTCAAGCTTGCTGGCGTAGCTCAGAGGTAGAGCAGCGGTTTTGTAAACCGTCGGTCGGGGGTTCAAATCCCTTCGCCAGCTCCACGGGAGGGTCGGCGATAGGTCGTCGTCCCGAGGAGCGAAGGATTGTCCCTGTTCGCCGACGGTGGCGCGGTGGGTGGAGTGGAGAGGTTCCCGAGTGGCCAAAGGGAGCAGACTGTAAATCTGCCGGCTTATGCCTTCGAAGGTTCGAATCCTTCCCTCTCCACCAGCCGG
>JBGQLU010000182.1:0-7307 GCA_041500265.1 Acidobacteriota bacterium | reverse complement strand
ATCTCGATCGTGGCGCCGGTCTACGACGAGGTGGACAACGTCGCCCCGCTGGTCGAGGAGCTTCTCGGCGTGATGCGCCCCTTGGGACGCCCGTTCGAGATCGTGCTGGTGGACGACGGCAGCCGGGACGGCTCCGCCGAGGCGATCGCGGCCGAGGCCCGAAAGCACGCCGAGGTCCGCGGCCTCCACTTCCGGGCGAACCGCGGCCAGACCGCCGCCTTCGACGCCGGCTTCCGATCGGCGCGCGGGGAGGTCATCGTCACGATCGATGCCGACCTCCAGAACGATCCGCGCGACATCCCCGCGCTCGTCCTGGCGCTCGAGGGTCACGATGCGGCGATCGGATACCGCGCCCGCCGGAACGACAACGCCGTGCGGCGTCTGTCGTCCCGGATCGCCAACGCCGTCCGGAACCGGCTCTCGGGCGACGACGTCATCGACACCGGATGCTCGCTCAAGGCGTTTCGCGCCGAGCGGCTCCGCTCCCTCAAGCTCTACAGCGGCCTGCACCGGTTTCTCCCGACCCTCGTCAAGATCGAGGGGGGCACGGTCGTGCAGATTCCGGTCAACCACCGGCCGCGCGTGAAGGGAGAGAGCAAATACGGGGTCTGGAACCGCGTGTTCCGTTCGTTCGCCGATCTGATGGCCGTGCGGTGGATGAAGAAGCGTCATCTCGGGTACGAGGTCGTCCGCCATGACCCGTGATCCGATCCCGGCTTTCTGGCTCGCGCTGGGTTTCGTCGGCCAGGCGATCTTCTCCGGCCGCTTCCTCGTGCAGTGGATCGCCTCGGAGCGCAAGAAGCGCAGCGTCGTGCCGGGGACCTTTTGGTGGCTCTCGCTCGCGGGAGGGGTGACGCTCCTCGCCTACGCGATCCACCGGCGCGATCCGGTGTTCATCCTCGGCCAGGCGGCCGGGCTCGTCGTCTACGGCCGCAACTTGGTGTTGGTGCGCCGCGAGGGATCGTCCGAGGGGGCGTAGTACCCCTTGCGGTTCGTCACCGCGACCCCGGGCCGGTCCACGGTCACCCGGATCGCGCGCCACGTTCCGTCGTGCTTCCTGTCGTCCGAGGTGTACGCGAGCGCGTACTGGTGCCGAAGGTCGCTCGCGACCTGCTGGAAGCTCCGGCGCAGCTGGCCGGCGCCCGGAGAGAAGACGGCGCTTCCGCCGGTCGTCTCCGCGAGAGAGTTCAGGATCGACACCAGCGGCTCCCGGCCGTAGAAGTCCATCTCGGAGGCGCGCGCGGTCGGATTGTCGCGGAGCGCGCGGGCGTCCTTCGCCAGCGATTTTCCCAGCCCGATCGCGAAGACCATGACCTCGTTGCGCAGCGCCCGCTCCCGCGCCTCGTCCAGGGTGTGGAGGCTTCCCGGCTCGAGGCCGTTCGCCGCCTCGTCGCGGCCGTCCGAAAGGAGCAGCAACACGCGCCGGCCGTCGAACTGGGCGAGCCGCTCGGAGGCGCGCACGATCGCGTCGTAGAGAGCGGTCCCGCCGTTGGCGACCGTCGCCTTGATCGCGCGCTCGAGGTCGCCGCGGTTCGAGGTCAAGTCCTGCAGGACGCGGACCTCGTCCGAGAACCCGACGACCAGCCCTTCGTCGCCGGGCTGCACGATGTCCAGGAACTCCACCGCCGCGTCGATCGCCGATCGGAGCTTGTCCCCGTCTCCCATCGACAGGGACGTGTCGAGCACGATCGCGATACGCAACGGGCGCCGCTCGGCGGAGAATCGGTCGAGCACCTGCGGCCGGTCGTTCTCGCTCACCCGGAAGTCTTTCTGCGCGAGGTCGGTGACGTACCCGCCCTTCGCGTCCCGGGCGATCGCGTAAACGGTGACGAGCGCGACCTCTTCCGTCTGGTTGATCTGGAGCCGGCTCGTCGCGACCGAGGCCCGTGCCTGGGTTCCGTCGCCAAACGTCGCGACCGCGTCGAGGACGTGCCCGGAGACGCCGTCCCCCGCGTCCCAGGGAAAGGTCCAGGGGGGCGCGGTCCTCTCGCCGGCAGGCTTCCCGTCCACCGCGAGCGCCACCTTGACGACCGTCGCTCCCGGGGGGGGGACGATCTCGAGCGCGGCGGTCGAAGCGCCGACGGCGGTGGCGTTCCGCTTGGGGGCGAGGAAGCGGAGGCCCGGCCCCGCCTCCTCGACGGAGGCCACGCGCGACCCCGCCGCCAGCACGATGAGGCAGGCGAGGGCGGCCCTTCCGCGAGCGCCGAGTCGAGTCATGCGCGCGCCGCGGGGCGGGTGACGATGCGTCTCATCTGGAACACGACCAACCCTCCCGAAGCGTCGAACCCGAATTCCACGTCCTGCGCCCGCCCGGTGACCTCTTCCAGCGAACGGGCGAGGACGGCGAGGCGCCCGAGATCCGAGGGGGTGAGGCAGGCTCGCCCTCTCTGGTCGGCGTCGAGAGGGACCTCGACCGTTCCGACACCCTTGGACGCGAGGTCGATACGGCGCTCGGCGAGGCCGGTTTCGGAGGCGAGGAGATCGCCGGTGCTCCGGCGCACCCAGTAGAGGTCGCCCGCAATCTCCCCCTGCGAGACACCCTCGCCGAGCCCCCACGCCGCGTTGACCAGCATCGCGTCCGGCCGGCCCGACGGATCGCGGGAGAACAGCACGCCGGCCGCTCGTGTCGGCACCATGTCCTGGACCAGAACCGCCTGGCTCGCCCGGAGCGGGGACAAGCCGCTGGCGAACAGGCCGGCGATCGCGCGTCCGCTCCACAGCGACGCCCAGGCCCACCGCGTCCGGTCCACCAGCTCCTCGAACGTCTGGATGCCGAGGTAGGTGTCGAAGAGGCCGGCCAGGCTTCCCACCGGCCCGTCCTCGATCGTTGCGGAGGAGCGAACGGCCAGCCGGCCGCCTCCCAAGGTGCCGACGGCCTCGTGCAGAGCCTCGAGAACCTCGTCCGGAATCTCGCCCGAGAGGATCGCCGCGCGGGCGCGGCGGGAGATCTCGTTGTCGTCCGTGGACTCGAGCGCCAATCGAAGCCTCTCGCCGGTTTCCCCGAGCAGGTGAAGCCGGTACGCCGCGGAGGTGACGACGAACCCCCGCGGGATCCGGCATCCCTCGGGGAGCGCGGGGAACGCGTCGATGAGGCCGGCGGCCTTTCCGCCTACCAGCGACCGGTCGCGCGGCGCTCCCGGGGCGAGCGAAACGATCAGATGCGTGCCGGCGCGGGCCCGCTCCTCAGAGAGCTGACGGGTGAGGCGCCCATGGAGCCGGCCGATCTCGTCGGTGCGGAGGTTCGCCGCCCTTGCCCGCCGGAGCAGGCGGAACAAGCCGCCGAGACGCCCGCGAAGGGCCTCGTCGGTGAGCGCCAGGGCGTCCGACACCTCGGTGACGAGGCGAGCCTCGAGGACCCCGCGCCTGGCCGCGGCGGCGCTCAAGACGGGCTCCAGGTTGCTCTCCAGGCGGTCGGGATCGGCGCCGAGGTCGTCCAAGAGCGTGAGGTCGCGGGCAAGCTCCCCTTCGAAGCGGCGGAGCGTGCGCTGCAGCTCGTCCACGTCCTCGACGTTCGCGAAATCGGAGCGCGCGGCCTCGCAGCGCTCCGCGACCTCGTCGAGCACCCGCTCGGCGAGCGCGACGGAGCGCGCCGCGAGCGCCTCACCGTGTCCCGCGGAGGAGAGCGCCTGGAGAAGCCGCCGCACCGGCAAGCCCGGCGGGACGAGCCGGTAGGGGAGCGCCGCCTCGAGCAGGAAGGCGAGCGCCACGGGGTCGCCCGAGGGGCAGCTCGCGAGCAGCGTGTCCAGCAGCGACTCGTCTTCGGGAAGCTTGCCGAACGCGGCGGCCGACGCGAACACGCGGCGCACGGTGCGCCGCGCGGGAGCGTCCAGCCCCCCCGGAATCGAGATCGTGCCGCTCCGCCCGTCCACGAAGACGACGTCCCCCTCGTCGAGCACCGCCGGAGCGGACCCGCCCACGACGTCCTCCAAGACGAGGAGCCCCGCTTCGTCCGCGCGGGCGAACCGGGCGGGAGTCATGCCGACGAGCGAGACGGAGGGCTTGCCGAACTCACGCGAAAGCAGGCTCACGTGCGACAAGACGGAGCCCGAGAGCGTGAGCGTGCCGGCCGAGGCGAGGATGCGCGAGACGTCGTCCGGCACCGCGCGCTCGGCGAGCAGCACGCACCCCTCCGCGTCTCGCGCCGACAGGTCCGGCCGGTTCCGGCGGAGCGGGCCGCACGCGAGCCCCGGAGAGATTCCCCGACCGCGGACGGTCAGCGCGGCGGGGGGCGGGGCGCTCGAGGGGGCGGGCACGCCCCCCAGCATAGCAACCCGTCAGCTGGGCAGCGGCGCCGGCGGGGGTACGGCCGGAGGGACGGCGGCCCCGCTTCTGTGCACGCCGACCCGGGTGATGATCAGGTAGCCGAAACCGAGGATCTCGATGGCGAACCAGATCGTCCATCCCACGCAGAGCGGAAGGAAGCGGAGGAGAGCGAACGGCAGGAATCCGAGGAAGATCGCTCCGAGGAGCGACATGTCCCGCCCGAGTCCGCGACCCATCCGCGAGCCGATGTAGTGGAACATCCCGCACATCGCGAGCCACTTCAGGACGACGAAGACGACGTAGAGGAGGAGTGCCAGCGGGATGCCGATGACCGTGATCCCCAGGAAGAACTGCACGAACCCGAAGAGCAGGTAGCCGAGGAGTCCCAAGATGAGCGCATGGAAGAACCGCAGAGGGACTTCCTCGCTGATCAGCCGGATGCGATCGGGGACGAGCGCGGCCAGAAGGAGCGCGCAGACGAAAAAGAGGAAGAGGCCGAACAGCTTCCACCAGAACAGGAATCCTCGGAATCCGTCGAAAAGCCCCCGCCAGCCGTTCCAAGGGCCGAGGTCGACTCCGAGAGGGATGTTGACGGTCTGACCGTGGACCTTGGCGCCGTCCCGGTCGAGCGAGCCACCGACGTTGATGAGCTGCCCCTCGATCGTCGCACCTTGAGCCAGCCGCGTGTGGGTCGCGATCGACACCACGTCACCGGTAATCGTGCCGGAGATCTCGAGCGATCCCGCCACGACGGTGACGTCCCCGTTGACCCGGCCGTCGATCCTCGCGTGTCCGTGGATGCAGGTGACGTCGCCGTGGTACACCTCGCCGGCGAGGACTGTGACGTCGCTGCCGACCCCCGTGCGCCCGCTCTCCCAGGACGAGTCGTCCGGGGGAGTCGGAGGCTCCGGAGGCGCCGGCGCCTCGACGGGCTTTGCCGTCGAGCTCTTCGAGTCGGCGGGCGGGCCCGCCGCGACGGTCGATGCGCTCGTCAGGAGCGCGGCCGAGGCGACGAGGACTGCGAAGGCGAGGGGTCGAAACGTCATGCCTACTCCTCCGGCACGGCGCGGGCGCGGAGATCGCGCCCGACCACGAACGACGAGACCAGGAGCATCCCGACGGTGACCGCCGAGATGCCGATCGCGGCGACCGGCTGCAGTCGCGCGAGGGGGGACAGGACGACGGCGGCGGCGCCGCCGAGGCTGACCAGAGCATGGCCGAGGGCTGCCGCCGTGGACGCCAGGCTGGCGCCCACGGTCGAGGCGGCGACGGCGGAGGTCGAGGTCGTCCGCCCGAGCCCCTGCACGACCTCGGCGAGGGTCGGCGCCTGGGACGCGGCTCCGGTGAGGATCGCGACCCCCGCCGCGGCCGCGGCCGCGGCCCAGGCGGCCCACTGGCGCGCCCCGAGCTCGGAGCGGGGAGCGGCGCCGATCTCGGCGATGCGCGCCATGACCCGCGACGACACGTCGATCTCGAACGGTGCTTCGCGGCCCTCCCCGGAGAGGGAGTCCCGCAGCAGCGCCTCGAAGGCGGCGGGGTCGTCCAGGCGGATTTTCGGCCGTTCGTTCACGGGGTCATCCCTTGAAATGCTCGGGGTGTTGCCGCAGCAACACCTTCTTCAGGGCCTCGCGGCCGCGCATCAGCCGCGTCTTCACGGTTCCTTCGGGTACGCCGAGCACGCGCGCGGTCTCGTCTACCTTGAGGCCTTCGACGTAGACGAGGTGCATGACCTCGCGGTAGCGGTCGTCCACCTCGGTCAGCGCCGACCGGACGAGCGCGTTCCGCTCGCTCTGCTCCAGGTCCTCCTCGGCGAGGGCCCGCGTGTCGGCGACCTGCTCGGGCATCTCCGTCCGGCCGCGCTCCTTTTTCATGCGCCGGGACCGGTCGATCATGTGGTTCGCGGTGAGCTTGTACAGCCAGGTGGAGAACGGGTGGTCCGGCCGGTACTGGTTGAGGTTCCGGTAGACCTTGAAAAAGACCTCGCTCACCACGTCCTCCACGTCGTCGCGGCGGCACCCCGAGCGCCAGGCGATGCCGGCGACGAGATTCTGATAACGGGCCACCACGTCGCGAAACCGCTCCTGCCGGCCGTCCAGGACCTCCCGGACGATCCGAAGGTCCTCCGCGGCCCTTTCGGTTCCCGATTCTCCGGACGCTGGGGTGAAACGCTCCATGCCGGGCTAGGTTCCCAAGATTTCAAGACAGGGCCGGTACGGCGGAGGCGGCGGGCGGAGAGTACACTACGCCATCCGATGGTCGAGGACCCCAGGGCCACCAAACCGAGGAACATCGCTGTCGCCGGGCGGGAGCTCGCGCTCGCCTGGGCGGACGGTCACGAGTCCTACCTTCCTTTCGACGCTTTGCGCCGCGACTGCCCGTGCGCGGCCTGCCGAGGGCATCACGGGATCCTTCCCGAAGCCCCCGACCCGCTGCGCGTCGTGACCGCGCCCTCGGTCGGCGAGGTCGGGATCCGCCGCCTCGTTCCGGTTGGCGCCTACGCCGTCCAGATCGTCTGGAGCGACGGGCACGACACGGGGATCTATTCCTTCGAGTCCCTGCGCAGCGCCTGCGGCTGCAAGGAGTGCCGCGGATGACCACACGCATCGGGTTGATGGGATTCGGGCGGATCGGCCGGAACGTCTTCCGCATCGTGCACGGCCGGAACGACGTCGAGGTCGTCGCGATCGTGGACATCGCGGAGCCGGCGGCGCTCGAGTACCTGCTGCGGTACGACACGGTCCACGGGCGGTTCGAGGAGCCGGTGTGGATCAAGGGCGATGCGCTTTACGCCCGCGGGAGGCCGATCAAGATCCTGCAGGCGAAGGCCCCGGGAGACGTCGACTGGGAGGCACTCGGGGTCGAGATCGTGATCGAGGCGACCGGACAGTACCGCACGCGCGCCCTCCTCGAAAAGCACCTCCAGATGGGGGCGAAGCGCGTCATCTTGACCGTGCCTCCGCGCGACCCGCTCGACGCCCTCGTGATCATGGGAGTGAACGACTCCGTCCTGACCCCCGCGTCCCGCCTGGTCAGCAACGCCTCGT
>JBGQLU010000181.1:0-7343 GCA_041500265.1 Acidobacteriota bacterium | reverse complement strand
GTTTTCCCGACGCGAGCTTCGACAAGGTGCTCGCCCCCTACGTGATCTCGGTCGTGCCCGATCCGGCGCCGGTCATGGCCGAGGTCGTGCGCGTCTGCCGGCCGGGGGGGCGCGTGCTCATCGTGAACAAGTTCCAGAGCGGCTTCCCGCCCTTGGCCGCACTCGAGCGCTCGCTGACCCCCCTGTCCACCTGGATCGGATTCCGGATGGACCTCCCCGTCGAGACGGTGACGGCGACCCCCGGCTTGCGACTTCTCCGAAGCGAGAAGGTCAACCTGTTCGGGCTCTGGACGCTCCTGGAGTTCGAGAAGATCTGAGCCGTGCTCCCGTCAGTGCTCGGGATCGGGGGCGGGACCGCGCGTCGGCCACGGCGAGCCCGGCTCGATCGCTTCGTGCTCGGCGCTCAACCGGTCGACCCGCCGGACTTGCTCCATGACGTCCGCGAACTGCCTCTCGATCGCCTCGTTGGTCACGCTGTTCCGCGTCAGCATCTCGAGCGCGCGCACCTTCTCGCGGAGCGCGGCGGCCTCGACGCGGCGCCCCTCGAGCTCGAGCTCGGCCTCGCGGAGCCTCTTCCTGAGGTCGCCGGCTTCCCGGGCCACGCGCTCCTTGACGCGCGCCGTCTCCGCTTGAGCTTCCTCGAGCTGGCGCCTCCGGGATTCGAGCTCGGACTGCATCTCCAGGACCCGCAGGCCGCCCGCGCGGACCATGCCGTACTGCACGAGGAGCTGCTCATGCTTCATCTGGAGATCCTGGAAAAGCGACACCGGGACGGTCTCGCGCAGGACGCGGTCGAGCGGTGCTGCGGGGACCGGATGCGCTCCCGAGCCGAAGATCGCGAGCGCGCCGTTTCCCGGCTCGGGACGCGCGGCCGGCGTTCCGTTGGCGGAGAGGCCCGCGGCCTCGAGGTCCGCCCACGTCACGAAGTACTCCGGTCCGAAGCGTCCGGGGAGCTTCTCGGCCGCCAGCCGCCCGCCGCGAACGTAGCGGCGAAGCGTCGTGACCGATCGCGCCGTGCGCACCGCCGCCTCTCGCAAGCTCAATCGCTCCATGCGTCCTCTCCCGGCGCGTTTCTATCACAGCGGGCGAGACCGCCTCAAGACGATTCCCGCCTCGTCACGCCGGACGCGCTTGAACGCGGCCGCGGCGCCGATGTACCTTGCCGCGTTTCGCGACGCCAGAGGAACCGATGATGACGAAAGGAGACGCCGAGCCTCGACACTGGGCCGACGCGGCCGCCGAGGCGGCCATCGCGACCGGCCGTCCCGTCGTCCTGTCGAGCGGGATCTCGCCGTCCGGCGAGATCCACATCGGGAACATGCGCGAGGTCGTGACGGCCGACGCCGTCTTCCGCGCCGTGACCGACCGGGGCGTCCCCGCTCGATTCAACTACGTGGCCGACAATTTCGATCCGCTCCGCAGGGTCTATCCGTTCCTCGACGCCGCCTCCTACGAGCCGCGGATCGGCCGGCCGCTCTCGGAGATCCCGTGCCCGTGCGGAAAGCACGCGTCGTACGCGGAGCACTTCCTCATCCCGTTCCTCGACTCGCTCGCCACGCTGCGCGTCGCGGTGACCGTCGAGCGCGCCGACGCGATGTACAAGAGCGGGCGGATGAATCGCGTGATCGTGCAGGCGCTGGCCGGGCGCGATCGCATCGCCGCGATCCTGCGCGAGCTGACCGGGAAGGAGGTCTCGGACGACTGGTCGCCCTACAACCCTCTCTGCCCGACCTGCGGGCGCATCACCCAGGCCCGCGTGACGGGGTACTCGGCCGCGGACGAGACGGTCGGCTACGCGTGCGACTGCGGGGCGAGCGGGGACGTTTCGATGTCCGGGGGAGGGAAGTTGACGTGGCGAGTGGATTGGCCCGCCCGGTGGGCGATGCTCGGGGTGACGGTCGAACCGTTCGGGAAGGACCACGCGACCCGGGGGGGATCCTACGACACCGGGGTCCGGATCTCGCGCGAGGTGTTCGACTACGAGCCGCCGTTCCCGATCCCCTACGAGTGGATCAGCCTGAAAGGCCAGGGAGACATGTCGTCGTCGAAGGGCAACGTTCTCTCGATCGCCCAGGCGCTCGAGCTCGTCCCGCCGGAGGTGCTCCGGTACCTCGTGATGCGCGAGAAGCCCCAGAGGACGATCACGTTCGACCCGGGCCTGCCGCTCCTCCAGCTCGTGGACGACGTCGACGATAGGACCGCGTCGGGGGCCGACTCGCGGGCGCTGGCCCTCTCGCGCGCCGCCGGGTTCGTCCCGGTGGGCGTCCCGTTCAAGCACCTCATCGTCGCCGCGCAGGTCGCGGAATTCGACGTCGACGGGACGGTGGAGGTGCTCGCGCGCACCGGCTACACCGGGCTGGACCGCGGCGCCGTCGCGGCCCGACTCGTGTAAGCGAAGCGGTGGCTCGCGCGGTACGCTCCGGAGGAGCTCAAGTTCGAGGTGCGAAAGGAACTCCCCGCGGAGGCCGCGGCCTTGGATGGCGACCAGAAGGCGTTCCTGTCGGCGCTCGCGAATCGCCTCCTCCCCGGCCAGACCGGCGAAGCCGTCCACGCCTTGGTGTACGAGCTGGCCCAAGCCCATCCCGCCTCGAAGCCGGCACGGCTTTTCCAGGCGATCTACCTTGCTCTGCTCGGAAAGCCTAAGGGGCCGCGGGCGGGAGCCTTCATCGCCGCCCTCGGCCCGGAGCGGTGCGCCGCCCGGTTCCGGGAGGCCGCGGCCTGACCGCTAGGCGGCGTCGTCCCGGGCCTGGGCCAAGGCGCGGGTCTCGTTCACGGAGACCATGATCGCCAATCCCACGAGGAAGAAGGGGAGGAGCGAGAGGACCGCCGCTCGCTGGCTTCCCGTCGCCTCCGACACGAGGCCGAACACGAGCGGCCCGAACATCGAGGCGAATTTCCCCGAGAGCACGTAGAAGCCGAAGAACTCCGACTCGCGTGAGGGGGGCGTGATCTGCGCCATGAACGAACGCCCCACGGCCTGCGTGCTCCCCATCCCGAGGGCCGCCAGGCACGCCATCAAGAGGAACGTCACGCGGCTGTGGGCCGCGAAGCCCACCAGGATCGTGAGCACCCAGACCCACAGACTGCCCACCAGCGTCGCCTTGGGGCCGAAGCGGTCGGCGAGGTAGCCGGCGATCAGCGATCCCGGGAAGGCGACGACGTTGAGGATCAGGAAGAGGATCACCAGATCGCCGCTCGTGAACTGGAACGTCGTGGTCGCGTAGATCGCGCTGAAGCTGATCACCGTCGTGATGCCGTCGGTGAAGAACAGGGAGGCCAGGATGAACTTGCCGGTCTCCCGGTAACGGTTCAAATGCCGCAGCGTCTCGGCGGTGCGACGAAATCCGACCGTCACGTACTCCTTGAAACCCGCCAGCCGGCCTTGAGGGGTCGATTCTCGAAGCCAGACGAACGACGGGAGCGCGAACACGAGGAAGAACGCGGCGACGAGGACGAAAGAGAGCTGCCGATCGGAGACGGCGAGGGCGTCCAGGGCGCCCGTCGCGTCCCGGAGCGGCCGGTGAATCAGCGGATAACAGAGGGCGAGCGAGAGCAGACCCCCCGCGTATCCGATCGCCCAGGCCCAGCCCGAGACCCGTCCGATCGTCGCGGGTGTCGAGACGTCCGGGAGAAACGCGTTGTAGAAGACGTACCCGCCCTCGAAGCCGATCGTCGCGATGACGTAGAACACGATCCCGCCCGCGATCTCGCCGGGCCCCACCAAGGCCAGAAGCGCGGTCGCGACGACGGTCTGGACGGTCGTAACGATGAGGAAGAACTTCCTCCGGCCCGAATAGTCCGAGAACGCTCCGAGGATCGGCGACGTGATCGCGACGATGCCCATGGCCAGGAAGTTGGCGAATCCCCACAGCCGGTCGCCGCGATTGTCGGACGCGCCGACGACGGCGTCGCGGAAGTAGACCGAGTACGCGACCGTCATGATCAGGGTGGTGAACGACGAGTTCGCGAAGTCGAACAAGCACCACGACACGACCGCCGCGCGGCGACCGTTCGGCGCGCCGCCCTGCGCGCTCATCGCCCACCCCACCGCAGCTTGCGCTGGAGGATCTCGAAGAAGCCCCGGCGCGCGACGCGGACCAGGCGCACCGGCTTCGGATGCCGGTCGACCACGATCTCGTCCGACGGGCGGATCGGATAGCCGACCTGTCCGTCGAGCGTCAGGTACGCCTCCTCGCGCGTGCGGCCGCGGAGCACGACGCGGATCCGGACGTCGCCGGGGACCACGAGGGGGCGCAGGCTCATCGCGTGAGGGCAGATCGGCGAGATGACGAACGCGCTCATCCGCGGGTCCAGGATCGGACCCCCAGCCGACAGGTTGTAGGCCGTCGAGCCCGTGGGCGTCGAAACGATCAAGCCGTCGCTCGTGTACGACGCCACACGCTGGTCATCGACGTCCACGTCGATGTCGAGCATGCGCGCGAGCGCCGTTTTGGTGATCACCGCGTCGTTCAAGAGAGCATGCTCGGCGACCACCTTGCCGCCTCGACGCAGCCGCACCCGTAGCGCGGAGCGCTCCTCGATCGTGTAATCGCCGCGCAGGACCTTTTCGACGCCCGAGAACAGCTCCTCGGGCTGGAGCTCGGTCAGGAATCCCAGGCCGCCGAAATTGACCCCCAGGATCGGGATGCCGAGGGGACCGGCGGCGCGCGCCGCCGACAGGAGGGTGCCGTCCCCTCCGGCGACGATGACCAGATCCGTTCGAGGGGGGAGCGTGCCGGGAGCGACGCCCCCCCGGCGGTCGAGGGCGCGGGCGCTCGCGCGATCGAAGCGGACGGCGACACCGCGGGCGTCCAACCAGTCGCGCAGCTCGCGCGCGATCCGCATCCCCTCGCGCGTTCCCGGCTTGGCGAGGACGACGACGCGCTTGAAGCCGGACCGGGGACGGCGTGTCTCAGCGGGGCGTCGGCGGGCGACCATGCACGGCCTCGTCTCGTTCGGCGTCCAGTGCGGCCGGCTCCCTGCCGGGAGTCCCGGGACGCAGCCATAGGAAGAACTCCACGTTGCCTTCCGCTCCGGGAAGCTCGCTGCGCGCGACCCCCTGGGGCCCGAGACCGGCGTCGCGGCTCCAGGCGACGAGGTGCCTGAGCACGTCGTCCCAGTCGGCGGGGTCGCGCACGATCCCCCCCTTGCCGACGCGGCCGCGCCCGACCTCGAATTGGGGTTTGACGAGCGCCACGACGTCCGGCTCCGGGGTCAGACACAGGCAGACGGCCGGAAGCACCTGTGCCAAAGCGATGAAGGATACATCGACCACGGCGAGGGACGGAGTCCAAGGGAGATCGCCGGGGCGAAGGTGCCGCGCGTTGATCCCCTCGAGGACGGTGACCCGCGGGTCGTTGCGCAGCGACCAGTCGAGCTGGCCTTTACCCACGTCGAGCGCGATGACCCTGAGCGCCCCGGCTTCGAGCAGGATCTGCGTGAACCCCCCGGTGGACGCTCCGACGTCCAAGGCGTCGCGGCCGCGCGCGTCCACGCCGAACCGAGCCAAGGCGGGGCCGAGCTTGCCCGCCCCGCGGCCGACGAACCGCCGTCCCTCGGCGATCTTGAGCGGCGCATCCCGCGCCACGAGGACCCCGGGCTTGTCGAGGCGTCTCCCTTGGCTTTCGACGAGGCCGGCCAGGACGTAGGCCTGCGCCTTGGCGCGCGTGGGCGCCAACCCCCGTTCGACCAGGAGGAGATCGAGGCGCGCCCGTCCCGCGCTCAATGCGAGCGGTCCACCGCGAATCGCGCCAGCGCCTCGAGCATCGCGCGGTCGCGAACGGAAGGCGGGATCGCCGCGCGGGCGGCCTCGACCAGCCGCTGCGCCTCCCGGCGGGACTCGTCGAGGCCGAGCAGCGCAGGGAACGTGACCTTCCCCGAAGCTTCATCCTTCCCCGGCGTCTTCCCCAACTCCGCCGCGGAGGCGGTGCGGTCCAGGAGGTCGTCGGCGATCTGGAACGCGAGGCCCACCGCGCCGCCGAACCGCGCGAGTGCTTCGCGGTCGCCGGGGGAGGCGCCCCCGTAGAGCGCGCCGAGCTCCGCGCTCGCCGCCAGGAGGGCCCCGGTCTTGTGAGCATGGATCCACAGCAAGGTCCCGCGGTCCGGGGAGGTCCGCTCGGCCGTGAGGTCGGCCATCTGGCCACCCACCATCCCGGCCCATCCGGCTCCGCGCGCGACCAGCGCGACCGCCTCCGCCCGGAGCGCCGCGGGCGCCTGGGCGGGGCGGGTGGCGAGCAGCTCGAAGGCGAGGGTCAGGAGCGCGTCGCCCGCCAGCACCGCGGTCGCTTCGTCGAAGGCCTTGTGCGTCGTCTTCCGGCCCCGCCGGAGGTCGTCGTCGTCCATCGCCGGAAGATCGTCGTGGACGAGGGAATACGTGTGGATCAGCTCGAGGGCGGAGGCGGGCTCGAGCACGTCGTCGGCGGACCCGCCGCAGGCCTCGCACACGGCCACCGCCAGGACGGGCCGGAGCCGCTTGCCGCCGCCGAAGACGGCGTACCGCAGCGCCTCCGCCAGGCGCGCGGCCGGCCCCTTCGCGGCGGGGAGCAGGGTGCCGAGCGTCCGCTCGACCCGGTCGCGACGCTCGTCGAGATACTGCTCGAGCGTCATCGCCCGGTCTCCGCCGCCCGTTCGGGAACCTCCACGCGCTCGATCGCGGTCGCGCGTCCCGTCCTCTCGTCGACGTCGATCAGCACCCCCGAGAGGCGGACGTCGTTCTCGGCGGTCTCGTAAGGGAGGGGGCGCTGCGAGAGGAATCGCTCCAAGACCTGCTCCTTCCGCACGCCGATCACCGAGTCGTGGGGCCCGGTCATGCCGGCGTCGGTGATGTAGGCGGTTCCGCCCGGGAGGATACGCGCGTCCGGGGTCGCCACGTGGGTGTGGGTTCCGGCGATCGCGGTGACCCGCCCGTCGAGGTACCAGCCGAGCGCCATCTTCTCGCTGGTCGCCTCCGCGTGGACGTCGACCAGGACGACCGAGGCGCGGGCGCCGATCTCGTCCAGCGCTCGGTCCATGGACCGGAACGGGTCGTCCACCAGCGGCATGAAGACGCGCCCCATGACGTTGACGACCGCGACCGGAACGCCGCCGGCCGAGACGAGCGCGATCCCGCCGCCGGGGCAGGGATCGGGGTAGTTCAAGGGGCGGAGGATCCTCGGGTCCTGGGCGAGCAAGGAGAGCGCCTCCCGCTTGTCCCAGACGTGGTTTCCCGTCGTGACGACGTCCGCGCCCGCGGCGAAGAGCTCCGCGGCGGTGTCGCGCGTGATCCCGGCTCCGCCCGCGGCGTTCTCGCCGTTGACCACCGCCAGCGCCGCCCCCGAGTCCCGCTTGAGCCCCGGGAGGACGCG
>JBGQLU010000180.1:0-7392 GCA_041500265.1 Acidobacteriota bacterium | reverse complement strand
GCTCCCGACGGGCCGCCTCCGATGGAAGAGGAGATGGGGGAAGAGATCCCCGAGGCCGAGGTGGATCTGGACACCGACCGGTTCGCCGAGATGCTCCGGGCGGCCGCCGCGGCCGCGAGCGGCGGAACGACCGAGCCGGGCACCGGAAAGACGGCGTAGGCGGGATCGACGGAGTATGGGTCGGCGCTCCGGCCCGGGTCTTGACCCGGGCCGGAGCGCTCTGATAGCATCCCTGAGTTTTTCGCCCGGGTTTCCGGGTGAGGAGAAGTTCGTGCCGACTGTCAGCCAGTTGATCCGGGTCGGTCGAGTCCAGCAGCGCTCGCGGACGAAGAGCCCGGCGCTGGTCCGGTGTCCTCAGAAGCGGGGCGTCTGCACCCGCGTCTACACCTCGACCCCAAAGAAGCCGAACTCGGCGCTCCGCAAGGTCGCGCGCGTCCGGCTGACCAACGGGATCGAGGTGACGACCTACATCCCGGGCGTCGGTCACAATCTCCAAGAGCACTCGATCGTCATGATCCGCGGAGGCCGCGTCAAGGACCTTCCCGGTGTCCGGTACCACGTGATCCGCGGCACGCTCGACACGATGGGTGTCGAAGGTCGCCGCCAGAGCCGCTCGAAGTACGGCGCCAAGCGGCCGAAGACCTAGGGGAGCCCCGATGTCGAGACGCGGTTTCATCCCGAAGCGCGAGGTCCTCCCGGATCCGGTTTACCAGTCGCCCCTCGTGACGCGCTTCATCAACTGCCTGATGTCCGAGGGGAAGAAGTCCACCGCCGAGGCGATCTTCTACGGTGCGATGCAGCTCGTTCAGGACCGCGCCAAGGACGATCCGGTCAAGGTTTTCCGGAAGGCGGTCGACAACGTCAAGCCGCTGCTCGAGGTGAAGTCCCGGCGCGTCGGTGGATCGAACTATCAGGTTCCGGTCGAGGTCCGTCCCGAGCGGCGCAACGCGCTCGCGATTCGGTGGCTGATCTCCTACTCGCGGGAGCGCACGGAAAAGTCGATGCGGGAGAAGCTGGCGAACGAGATCCTGGACGCCTCCGCGCTTCGCGGCGGGGCCTTCAAGAAGAAGGAAGACACGCACAAGATGGCGGAGGCGAACAAGGCTTTCGCGCATTACAGGTGGTAGGCAACGAATTCAGGGTTGGGTCGAGAGTCGAGAGTTGAGGGTTGAGAGTCGAGGGTTGAGAGTCAAGAGTTGAGCGTTGAGAAGGTCCTCTCTCACCCCTGAACTCTGAACTCTCGACTCTGAACTTGTTTCACCGCGACCCGGGCGGACCGGGGGCGCATGGATCTTTGACGTGGCGAATCCGGCACCGCTGGAGAGGACTCGGAATATCGGCATCATGGCCCACATCGATGCCGGTAAGACCACGACCACCGAGCGCATCCTCTTCTACACGGGCATCACCCACAAGCTGGGTGAGGTCCACGACGGTACGGCCACCATGGATTGGATGGTCCAGGAACAGGAGCGCGGAATCACGATCACCTCCGCGGCCACGACCTGCTTCTGGGACGACCACCGCATCAACATCATCGACACCCCCGGACACGTGGACTTCACCGCCGAGGTCGAGCGCAGCCTCCGCGTGCTGGACGGCGCCGTGGCGGTGTTTTGCGCCGTCGGTGGCGTCGAGCCGCAGTCCGAGATGGTGTGGCGCCAGGCCGACAAGTACCGGGTGCCTCGGATCGCCTTCGTCAACAAGATGGACCGGACGGGCGCCGACTTCGACCGGGTCGTCCGCATGATCGCCGACCGCCTGCACGCGCGCCCAGTGCCCGTGATGATTCCGCTCGGCGCCGAAGAGGCGTTTCGCGGGTGCATCGACGTGGTCGGGATGCGCGCGATCGTCTGGGACGACGACTCCCCGGGTGCCAGGCTCCGGATCGAGCCGATCCCCGAGGCGTTCCTCGATGCGGCGCGCGCCGCCCACGACCGCGTCGTCGAGGTCGCCTGCGAGTGCGACGACGCCCTCCTCGAGTCCTACCTCTCCGGCCGCCCGATCCCCCCGGACGCGCTGCATGCCGCGCTCCGCAAGGGAGCCTGCGGGCTTCGCTTCGTCCCGGTCCTGTGCGGCTCGGCCTTCCACAACAAGGGGGTTCAGCCGCTGCTCGACGCGATCGTTCGCTATCTCCCGTCGCCGCTCGATATAGCGCCGACCGAGGGCCTCGATCCCGAAAGCGGTGCTGCGGCGGTGCGGCGCGCCTACGGCGGCGACCCGTTCGCCGGTCTGGTCTTCAAGATCATGACCGACCCGTTCGTCGGCCACCTCGCCTTCGTCCGCGTGTATTCGGGGCATCTCGCCTCGGGAGAGCACGTCTACAACCCCGCGAAGCGCCAGACCACCCGGGTTGGACGCCTGCTGAAGATGCACGCCAACAAGCGCGAGGATATCGGCGAGGTATCGGCGGGGGACATCGCGGCGATCGTCGGGTTGAAGAACGCCCAGACCGGCGACACCATCTGCGACGAGAGGCATCCGATCCTGCTCGAGCGGATGGAATTCCCCGAGCCGGTCATCCGCCTCGCGATCGAGCCCAAGACCAAGGCCGATCAGGACAAGCTCGCCGCGGGCCTCGCGAAGCTCGTCCAGGAAGACCCGACGTTCCGGGTTCAGTCCGATCCCGAGACGGGCCAGACGCTGATCGCGGGCATGGGGGAGCTGCACCTGGAAATCCTGGTCGACCGGCTCCAGCGCGAATTCGGCGTCGGGGCCAACGTCGGCACGCCCCAGGTCAGCTATCGGGAGACGGTCAAGGGCACCGCGTCGGCGGAGGGCCGCTTCATCCGTCAGACGGGCGGCCGGGGTCAGTACGGCCACGTCAAGATCACGATCGAGCCCTCCGGGGCCGACGCCGGCTTCGTCTTCGTCAACGAGGTCGTGGGCGGCGCGATCCCCAAGGAATTCATCTCCGCCTTCCGCGCCGGCTTCGAGGAGGCGACCGAGAGCGGGATCCTCGCCGGCTACGCGATGCGCGACGTGAAGGTCACCTTGGTGGACGGCTCGTATCACGAAGTCGACTCGTCCGAGATGGCGTTCAAGATCGCCTCCTCGATGGCGTTCAAGGAGGCCTGCCGCAAGGCCGGCGTCGTGCTGCTGGAGCCCGTCATGAAGGTCGAGGTCGTCGTCGCGGAAGAGGCGATGGGCGACGTGATCGGCGACTTGAACGCCCGGCGCGGCCGCATCGCCGCCATGGGATCGCGGCCCGGCCTCTCCGTCATCCAGGCGGCGGTCCCGCTGGCGGAGCTGTTCGGCTATGCGACGGACCTGAGGAGCCGCACGCAGGGGCGCGGAACCTATACCATGCACTTTGGGCACTACGAGGAAGTTCCGAAGTCGATCGCAGAAGAGGTGGTCGCGCGGGTGACCGGAACCACGAAGCGCTGACGCGTCGTAAGGAGTCGGAGCGATGGCCAAGGAGAAGTTCGATCGTTCGAAGCCGCACGTGAACGTGGGGACGATCGGTCACGTGGACCACGGGAAGACGTCGTTGACGGCGGCGATCACGATGACGCTGGCGAAGCGGAATCCGAAGATCGCGGTGCGGTCGTTCGAGTCGATCGACAACGCGCCGGAGGAGAAGGCGCGGGGGATCACGATCAACGCGTCGCACGTGGAGTACGAGACGGCGAAGCGTCACTACGCGCACGTGGATTGCCCGGGTCACGCGGATTACATCAAGAACATGATCACGGGGGCGGCGCAGATGGACGGGGCGATCCTGGTGGTGTCGGCGGCGGACGGGCCGATGCCTCAGACGCGGGAGCACATCCTGTTGGCGCGCCAGGTGGGCGTGCCGGCGATCGTGGTGGCGCTGAACAAGTGCGACGCGGTGGACGATCCGGAGCTTTTGGACCTGGTGGAGCTGGAGGTGCGGGAGCTGCTCAAGAGCTACGACTTCCCCGGCGACCAGATCCCGGTGATCCGGGTGTCGGCGTTGAAGGCGATCCAGGGGGACGCGGGCGGGGAAGAGGGGATCATGAAGCTGATGGAGGCGGTGGACAGCTACATCCCGATGCCTCCTCGCGCGATCGACAAGGACTTCCTGATGCCGATCGAGGACATCTTCTCGATTTCGGGGCGCGGGACGGTGGTGACGGGCCGAGTCGAGCAGGGCCAGGTGAAGGTGGGCGAGGAAGTGGAGATCGTGGGGATTCGCCCGACGCAGAAGACGGTGGTGACGGGCGTCGAGATGTTCAAGAAGCTGCTCGACGCGGGTCAGGCCGGGGACAACGTGGGGTTGCTGCTGCGGGGGACGGGGAAGGACGACGTGGAGCGGGGCCAGGTGATCGCGAAGCCGAAGACGATCACGCCGCACACGAAGTTCAAGGGCGAGGTGTACGTGTTGACGAAGGAGGAGGGCGGTCGGCACACGCCGTTCTTCTCGGGGTACCGTCCGCAGTTCTACTTCCGGACGACGGACGTGACGGGATCGGCGACGCTGCCGTCGGGAGTGGAGATGGTGATGCCGGGGGACAACGTGTCGTTGGAAGTGACGCTTCACACCCCGATCGCGATGGTGCTGGGGTTGCGCTTCGCGATCCGCGAGGGCGGCCGCACCGTCGGCGCGGGCACCGTCACGGACATCTTGGAGTAGGTCACCCGGGGGTTCGTCCGGCCGCCCGCTTTTCGCGGGGACGCGGACGACAACCCACGGTCAAACCCCGCACGCAAGCGCGCTCGGGGGTAGGGCGGCGATGGTGAACGACAAGATCCGCATTCGGTTGAAGGCGTACGATCACCGGATCCTCGACCAGTCGACGACGGAGATCGTCGACACGGCGCGGAGGACCGGGGCTCGCGTCGCGGGACCCATCCCTCTGCCGACGGTGACCAACCGTTGGACCGTGCTGCGCTCGCCGCACGTCGACAAGAAATCGCGCGAGCAGTTCGAGATCCGGACGCACAAGAGGCTGCTCGACATCCTGCAGCCGACGCCCGAGACGGTGGACGCCTTGATGAAGCTCGACCTCCCCGCGGGAGTCGATGTCGAGATCAAGGCCTTCGGACCGGGGCAGTGAGGCGACCATGACCGAGGGAATGATCGGCCGCAAGCTCGGGATGACGCAGCTCTTCCTCGAGGACGGAACGGTGGCTCCCGTCACCGTCATCGAGGCGGGTCCGTGCGTCGTCGTTCAGCGCCGGACCGCCGGGAAGGACGGTTACGAGTCCGTCCAGCTCGGGCTCGTCGACGCGAGGTCCGCCCGCTCGGCGACCAAGCCGAGCCGCGGGCACCACGAAAAGGCCGGCGTGCCTCCGACCCGCGTGCGCCGCGAGTTCAAGCTCGCCGCCGGGGCCGACTTGAAGGCGGGCGACACGGTCCTGGTCGACATGTTCGACGGTGTCGGCCACGTGGACGTGATCGGCATCTCGAAGGGCAAGGGCTTCCAGGGCGTCATGAAGCGGCACAACTTCGGTGGCGGGGCCAACAGCCACGGATCGATGTTCCACCGTGCGCCCGGCTCGATCGGGTCCTCCGCGTTCCCATCCCGCGTGTTCACGGGGATGCGCGGCCCGGGGCACATGGGCATGGACCGCGTCACGGTCAAGAACCTCAAGGTCATCCGTATCGACAAGGACAAGAACCTTCTGATGGTGCGCGGCGCGGTGCCGGGCCCGGTGGGCGCGTCCGTGGTGCTGCGCAAGTCCAAGCGCGGCGCCGCCGCCGCGGCCAAGTGAGCGGGGGGACGGCGATGGCCCAGATCGCGGTCAAGGACTGGAACAACAAGACGCTCCGCACGCTGGAGCTCGACGATGCGGTTTTCGGCTACCCGCTGAAGGAGCATCTCATCTACGAGGCCGTGTGCGCCTACCGCGCGGGGGGCCGGGCGGGAACGCACAAGACCAAGAACCGCGTGGAAGTGTCCGGCGGCACGAAGAAGCTCTGGAAGCAGAAGCACACCGGTCGCGCCCGCATGGGTGACAACCGCTCGCCGCTGTGGCGCCACGGCGGCACGGTGCAGGGTCCCGTGCCCCGGGACTACGCCTGGAAGATGCCCGCCGCGATGCGCCGAAGCGCGCTCAAGTCCGCGCTCGCGCAGAAGTTCCGCGACGGGAAGATCGTCTGCGTGGACGGGTTCGCGGTGAAGACGCCGAAGACCAAGGACCTCGAAGCGGCGCTCGCGGGAAAGCTCGGCGTGACGCAGAAGGCGCTCCTCCTCCCCCTGGAGTCGGACGCCAACCTCGACCTCGCCGCGCGCAACAACCCGCGCTTGAGGGTCGTCCGCGCGCTCGGCCTGAGCATCGTCGACCTTCTCGATCACGACACGGTGATCGTCTCCGAGCCTGCGCTGAAGCGGCTCAGCGAGGTGTTGGCGTCATGAAGCTGTCCACGTACGACGTCATCCGCCAGCCGCTCGTCACGGAGAAATCCACCCGCGCCCGGGAGGCGGCGGGCGCGGTCTACTGCTTCAAGACCGACGTCCGGGCGAACAAGGTCCAGATCGCGGCGGCGGTCGAGGAGCTGTTCGGCGTCAAGGTCGCCGACGTCCGCACCGCGAACGTCCTCGGAAAGTCGAAGCGGGCGGGGCGGTTTCTCGGCAAGAAGTCCGACTGGAAGAAGGCCTGGGTGCGCCTGGCGCCGGGGCAGAAAGAGATCGAGTTCTTCGAGGCGAGCTGACGCTCCCCGAGGGAGACAACGAGCATGGCGGTCAAGACCTACAAACCGACGAGCCCGGGCACCCGGTTCAAGACGCAATACGTCCGCGCCGGGTCCACGACGAACGCGCCCCACAAGCCGCTGACCGAGAAGAAGGTGCGGACGGGCGGCCGCGACAATCGCGGCCTGATCGCGATCCGCCATCGGGGCGGCGGTCACAAGAAGCGCTATCGCGTGATCGACTTCCGGCGGAACAAGTTCGAGGTTCCGGGGAAGGTCGAGACGATCGAATACGATCCGAACCGCACCGCGAACATCGCCCTCGTCTGTTACTCCGACGGCGAGCGGCGCTACATTCTGGCGCCCGAAGGTCTGGCCGTCGGGGGCCGCGTCGTGGCGTCGGCGGGGGCCGACATCGTGGTCGGAAACGCCCTCCCGCTCAAGGTCATCCCGCTCGGGACGACGATCCACAACGTCGAGATGAAGCGCGGGAAGGGCGGACAGTTGGTCCGGTCCGCCGGCGTGGGCGCCCAGCTCATGGCCCGGGAAGCCGGTTGGGCCCTCGTGCGCCTCCCGTCGGGCGAGACGCGGAAGATCGACGAGGAGTGCTGGGCGTCGATCGGGCAAATCGGAAACCACGAGCACGAGAACGAGAGCATCGGCAAGGCGGGACGCAATCGGTGGAAGGGCTGGCGCCCGACCGTGCGAGGCGTCGCGATGAACCCGGTCGATCACCCCCATGGCGGCGGCGAGGGGAAGACCTCCGGCGGACGCCCGTCGTGCACCCCCTG
>JBGQLU010000179.1:0-7393 GCA_041500265.1 Acidobacteriota bacterium | reverse complement strand
TGGACCGTGCAGGAGATGATGGGGAAGACGCCGATCCGGTCGGCGGACGCCTCCGGCTTCATCGTCAACCGCTTCTTCGTGCCGTGGCTCAACGAGGCGGTGCGCCTTCTCGAGGAAGGGGTCGCCGACATTCCGACGATCGAGGCGGCCGCCAAGAAGACGTTCGGCGTCGGCATGGGTCCGTTCGAGCTGATGAACGTCACCGGCATCCCGATCGCGATGCACGCCGCGAACACCCTCGGAAACACGTTCGGGCCCTTCTACGTCCCGGCGCCGCGGCTCGTGAAGCAGGTCGAATCGGGCGCGAGCTGGGACCTGACCGGCGCCCCCGAGCCCTCGCGGTTCGACGCCGTCTCGAAGCGACTCCTCGCCGTCACCTTTCTCGTCGCGACCTCGCTGGTGGACGAAGAGGTCGGCACGGCCGAGGACACCGACATCGGCGCCCGCGTCGGGCTCCGCTGGCCCCACGGCCCATTCGAGATGATGAACCGTTACGGCGTCATGGAGGCCGGCGACCTCGTCGGACAGTTCGGCGGGTCGTGGGACCTCGCGGTTCCCGGCATCCTCTCGCTCCAGTGGCGCTCTCGGCAGCCGTTCTCCTTCGAGCTCGTGAAATCGGAGATCGGCGACGACGGTGTCGCGACCCTGACCGTCAACCGCCCCGATGCGATGAACGCCCTGAACGAGACCATCGTCGCGCAGCTCCACGCCGCGTTCGACGCGGCCGTCGCCAATTCGAAGGTGAAGGGGATCGTGATCGCCGGGGCGGGCAAGGCGTTCATCGCCGGCGCCGACATCCGGTTCTTCGTGCGGGCGATGGAATCGGGAGACCTGAAACGCATCGTCGATTTCACCAAGGCCGGCCACGCGCTCTTGAACGCCATCGACGTCTCCCCGAAGCCGGTGGTCGCGCGACTCCATGGATTGGCTTTGGGCGGCGGACTCGAGCTGGCTCAGGCGTGCGACTGGCTGATCGCGACGCCGAAAGCCGCGTTCGCCTTCCCCGAGACCGGGATCGGCATCTACCCGGGGCTCGGCGGGACGCAGCGCCCCACCCGGCGCGTCGGCGTCGGGCTGGCCCGCTGGCTCGTCTTCACCGGGCAGATGCTCTCGCCTGCCGAGGCCTTGGCGATCGGGTTCATCGACAAAGTCGTGCCGCACGAGGACTTGGACGCCGCCTGCCGGCAGGCGATCGCCGAGGGGATCCGCCCCAGAGAGCGCCCCCCGCTCTCCCCCAAGCACCTCGCCCTCGAGGCGTTCTTCGCCGGGAACGACGCCGAGACGCTGCTCGCGGGGAAGGCCGATCCGAAGGGGGACGAGACCCTCGCCAAGGCGATGAAGCGCGTGGCGCAGAAGGCCCCGATCGCGCTGAGGCTCGCGGGGAAGCTGATCGAAAGCGGCGCGTCGGTTCCCCTAGAGGACGGGCTCGCCATGGAGCTTGCGCACCTCGAAGAGATCTTCTCCACGAAGGACGCCTTCGAAGGGCTTTCGACCTTGGGAAAGAAGCAGCCGGTCTTCCAGGGGGCGTGAGGTGGACGAAGGATCGCCGGGGCTCCTCGACCGCATCGTCGATGGCATCGCCCGCGCGATGGACGCGCTCGGGCTGAACGGGACGCGACTGCGGTGGCGGTGGAACCAGCGCCGCCGCGACCTCGGCGAGGCGGGGCTTCGCGCCGAGATGGTGGTTCGCTCGACCCGCGTCTCCTACAAGATGTGTCCGTCGTGCCGGGCCCTGGTGCCGCGGAGCGCCCGAACCTGCACCGAGTGCGGCGCGCACCTCTCGTCGGTCCGCGCCCCCGGCGTCTCGAGGCTCCTCGCCAACCTCATCCCCGGCGCCACCGCGACGACCGCGCTGATCCTCCTGACCAACTTCGTCTTCTTCGCCCTCGTCGTCATGGCCCCGGTCCCCGTCCCGGGGCGAGAGGCCGGATCGCCGCTGGGGCGGCTCTTCTCGTTCGACGCCATCACCCAGATCCGCTACGGATCGGGGCTGGCACTCCTCACCGTGCAGCTCCACGAATGGTGGCGGATCGTCACCCCGCTGTTTCTCCACGCGGGGCTGATCCACTTCGCGATGAACTCCTACGCCCTCGTCGCGCTCGGCCCGCTCGTGGAGGAAGAGTACGGAACCGAGCGCCTCGCGGTGATCTACGTCGCCACCGGCATCGCCGGCAGCGCGACCAGCCAGCTGCTGCGCAACGTCCACACCGTCGGCGCGTCCGGCGCGCTGTGCGGGCTGCTCGGACTTCTGCTCGTGCACGGCTACAAGATCGGCGGGGCCTACGGACAGCGGCTCCGCTCCGTCATGGGGCGGAACGCCCTGCTCATGGTCGCGATGAGCCTCATCCCGGGGATCGATTTGCTGAACCACGCCGGCGGATTCGCGATGGGGTGCGCCCTCGGCCTCGTCACCCCGTCCGGTCCATTTCGCAGCCGCGCGACCGAGGGGATCTGGGTCGCGCTCGCGTGGGGGGCGGGGGCGGTCGTGCTCGCCTCGTTCTGGATGATGGCGCGGCACGGCATGGCCGACGCGATCCTGGTTCAAAGCGCCGCTCAGCGTGGTTGACGGGGCCGCTTCTGTTAGCATCCGCGGCGTGCCTCCCGCCCCTGGAACGGCATCCCGCCTCCTCCCCGCGCTCTTCTGGCTCGCCGTTCTCACGGCCGGAGCGGGGTACGGACTCGGCCGCCACCCCGTGATCGACCCGGACGAGGGGCGCAACGCGGAGGTCGGCCGCGAGATGGCGGCGACCAACGACTACGTCGTCCCCCGGTTGGACGGACTCCCCTATCTGGACAAGCCGGTGCTCTTCTTCGCGCTCGAGGCGGCGGTGATGGAGGTCCTGGGGCCGACGGAGCTGGCCGCGCGGCTCCCCTCGCTCGTCTTCGCCGTCCTGACCGCGCTACTCGCGGGATGGTTCGGGCGGGAGTTGTGGGGCGCTTCGGCCGGGACGGCCGCGGCGACCGCCTCGCTCGCCGCGCCGCTGACGATCGCGTTCGCGCGCACGGTCATCTTCGACAGCCTGCTGGCGTTCTTCGTGAGCCTCGCCTGCGTCGCTTTCTACATGGCGATCGAGAAGCGCCGGGCGCTCGCTGACGGTGCCTTCGCCTGGGGGTGCCTCGCGTGGGGAGCGATCGCCTTCGGCGTGCTCGCCAAGGGGCCGATCGCGGTCGCGCTCCCCCTGATGGTCGCTCTCCCCTTCGCGGCCTGGCGCCGGCAGTCGAGGGCGGTCTTCCCCCTCGCCGGGATCGCGATCTGCGCGGCGCTGGTCGCTCCGTGGGTCGCCGCGATGAGCCGCGCGATCCCCGAGTTCCTTCACTACGCCCTCGTGACCGAGACCTGGGGACGCCTGACCAGCGGCACGCTGCGCCGCACCGGCCCTCCCTGGTACTTCATACCCTACCTGGTCGGCGGGATGTTCCCCTGGTCGATCGTCGCCGCAGCCTGCTGGTGGAACGGCCGGAAGCTTCGCCGCTCCGACGGGGCCTTCGATCCGCGGGCGGTCTTTCTCTTCCTGTGGATCGCCGTTCCGTTCGTCTTCTTCTCCCTCTCGCAGTCGAAGCGGCCCGGATACGTGCTCCCTCTCGTGCCCGCCGTGGCCCTCCTGGTCGCGGGCCGGTGGAACGACGACGAGGGAGCGATCCCGGGGGTCCGCGCCGGGGCGGCGGCGCTCGCCGCGGCCGGCCTCGTCTTCGGGTTCGTCGCCGTTGCGATCCGGCCGCCGGACTCCGCGAGCCCCGAGATCGCGCGGCTCATCCCGGGGACGGCGGGGGCCGTCGCCGCCGTGCTGCTCGCCGCGGCGACCCTCGCCTGGCTCGGTGCGCGCCGCCGCCGCATCGCGCTGGTCGGCCTCGCGATCCCTTCGCTCTTCCTTCCCCTTCTGGGCGCGCCGATCATGGCCCAAGCTGCCGCGGAGCGATCCACCCGCGCGCTCGCTCGCCGGATCGCCGGAAACTTCCCGGCCGGGATCGACGTCGTCACGGTGAACACTTTTCCGCCCTCGCTCGCCTTCTACCTCCAGCGGCGCATCCTGGTCGCCTCCGACAATCCGCTCGAGCTGACCAGCAACTACGTCGCCGCGTCCTTCAGGCGCTGGTCGGGAGCGCAAGGGTCGCCGCTGCACGGCCGGGCGTGGCTCGGAGAGGCCGCAGGGCGATGCCCCAGCCCGATGCTGTTCCTCGTGCGGAGCGTCGACGCGAGCGCGAAGGCGGCGCTCGCCGCCGTGCCCCTTCCGATCGTCGCGGAAGACCAGGACTACCTCGTGTACGGCCCGTGCGTTCCCGCCGGAGCGCGGTAGCGCGATGTGCGGGATCTACGGCGCCGCGTCCTGGGACGGCCCGTTGGGGCGTCCCGAGGTCCTGCCGAAAATGGCGGCCGCGCTCCGCCACCGCGGCCCCGACGGACACGTGCAGTGGACGACGCCGCGGGTCGCGCTGGGGGTGGACCGGCTCCGCATCGTGGACCGTCACGAGCGGGCCGACCAGCCGTTCGCATCGGCCGACGGCAAGGTCTGGCTCGCCTGCAACGGGGAGATCTACAACGCGCCGGACCTCAGGCGCGCCTTTCCCGCGTACCCTTTCCGGTCGCGGTCCGACGTCGAGAGCCTCCTGCCGCATTACCTGGAACGCGGGATCGAGTGCGTCGACGGCATCGACGGCATGTTCGGGCTCGCCGTCTGGGACGAGGCGAAGGGGACGCTCCTCCTGGCCCGCGACCGCGCCGGCGAGAAGCCGCTCTTCTACGCACGCGTCGGCCGCGAGATCTGGTTCGCCTCCGAGATCCAGGCCCTGCTCGAGCACCCCGAGGTCTCTCGCGATCTCGATCGGACCGCCCTCGACCAGTTCTTGGCACTCGGGTACGTGGTCGAGCCGCGAACGATGTTCGCCGGCGTGCGCCAGATCCACGCCGGGACGATCCTTCGGTTTCGCGCGGACGGCGACACCGAGCACCGCTACTGGTGGCCGCGCCGTCTCGTCGAAGGGCCGCCCCCCGCCGATGCGACGGCGGAGCGGCTCGAATCGCTCATCGAATCCGCGGTCCGGAAGCAGGTCGTCGCCGACGTCCCGGTCGGAGTCTTCACCAGCGGCGGGCTCGACTCGACGCTCCTCGCGACCCTAGCCGTCGAGGACCTCGGGCCGCGGACGGTCCACACCTTCGGCGCGCGGTTCACGGCGCCGACCTACGACGAGAGCGTCTGGGCCCGCCGGCTGGCCTCCGACCGGGAGACGATCCACCACGAAGTCGTCTGCGACGGGCCGGCGCTCATCTCGGCGCTCCGCACACTGTCCGGTGCCTTGGCCGAACCCCTCTCGGACCCCGCGATCCTTCCGACCTACCTTCTGTCGCGCTGCGCGCGGGAAGAGCGCGTGACCGTCCTGCTCGGAGGGGAGGGGGCGGACGAGCTCTTCGGAGGATACCCGGCCTACCTCGGGCACAAGTTCGCGCCGATCGCCGAGCGGCTCCCCAGGCCCCTCATGGCGGCGCTGCGATGGGCCGTCGCGCGCCTCCCCGCCTCCGGCGGCCGCGTGCCGTTGGAGTTTCTCTTGAAGCGCTTCATGGCGTCGATCGAACGGCCCTGGTGCGAGCGGCACCTCACCTGGACCGGAACGGGGCTCGGGCGCCGGAGCGGTCCCTCGGCCTGGCGCGAGGAGGTCGCCGCGGAGTTCGAAGGACTCTTGCCACTCCCCGGCGCGATGCTCCTCGACTATCGGCTGTACCTGCGCGACGACCTTCTCGTGAAGGTGGACCGGGCGAGCATGCTGAACTCGGTCGAGGCGCGCGCGCCGTTCCTGGACCGGGACGTCAGCGCGTTCGGCCTTTCGCTCCCCGCCGCCTCCAAGATTCGGGGAATGACGACCAAATGGCTCCTGAAGCGCGCCTCGCGCTCCCGCGTCGGAGCCGACATCGTGAACCGGCGGAAGCAGGGGCTCTCCGTCCCCGTGGCCGCGCTCTTGAACGAAGGGCTTCGCGACGAGGTGGACCGCCTGCTCGCCCCGGGCCGCCTGCGGGCGCAGGAATTGGTGGACGCCGGCGAGGCGGCGCGGCTGCTCGCCGAGCACCGATCGGGGCGGTTGAACCATGCGCGCGCGCTCTGGCCGCTTCTGATCTTGCAGCTCTGGATCGATCGATGGATGCCGGAGCTGGGGCCGTCCCGAGCTTGACCGCCCGCCCGACTCCATCGGATGATGGACGGCCGCGCTCCCGGTGAATCGCCGGGACGCCTCCAGGGAGACCCCGATGTCGGAATCGAACAACCCCTTCGAGATCGCGCAGCGCCAGCTCGACGAGGCGGCCAAGATCCTGAAGCTCGACCCCGCGATCCACGAGTTGCTTCGCTGGCCGCTCCGCGAGCTTCACGTGACCCTTCCGGTCAAGCTGGACGACGGATCCACCAAGATCTTCCACGGCTTCCGCGTCCAGTACAACGACTCGCGGGGGCCGACGAAGGGGGGCATCCGGTTCCACCCCGACGAGACGATCGACACCGTCCGCGCGCTGGCCGCGTGGATGACGTGGAAGGCGGCGGTCGTCGACATCCCGCTCGGCGGCGGCAAGGGCGGGGTCATCTGCAATCCGAAGGAGATGTCGCCGGGCGAGATCGAGCGCCTGTCGCGCGCCTACGTTCGCCAAGTCGGGCGAATGCTCGGTTTGTTCGAGGACGTTCCGGCCCACGACGTCTACACGACCCCTCAGATCATGGCGTGGATGATGGACGAGTACTCCTTCCTCAAGGGTCACAACGAATTCGGCGTGATCACGGGGAAGCCCCTGGCTCTCGGCGGTTCGAAGGGACGCGGGGACGCGACCGCGCGCGGAGGGCTCTTCTGCGTGCGCGAGGCGGCGAAGGTCGTCGGGATCGAGCTGCGCGGTGCCGCGGCGGCGATCCAGGGGTACGGAAACGCCGGCTCGTTCGCGCACGTGCTCGGCCAGCAGCTGCTCGGCCTGAAGGTCGTCGCGGTCTCGGACTCCAGAGGCGGCATCATGAACTTGGACGGCCTCGACGCGAAGGCGATCCAGGCGCACAAGAGCAAGACCGGGACGGTGGTCGGCTTCCCCGGCGCGAGGCCGGTCTCGAACGAAGAGATCCTCGAGCTGGACGTCACCGTTCTCTTCCCTTCGGCGCTCGAAAACGTGATCACGCAGGCCAACGCGGGGCGCATCAAGGCGAAGATCCAGGCCGAGCTCGCGAACGGTCCCACGACGCCGGAGGCCGACGCGATCCTCCACAAGAACGGCGTCTACGTGATCCCGGATTTCCTCTGCAACGCCGGCGGGGTCACCGTCTCGTACTTCGAGATGGTGCAGAACGCCTACCAGTACTACTGGGACGAGCCCGAGGTGCACAAGCGCCTCGACCTCAAGATGACCTCCGCTTTCCACGCGGTGCACGAGATG
>JBGQLU010000178.1:0-7398 GCA_041500265.1 Acidobacteriota bacterium | reverse complement strand
GTCGGTGTTGCTGACACTCGAACGCGCCCTCAGCCGGCAAGGCCGCCGCGCGTGAGAGACAGCCGATGACGGGCGCGTCTCTCAAGTACACCTGGCTGACCTACCGGCGCGACCAGTTGTGGTTTCCCGCCGCGTTCCTCGCGTTCTTCGTGGTCGCCCTCGTGGTGATGCGCCACCCCGCGATTCGCTTTTCGCTCGCGCGCGCTTACCTCGGGTTCATCGTGCCGCTGACCGGCGGGATCCTGGCGGGTTACGCCGTGCTCGACGACCCGGCACTCGAGCTGCGTTTCGCCACGCCGGTGCGGGCCGAGCTGACGCTGCTGACACGCGGGGGGCTGATCCTGTCCGTGCAGACCGCCTGCGCGCTCGTCTTTCAGCTCTACCTGGCCGTGCTGGGCGTCGATCTGTCTCCGCTCGGGGGCGTGCTCGGAGTCCAACTGGCCTGGTTCCTGCCGGCGCTCTGCCTGGCGAGCGTGGGCACCGCCGGATCGCTGGCGGCCGCCCGGACCTCCGTCGGCGCCTTCCTGGCCGCCGCCGTCTGGCTCACGCACGTGATGATGAAAGGATGGCTCGAGGCCAACGCCAAGTACGCCTATCTCTTCATGGGCGTGCTCGTTCCCGGCCATCCCGATCTGCTCGTGAACCAGTGCACGCTCTTCGCGGCCTCGGCGGCGCTTCTCGTCTTCTCGTGGGTGCTGCTGCGCCGCCAGGAACGATTCCTCGGATCGGGGGCGTCGTGATCGAGATCGCGAGGCTCACGAAGACCTACGGCCGCGGCGCGAAATCGGCCGAGGCGCTCGGCGGCATCGACCTTCGCATCGGCTCCGGGATGTTCGGTCTTCTCGGCCCGAACGGCGCGGGGAAGACGACGCTCATGCGGATCCTCGCGGGCATCGTCAATCCGAGCCGGGGCTCCGTCGTCGTGGAGGGGCACGACCTCGCGACCGAAGCGGGCAAACGAGCGGCCAAATCCGTGCTGGGTTACCTCCCGCAAGAGCTGGGGATGTACCTCGAGCTTTCCGCCGCCCAGTTCGTGGACTACATGGCGATCCTGAAGGGACTGGACGATCCTCGCCGCCGCGCCCGGCGCGTGGAGGAGGTGCTGAGCATGGTCGGGCTGCAGGATGCCGCCCACCGGAAGCTCGAGGGCTTCTCAGGCGGCATGAAGCGGCGCGTCGGCATCGCGCAGGCGATCGTCAACGATCCGAGGGTCCTGATCGTCGACGAGCCGACCGCCGGCCTCGATCCCGAAGAGCGCATCCGCTTCCGCAACCTCCTGGTCAACCTGGCCTCCGACCGGACGGTGATCCTGTCCACGCACATCGTGGAGGACATCGGGCAGACCTGCCGTGACCTCGCCGTCCTCGCCCGCGGCCGGGTCCGTTTCCGGGGAAGCCCGGCCGAGCTGACGGAGGCGGCCCAGGGCCACGTCTGGAACGTGACGAGCGCCCGCCTCGAGGAGCCCAGGCCGGGTGTGACGATCGTCTCGATGCTCCATCTCACCGACGGCGTTCAATATCGCCTCGTGGGCGAGCGCATGGACGGCGATCCTGGAGTTACGGCGGCGAGGCCGAGCCTCGAGGACGGGTACGTGTGGCTGATGAAGAGCCGAGGCGAGGCTCCCGCCGCGCCGCGCTAGCGTTGGCTCTTGGCTTCTTTGGTGTCCTTGGCGTCGTCGATATCCGCGGCCTCCTGGGCGTCCTGGACCGCTTCCTTGACGGCTTCTTTCGCCGCCTTCTTGACCACTTGCTTCATCGTGTGCTTGACATCCTTGTCGCTGAGGATGTCCTCGCCGGACTTGGCCACCGCCTTCTTCACGGCCTTCTTCACGCTGGCGGCGAGCGGATCCAGTTCCTTCGTGAGGACCCGCACGGCCTTCGCGGCGTCCTTTTCCGACACGGCCGGCGTGTTCCCGTCCGCCTTCCGCTCTTTCGACGGGGTCGCCGCTTTCTTCTCGCTCTTGCTGATCCAGTCGGCCTCGAATGTCCCGATCAGCATCTTCACCGTCTTCGCGTCATGAACGATCAGGCCGAGCTCGCGGCGCGAGTCCAGCTCGGCGGCGCGCAGACTTTGACTTCCGACGAAGGCCTGTTTCCGGTCGCGGATGATCGTGCGCGTGTGCAGCCGCGTCCCCGCCAGTTTTTGCACGTCGAGCTCGGTGCGCCCGGCCACCGAGCCGATGACCTTGATTTCGACTCCCGCTTTCGCCCGTTCGTGCAGGACACGAAGCATGTCTCTGTCCGAGATCTTGACGTCGTAGATCAACAATTGCGTCTTCGCTCGCTTCAGAAACGTGTCGAGCGCCGACCGGGCGTTTTCGGGGCTGACGACGAACGTGTCCGTCTTCGGCCGGTACTTCGTCCTCGTGCAGTCGGCTTTGAAAAGTTTGGCGGCCTCACGAACCCAAACGGCATGGGTGCTCACGATGCCGAAACCACGGCTGTGGTCGATGTCGAGATGCGTGAAGTTGAACGACAGCACGTACAGGACCCGGCGATCGATGACGATGAACTTGTCGTGATAGCGGGCCAGATCGTCATTGGTGCGTGCCACGATGATGCCGGCGGCCAGGCAGCGCGACTCCAGCCGGCGCAGGCGCTGTTCGCCGCCGCGGTTGGCGAATGCGATCAAGACGGTCACCTTGACGCCCCGCTCCGCCGCCGCCTTCAGCGCCGTCTCGACGTCCGTGCGGTCGAAGCGGAAGATCGCGATCTCGACGCTCTTCTTCGCGCTCTTGATGGCCGCGAGCAGCGGCGCCACGCCGTCGGTAGGCTCAACGATGAGTTTCACGGTCCCCCAATCACGCGGCGGGCGGCGCCGCGACGACTTCGCCTTCCTCGGGATTCTGGATCTTGTGGATCTCCGCATACACGCCGTTCAGCGCCAACAACTCCTCATGCGTGCCCTGTTCGACCAATTCGGTCTCCTTCATCACGAAGATGACGTCCGCGTGGCGGATCGTGCCGAGATGATGGGCGATCACGACGGACGTGCGCCCTTTCATCAGGACGTCCAGGGCTCCGATGACGGCTTGCTCGGAGACGGCGTCCAGACCCGAGGTCGGCTCGTCGAGAATCAGAATCGGCGTGTCCCGGATGATCGCCCGGGCGATCGCGATGCGCTGGCGCTGCCCGCCGGACAGCGTGATGCCGCGCTCGCCCACCATGGTGTCGTACCCCTCGGGCATGGCCTCGATGAACTCGCTCGCGTTGGCCAGCTTGGCGGCGCGCCTGATCGCCGCGGGCGAGGCGCCAGGCTTGCCGTACGCGATGTTCTCCCAAATGGTGGCGCGGAACAACAACGTGTCCTGGAGGACGAAGCTGATCTGATCGCGCACGGACTTCAACTGATACTTCCGCACGTCGGTGCCGTCGATCCCGACCGATCCTTCCACGGGGTCGTAGAAGCGGGGGATCAGGCTCACGAGCGTGGTCTTCCCGGTCCCCGAGGGACCCACGATCGCCGCAACCTGTCCGGGCTCGATCGTGAGGCTGAGGTTCTTCAGGACCTCTTTGCCGTCGGCGTAGCTGAAGCTCACGTTGTCGAAGGAGATCTTCCCTTTCAGCTTGGGAGCCGGTCGTGCGCCGGGCACGTCCCGCACGAGGCTTTCGATGTCCAGCACTTCCTGGATGCGCTCGTAGCCCACCATCGCCTTGGAGACGATGTCGGTCATCTTCGAGAGGTCCCGCATCGGCTTGTACATCTTTCCCAGATACAGCAGGAAGACGATGAGCACGCCGGCGCTGAGCTGCCCGGTCAGCGCCAGCCGCGCGCCGTACCAGAGCACCAAGCAGGTCCCGAAGGCGACGATGATCTCCACCAGCGGCGAGAGCTTGGCCTTGATGCTCCTCGCGTCGAGCCCAGCCTCGACGTTGGCCAGGCTCTCCGATTCGAATCGCTCTTGTTCGTAGTCTTCGCGCGCAAAGGCCTTCACCACGCGGATGGAGGTCAGCACCTCCGATACGATGGAGAGCAAGATGCCTTCCTGCTTTCGAACGGCGCGCGAGGCCTTCTTGATGCGCCGCGTGTAGGAATAAACCACCAAGAAGAGCACCGGCGACACCGACAGCGCGATCAGCGTGAAGCGCCAGTTGAGGTAGAACATGACCCCGATCATGCCGATCAGCGTCATCACGTCGACGAGCATGCCGAGCAGCGCGGAGTTGATGAAGTCCTGAACGGCCTCGATGTCGCTGGTCACCCGCGTGATCAGGTCACCGGTCTGTGCCTTGTCATGTTCGGCGAGCGACAGCCGCTGGATGTGGTGATACAGGGTCCGGCGCAGGTCGTGCGCCACCCACTGGCTCACGCTCGTCGTGAGGTATTTCTCGAAGTACGAGCTGACGGCGCCGACGATCGCGATGACGGCCACGGCCGCCACGGCGAAGTTGACGATCGCATAGGCGTTGTGACCGAACAGCCCCGTTACGATCGCGCTCAACGCCGGCGGAAGCTTCTTCGATTGCAGGATGTTGTCGACGACGATCTTGATCGGCCACGGATCCAGAATGTCCGTCAGCGTTTCGCCCATCACGGCCACCAGGGCGATGGTCAGCGACTTCCAGTGAGGCCGGACCAGGTCTATGATCCTCAATCGTCGCGAGGACTTGGCCGGGAGCGGCTTGTCGGCCTGATCGGGCATGACTCTTCACCGCGGCGTAGGTTGCCGGACGGAACCACGGAGATCTTCGGCCGCAGACGGGGGCTTCGCCATGGGGTAAGACCCTACCCAGGTCATGGGAGCTATCCGAAAGAGCTTGAATCGGCGCCCTTCCGGACTTCCCTCACGAGATCCGGGGCTAGAATCGCGAGATGCCTTCTCGGGCCGGCCGCTCCACGCCGCCGCTCGCCGTGCTGCTCCTGCTGGCGCTCGGCGTCCACGGCACCGTTCGGCCCGATTCGCAGGTCGAGGACGCGATTCATCGTCTGATCGATGCGGGGCGGTACGACGAGGCGGAGACAAAGTCGCGTGCGCTCCTCGACGACGCGCGGAAGAGGGGAGGCCCGGGGGAGCTCGACGAGGCGCGCGCGATCGACCTGCTCAGCGAGGTCTTCCGCTGGCAGGAGCGCTCGCACGAGCCGGAGGCGCTCACGCTGGCTCGGCGGGCCGTCGCGATCAAGGAGAAGCTGCTCAGCCCGGACAGTCCGGAGCTCGCCTTAAGCTTGAAGTACCTCGCCACGGCCTCGAGACAACTCGACGATCCGGAGCCCGCGCTCGCGGCGCTGGCGCGGGCGCGGGCCATCCAGGAGAAGTCGCTCGGTCCCGACGCCCCCGCGGTCGCGTTGACGATACGATCGATCGCCGGGGTGCTCGAGGACACCGGCCGTTACGGCGAGGCGCGGACCACCTACGAGCAAGCGATCGGTGTACAGGAGCGCGCGCTCGGTCCGGACGCGCTCGATCTGGCTCAGACGCTGAACAACTACGCCACGCTGCTCCGGACGCTCGGCGAGTACGACCTCGCTCTGTCCACGCGGAAGCGGTGCCTCGCGATTCGTGAAAAGGCCCTCGGGCACGATCATCCCCAGGTCGCTTGGGCGCTTCACAACATGGCCAACTTGTACGACGACATGGGAGACCCCGAGCAGGCGAAGGCGCTCTACGAGGAGGCCCTCGCGATCCGCCTCAAGACCCTTCCTCCGACCCACGCCGACCTTGGGTATAGCTACAACAGCCTCGGCGTGCTCTTGAACGAGCTGGGGGAGCTTCCCGCCGCGCGCGCGATGTTCGAGAAATCGCTGGCGATCCGGGAGAAGAACCTGGGCCCGGAGCACCGCCTCGTCGCGGCATGCCTCCACAACCTGGGGAACGTGTGCCGCTACCTCGGCGACTTCGGGGAATCCAAGCGGCTACTGGAGCGCTCGGTCCGAATCAAGGAAGCGACGCAGGGCGCCGACAACGTCGATACCGCGATCACCGCGTCCGACCTGGCCAGCGCGATCCAGGACTCGGGGGATCTCGCCGCGGCCCGTGCCCTCCACGAACGCGCCCTGGCGACGCTCAAGGACAAGCTGGGTCCGCGTCACCACGACGTCGGCTGGTGCATGAACAACCTCGGAAATCTCGTCCGGCTGCAGGGCGACCGCGCGTCCGCGAAGGCACTCCTCGAGGGGGCCGTCGCGATCCTCCGGGAGACGCTCGGCAGCGAGCACCCCGACACGATCTGGGCCCTTCGTGACCTCGCCGACCTGGATCTCGAGATCGACGACCGCTCGGCGGCGCGCGCGCTCATCGACGAGGCCGCGGCGACGTGGCGCCGCGTGGCGGGGCCCGGTCATCCCCGTTTGGCCGCGCTCCTGGAAACGCGGGCGCGCGTCCTGTGGACCGCGGGCGAGCCGAAAGCGGCGCTCGACGATGCCCTCGAGGCGGACCGGATCGCCCGTGCCCAGTTCTTGCGCAACGTGCGGGGGCTCACCCAGAGGGAGGCGCTCGGTTACTCCGCCCTCCGGCGGGGGGGATTGGACATCGCGTGGTCGATCGTGGTGTCCGGCGGCGCGCGTGCGCGCCCCGCCTCGTGGCGCGAGCAGGTGGTCGACGCGATGGTTCGATCGCGCGCCCTCGTGCTCGCGGAAGCCGCGCGGCGCCGCCGCGTGGCCTCGGGGGCGCGGTCCGCCGAGGCGGCGCGCGCCGCGGACGACCTGGAGCGCGCGTCCACGCGCCTGTCCCACCTCCTCTACGCGTCCGCGTCGAACGGCGGCGGTCCGCGGTACCTCGATCAGCTCCGTTCGACCGTGACCGCGCGCGATCGCGCGGAGCTGGCGCTCGCGCAGACGAGCGCCACCTTCCGCCAAGGGTTGGCGGAGGAGAAGGTCGGTTTGTCGGACGTGACCGCCGTCCTGCCGTCCGGCTCCGCCCTCGTGTCATACGTCGCGTTCGACCACGTGGGTGCCACGCACCGCGAAGCGCCGCGGCGAGAGTACCTGGCCGTGGTGATCACCCGCGCGAGCCCCGCCCCGCGCATCGTCCCTCTAGGGCCCGCCGAGGCGATCGACGACGCCGTCGCCGCGTGGAAGCGCGAGGCCGCTCGGCCGCCGTCCGGGGCCGGAGACGGCTCCCTGGACGCATACGGGGCGGCGGGAGCGCGGCTCCGGTCCCTGGTCTGGGATCCGGTGCGGCCGCTCCTGGGAAGCGCCGGCCGCGCCTTCATCGTTCCCGACGGCGCCCTGAGCATCGTCAGCTTCGCGAGTCTCCCTGGGGCCGCGGGGCGGTTCCTCGTCGAAGACGAACCGGTGTTCCACTACCTCGACGCGGAGCGCGAGCTGGCCGCGCCGGCACCCGCGGCCGGCGGGCCGCGGCGGTCGGACGCTCTCGTCGTCGGCGGTGCCGACTACGATCTCGGGGTGAAAGCTCCGGCCGCGGCGCCGGCGCCGGGCGCGCCCTCCGACTGCGGCCGTTTG
>JBGQLU010000177.1:0-7472 GCA_041500265.1 Acidobacteriota bacterium | reverse complement strand
TTCGCGAACTTCGCGCCCGCCTCCTTGCTGCCGTAGATCGAGCACTGGTCCAGCGGCCCCTTGAACCCGGCTTCCTTGCAAAGCGCCCGATGGAATTGGAACTGGAGGATCGCCGCCAGGAAGTAGCGCGAGTACGGCGTGTTCGAGGCGACGTGGTACTTCGCTCCCGGGTCGAAGTCGGATTCCGAGCGCGGCGATGGGGGCGCGACCCCCTGGTACTTGCGCTTCAGATCCCACCACGCCTTGTTGTAGTCGGAGGGCTTGATCTCGCCCGAGAAGACCTTCCAGCGCCACTGGTCCACCAGAAGGCCGAACGGCAGGAAGGCGACCTTGTCGAGGGCCATCTTCATCAGGAACGGGAGGTTCCCGTTCCCCTCCGGCACCTTGTCGAGAAGGCCGATCTTCACGAGATACGCGGGGGTCGCGGAGAGGGCGATCGCGTCGCCGATCCCCTCGTGGAAGCCGTCGTTCGCCCCCTGCGCGAACAGCGGCGACTGCGCGTCGTAGGCGCGCTGGTAGAAGTTGTGGCCCAGCTCGTGGTGGACCGTGACGAAGTCCTCCGCGTTGATCTGGATGCACATCTTGAGGCGCAGGTCGTCCTTCCAGTCGAGGTCCCATGCGCTCGCATGACAGACGACATCCCGATCGCGCGGCTTCACGAACTGCGATCGCTCCCAGAAGGTCTTCGGCAGGGGATCGAAGCCGAGAGAAGTGAAGAAGCGCTCGCCGTACCGAACCAGCTCCTTGGCGTCCACCTTCTTCGCCTCGAGGAGCTTCGCCAGGTCGTAGCCGCGATCGCCCCCCGGCGGAGCGACGAGACCGTAGACGTTCCCCCATTGCTGCGCCCAGAGGTTCCCTAGCAGGTGGGCGGGGATCGGCTTCCCCGGGGGAACGAGCGCGGCGCCGTAGGTCTCGGCCAGCCGGCGCCGGACGTAACAGTGGAGCGCGTCGTAGAGCGGCTTCACCTGCGACCAGAGGCGGTCCATCTCCTTGGCGAATTCCGCGGGGGGCATGTCGTACCCCGACCGCCAGAGGGCGCCCAGGTCCGCATAGCCGATTTCCTTCGCCCCCTCGTTCGCCAGCGTCACGAAGCGCTCGTACTTCGGCCGGAGCGGCCGGCCGACCGCTTGCCACCCTTCCCAGATCTCCTGGAGCTCCTTCGGGTCGCGGCTTGTGGCGAGGCGCTCGCCGATCGCGGTGATGTCGAGGCACTCCTTCCCCGCGGGGCAGTACTGCCCCTTCCCGTAGATCCCCTCCATCTGCGCCGCGATCTCGGAGAGCTCTTTCTGCTTGCTCGGATCCGACGGCGCGACGACCGACAGGGAGATCGGCAACAGCTCGAACTTCCGCGCGACGTCGGGCGGGAGCGTCAGCCCGCGGAACCGCTGCGCCTCTTTGGCCAGCTCCACCGTCTTCGCGATGACGGCGCGGCGCGCCTCCGCCTGGATCTTCTCGGTGTCGTCGGTGATGAACGTCTCGTACACCCACGAGGCGCGCTCGGCCGTCGTCCACAGGTCGAAGAGGGTGCTCTCGGCGGATTCGATGAACGCCTTGGCCTCTTCCGCGGTCGGCGCGCCCTGGGCGGCCCGGGTGGGAGCGGCAAGGGTGGCGAGGACGGCGAGCAGGACCAGGGACGACGCGCGACCGATCATGGCGGCTCCTCCTGACGAAACGTTCCGGCCGGAACGGACGAGTATAAACGGGATGCGGGTATGCTCCCCCGATCATGAGCGGCGACCCGAACTCGCGCCGGCGCAAGCTCGGGCTCGCCGACACCGCGCTCTTGGTGATGGGCGGGATCGTCGGATCGGGGATCTTCATGAACCCGCACGTCGTCGCGAAGGACGCTCCCTCCGCGCCGGCGATCCTGGCCGCGTGGCTCCTGGGCGGCGCCGTGGCGCTCTCCGGCGGATTCATCTGGGCCGAGCTGGCCGCGCGCCGCCCCGGCGTCGGCGGGACGTACGCCTATTTGCGGGACGGCGTGCATCCTCTCGCCGGGTTCCTCCTCGGGTGGTCGAACCTGCTCGTCGTCCAGACCGGGGGCATGGCCGCCGTCGCCGTCACCTTCGCCCGCTACGCCCACGACCTGGCGCATCCCGGATGGCACGAATCCGCCACGGCGGTCGGGGCGCTCCTGCTCCTGACCGGGGTCAACCTCCTCGGCGTGAGGTCGGGCGGCGGCGTGCAGAGCGCGTTCATGGCGCTCAAGATCCTGGCGATCGCGGCCCTCGTGGCGTGCGGCCTCTTCTTGGCGCCTCGCGCCTCCTCCGCCGAAGCGGCCGCCGCGGGCGAACCGGGGCTGCGCGCCTTCTTCGCCGCGATGATCGCCGTCCTGTTCGCCTACGGAGGATGGGCGACGGCCAGCTTCGCCTCGGGCGAGATCGCCGACGCGCCGCGCACGCTCCCGCGCGCGATGCTGATCGGAACGGCGGGTGTCGTCGGCCTCTACCTCGCGGTCAACTGCGCCGCAATACGCGCCCTCGGGGTCGGCGGGCTGGCGGCGACCGACACGCCGGCTTCCGAGGTGATGCGGCGCGCCCTCGGCGGACGGGGGGCAGAAGCGATCGCGGCGGCGATCGCGATCTCGACCTTCGGCTTCCTCGCCCAAGGCATGCTCACGTGCCCGCGCGTCTACTACGCGATGGCGAAGGACGGCCTCTTCTTCGAGGCGGTCGGCCGCCTCCATCCTCGTACCGGCGTCCCGCACGTCGCGATCGTCCTCCAGGGCGTCCTCGCGTGCGCCACGGCGCTGTCCGGAACGTACGAGGAGATCCTGAGCTGGGTCGTGACCGTGGACTTCGCCTTCCTCGCGCTGACGGCGTGGACCCTCTTCGCGTTTCGGCGGAAGGATCCGGGCCTTCGTCCCTTCGTCACGGTTCCGGGCGAGCCGTGGACCACGGCGTTCTTCGTCGCCACGTCGCTCGCGGTCGTCGGCAGCACATTCGTCGAGCATCCGGCGAAATCCCTGCTGGGATGGGGTCTGGTCGCCACGGGGATTCCGGCGTACCTGTTCTGGACCCGAAGGAGGGCGTCGTGAGATCCGATCGTCCCATGCGCTCCGAGTACATGCACTGGGCCAAGACCCTCCAGCGCGCGCGGTTCACCCTCGCCGAGAGCGGCATGAAGGCCGTGTCGCTCGCCGAGCTGGGCGCCACGTCGGACGACGTCGCGCTCGCTCCCCCGTTCGGGTACGGCGACCCGCGCCTCCGCGACGCGATCGCCTCCCGCTACGGGATTCCTCGGGAGCGTGTCGTCACGGCGGCCGGCACCGCCGGCGCCAACCATCTCGCGATGGCCGCCCTGATCGAGCCTGGAGACGAGGTGGTGGTCGAGCACCCGGTCTACGAGCCGATGGAAACGCTCGCCCGCCACCTCGGTGCCGTCGTCCGGCACCTGCCGCGCCGCTTCGAGAACGGATTTCGCGTCGACCCGGACGACGCCCGGAAGGCGGTGACCTCGAGGACGCGCCTCGTCGTTCTGTCGAATCTCAACAATCCCGCGCCGGCCGCGATCGACGAGCCGACGATGCGCGCGATCGGCGCCGCCGCCGAGGCCGTGGGTGCTACGGTCCTCGTGGACGAGGTCTACCTCGACGCGGCTTTCGAGGCGGCGCCGCCTTCGGCCGCGAAGCTCGGCGACGTCTTCGTCGTCACCTCGAGCCTCACGAAGGTCTACGGTCTGGGAGGCCTCCGTGCGGGGTGGATCGTCGCGGCGCCCCCGCTCGCGGCGAGGATGTGGCAGCTGAAGAACCTGTTCGGAGTGGACGACGCGCACCCTGCCGAGCGGCTCGCCACGTTCGCCTTCGGGCGGCTCGGTCCCCTGGCCGCGCGGGCCCGCGGGATCCTCGACGCGAACCGAGCCCGCTGGCACGAGTTCTTGACGGAGCGCGCCTTGGACCTCGAAGCCGAGCTCTCGCCGATCGGCACGACCTCGTTCCCTCGCGTCGTCCGCGTGGATGCCGACGCGCTGGCGCGGCTTTTGCGCGACCGCTACGAGACCTCGATCGTTCCCGGGAGGTTCTTCGGCGCCCCCCAGCACGTTCGGATCGGTCTTTCCGGCGACCCGGAGATCTTCGCGGAAGGGACCCTCAGGTTCGGCCGGGCGCTCGACGATCTCCGGAGCGGTCGCGCTTGAGCGTACGCCGGTGCCCGGCGACCGTCTCGGTCCCGAGCACCTCGTCGTCCTCCGGGGACGACCAGCTCCAGAGAATCTCGGCGACCAGCTCGCCGTCGTCGCTCCCCTCGTCCCAGGCGAAGTGATCGGAGGCGAGCACGCCGGTCGCGATCGCCTGAAGCGCCGGAAGCGTCAACTTTCCTTCGAGGTGGCCGTCGCAGAGCAGCACGAGCTCGTCGCGCCCGAGGGTGACGACGTCGTCGAGGTCGGGCCCGAGCTCGCCTTCCGCGTCCCGCGCCGCCGCTTCGTCGAGCCGAGCCGCGTCGATGTCGCCGTCCAGAAACGCCTTGAGATCGCTTTCCTTCATCCCTCGATGATAACGCGACCCGTTGCCGGGCGAAGAGCGATGGGCTCTACTGGATCGCCGGAGGTGTCTCATGAGACCGATCCTCGCATCCGCGGCCTCGACCGCCCTCGCCCTGCTGCTGGCCGGCTGCGGGGGTGCGTCGGCGGGTGTCGCGAGCGCTCCCACGGCACCCGTCGCGCGCGCCTCGACTTCGTTCTGGCAGCACTGGGGCGACGGAAAGGCGGAGCTCTCGGGATACGCGATCACGACGGGTCGTTACGGGAAGCCGCGGGACGGCAATGTCGTTCTCATCTACGTCACCGAGCCGATGGACCGTCGGGTCTGGATCAAGGACGACGACGGAAGCGTCCCCCCGGCCGACCGGGTCAACGTGCTGAAGCTGAACCACGTCCTGAAGTTCCAGACGGGGATCTACCCCTACTCGGTGATGACGAGCGTCTTCGCGCCGGTTGACGGGAGCGCCGGTGAGAGGTTCGCCCCCGTCAAGATCTCGTTCACGGTGCAGGAATGGTGCGGAAACGTCTGGCAGAAGCTCTCGGTCGCCCCGCGATCGTTCGCGAGCGAGATCCGGTCCTACTTCCACGCCGAAGGAGAACGCGAGGATACGGTTCCGACCGCGGCCGGAACCCTCTACGAGGACGCCCTGCTGATCCAGCTGCGCGAGCTGGACGGTCCGTTCGCGGGGGGACGGGAGTGGTCCGGAGAGATCGTGCCGGCGTTGTGGTCGTCGCGAAAATCGCACGGCGCGCTGAAGCCGACATCGGCGACGATCAGGCGGGAGGACGTCCTCCGCGACGGCGTTCCGGTCACACGGTTCACGCTCGCGTACGGGGGGCTGACGAGGACGATCGACGTCGAGAAGGCCGCTCCCAGGCGCGTGCTCGGCTGGTCCTCGACCGACGGGGAAACGGCTCGGCTCTTGAAGACGGCGCGCCTGCCGTACTGGCAGCTCCGCGATCCCGGGGACGAGAAATACCTCGCCGAGATCGGTCTTGGGGGACAGCAACCGAAATAGGGAATTGGGGACAGCAACCCAATTAGAAGATTCCCAATTGGGTTGCTGTCCCCAATTCCCTATTTCGGTTGCTGTCCCCCAACGCCGAGCTCCCGGCAGACGAAGGTCAAAACGTCCGCGAACTCGTCGATCTGCTGGGAAAGCGCGGTTCCCATTCCGTGCCCCGCGGCCGCGTTGGTGCGTAGCAGGATCGGGCGGCGCGAGGCGGTCGCCCGCTGCAGGCGCGCCGCCATCTTCCGGCTGTGCCACGGGTCCACTCGCGGGTCGTTCTCGCCGGTCAGCAGCAGGACCGCAGGGTAATCGACACCGTCGCGCACGTTGTGGTACGGCGAGTAGGCGTGGAGCACCCGGAAGAGCCTCTCGTCCTCGATCGTGCCGAACTCGGTGACGTTGTAGGCGCCGTTCGGCGTCCCCTCGACGCGGATCATGTCGTAGAGGCCGACGAGGGAAACGACCGCGCGCGCGATCGCGGGGTGCTGCACGATCATCGCCCCCATCAGGAGGCCGCCGTTGCTTCCGCCGAACAGGGCGAGCGACCCCGGGGAGGCGTACCCCGCGTCGTACAGCCGGCGGGCGCACGCGACGAAGTCGTCGAAGACGTTCTGCTTGTTCGCGAGGCTGCCGGCGCGGTGCCAGGCGTCGCCGAATTCCCCGCCTCCACGCAGGTGGGCGAGAGCGAAGACGCCCCCGCGCTCCGTCCAGGCCCGGATTCGAGCGCGGAACGAGGGGGTGACCGAGACGCCGTAGCCGCCGTACCCGTAGAGGATCGTCGGGTTCGAGCCGTTCAAGACGGTCCCCGCTCGGCGGAGGATGGTCAAGGGAACGCGCGTCCCGTCCTTCGAGACCGCCTCGTCGCGGACGACCTCGCAGTCGGAGAACACGGCTTTCGAGATCTCGACGAGAGCGGTCCGGCGTAGGGCGGCGCCGTCCGCGGCGACATGAAGCCATGCGGGGGGCTCGGTGAGGCTCTGGTTCGAGACGAGAGCGCCGCCGTCGTCGAGGACGGCGACGTCGTCGACGGTGGAGAGCCGCGGGGTGGGAACCGTCCGCAGGAAGCGGCCCGAGAGGTCGAACACCTCGAGGACGTTCGGGCCTGCCTGCTGATAGAGCACGTACAACCGATCGCGGCCGGTCCAGAGCCCCGAGCCGCGCGAGAAGGACGTCTGGACGGCATCGTCCCCCTCGGGGATGATCGTCCGCGCGCCGGCCGAGACCGGCCGACCGTCGAGCGGCGCGCGCAGGATCTTCCCGCGGGGCGCCCCCTGCCGCGAGACGAGGTAGGCCGCCCCGTCGTCCCCGAGCCGGGCTGCGAGGCAGCCGTCCTCCCACCGAGTGATTGCGGTCCAGCTCCCGCCGGCCGACCGCAGCCAGTGCATGAACTCTCCGCCGTCGCCGTTCTGCACGCCCGCCAAAACGAAGCGTCCGTCGCGGCTCGACTCCAGCTGGATCTCCGCGATCCTCGGGAAGTCGGCCCCGATCTCGTAGCGGTCGCCGGAGGTGTCCGCCCCCAGCTCATGCCAATAGACCTGCACGTGAAACGGCAGGTCAGCATCGGGCCGCTCCCCCCGCCGGGGGTAGCGCGTGTAGTAAAAGCCGGTGCCGGCCGCATCCCACGCGAGGCTCCCTCCCGCGGTGCCGCCGTGCACGCGGGGCACGACGTCCCCCTGCGTGCGGCCGGTGGCGGCGTCGATCACGTGCACGTCGCCGCGCTCGGTTCCGGCGCGGGAGAGAGACACCGCGATCTTCGCGCCATCGAACGACGGCTCGAACCAGTCGATCGCGGTCGCGCCCGACGGATCCAGCGCATTGGGGTCGCAAACGATCCGCTCTCCGGAAAGGTCGTCGGCGGAGTCGAGCATCACGAGCAGCGGCTGCTCCAACGGGGGCTGCCTCTTGATCGCGAAGAGACGGCCGCCCGCCGCCCGCACGGTGGTATAGGCGGCGGCGCCTTCGGTCATCAGCTCGGTCAGGCGCGCG
>JBGQLU010000176.1:0-7569 GCA_041500265.1 Acidobacteriota bacterium | reverse complement strand
GGTCCATGCGCCATGGGGGCGAACATGGTTTCGACGGAAAGGCAGAGGCGGAAGGTGCACGCCGAGGTCCGCTACCTCGATAAACCAGGCGGATGTAAACACAGCCAACGATAACTCGCTGGCCTTCGCAGCTTAAGCTGCGACGTCTCCTAGGTGGCCCTCCCGAGGCGATCTAACGAGGCGACGATAATTCGGGATAGCTCTCCGGCGACGCCCGTGGCCGGAGGGCGAAATGCACGGGCTGGCCAGCATCCCATTTGCCGCTCAGCGGGATGACGGCGAGATAAAAAATCGAGACGGCTAAGCGTGTAGAGCATTCCGTACGAACCTTTTCGGACGCGGGTTCGATTCCCGCCGCCTCCACCACCCAACTCTTTCTTCGCGTCAGATCGCGCGACCGCCTTTGCGCGTTGTGCTCCTGTCGTGCTCCACAGGTGCCGTTCAACGGCAGGGCATCCCGTGCTCTACTTCGAGAGCATCGAGGGCGGACACGCGCGCGCTCACGACCGCTCTGCGGTACAGCTACCTGTGGATGATGTTCGGTTAGAGGGAACCGGCGTAAAGAACAAGAGCTTTCGGTGAGATGCGAATGGGATCGTGATTCCGATCGAAGCCTTCGACTGGCTGCTCCATCAGAAAGAAGCGTCGGCCGTGGAAGCCGATCGATCGCAGCGGGCAATTCATCGGCACCATCCTGTCGAGATGCCCGTTCGCGGGATCGAGGAAGACGACTCCTTTGGTGCTCAAGCTCACGAGGTGTTCCCCGTCGTATGCGAGACCGCGAAGGCCCCGCTCCGTTTCGATCGTTCTCACGATGTTTCCGCTCCCCGGCTCGATCTCGTGAATCTTGCCCGCCAATTCCAGGACCCACAGCCGGCCCGCGTGAGCCTCGACACCCGACGCAGCGCATTCGCGGCTGGTCGAGTTGGCCTGAGTCACGATCGCTCGGACGATCTCGCCGTCTGCCGGGTCGATGACGTAGATGGGTTGCCCACTGGTCCAGCAGTAGTCGATCGCATAGAGAAACCTGTCGTCCGACGTGAGATCTGCTACGGTCCCCGGGGAAACAAGACTCTCCAGGGTCTCTCCCGTCCTCTCGTCCAGCTTGAACACCGTCTGGCCTTGCTGGAGGAAAAGCGCCCCGCCGATGAATGCGATGCCGCGCGGACAGTCGCTCGAGGGTGCAGGAAGCGTGTCGAATTCGTATTTCGGGCTCAGCCTGTCGCTCCGGGGCGCCGGGACATCCCAGTCGAGGCCGCGAGCGAAGAGCTCGTAGCGACGCAGTCCCTCTCGAAGAAAGTCCGAGAGGGCTTTCGGCGTCAGATACCCCGCCGTGCGATGGATGTTCTCCTCTCCGGGACCGAGCAAGAGCAGCGTCGGAAACCCAACGACATGGAAACGCGCACGAAGCTCCTCGCTCCGCTCCAGGTCGGGAAGTACCCAGACCAACCGACGGACGACCTGCGCCAGAGCGGAGTCGGGAAGAACCTCGCTCTCGATGTATCGATCCCACCTCTGCGGTGGAGAGTCGATCAAGAGCAAGATGGGCTTCCCGGTGCGGAGGGACGACTCTCGCGCCGCATCGAGGTCGCCGACCCATCCGAATGGAGACTCGGCCGGACGATCGGGGCTGGACGCCTGCGGCGCAGCGAAGGGCGGACTGAGGACTCCCGCGCTCAAGATTCCGGTCAGGATCCCGGTGATGAGCGGCCGTGTTGCCGTCATGGGTCAGCCTCTGGCAAGAGGGTAGCGAGTCCGTGGGCGATCTTCTTCGGTCTCCTTCAGGAGTTGCGGAAAGCGTGCCGCACAGGGTTCAACGAAAAGGAACGTAAAACGCGAACCGGTTGTGGGCGTGACGTCTCAGGCGGGGGTGGTCGCGAGGCACCCGATGCAGACGAATCGCCCGCAGCACCGACTCATGTAGACTCCCATGTCTTGGTCGAATCCAACGTTGGGGGTAAATCCGGTTCAGGTTTCCTAACGCAGCCTGAGGACCGGGTCGAATCGATGGGAAACGATCGGACCAGATCCGCAGGCGACGCTCCGATCGCCCCTGAGCCGGACGCCGCCGCGGACCGCGAACGGATCGCGAGCTACCTTCGAGGAGCGCAGCCCGCGGTCCGCGAGATTGACGAGTGGATCCGTCGCGAGATCGCGGCGCGCTATCCGGTGCTCCTCAGGGAGATCGAGGACGTCTGCCAGGCGGTGCATGCGAAGCTCCTGAGGAACTTCCAGGCGGAACGCTTCCAGGGACGCTCCATGCTCAGAACGTACGTGGTGGGGGTCGCGAATCACACCGCGGTCGATCGGATCCGAAGGATCTATCGGGACCGCGCCGTGTTCGCTCCGGACTCGGACCTGGATGAGCGCGTCGCGTCCGACAACCCCTATCGGTCTCTCCGGCGCGCCGAGGAAGGACGTCTGCTCTTCGAGGCGCTCCAGCGCTCGCCCGAAGCGTGTCGCGAGCTGTGGCGGCTCGCGCTGGTCGAGAAGCTCTCCTACGAGGCCATCGCTGACAGGCTGGCGATCCCTCCGGGCACCGTCAAGTCACGCATGTGGTACTGCCGCAAGAAGATGATGGACCTTCTCTCCCGCTTGCAGGGCGCAAGGGAGCTACAGTGACCGGACGCGTGAGGGGAGCCGGTGGGCCGGCTCCCCGGTCCCGCCTACTCGCCGTCCAGTTGCGGTTGAGGAGGAGGACCCGTGTCGAGGTGGAGCGTACTTCTCACGATCCCGGAATCGGTCGATTTCCAGGAAATGCTTGTGATCGAACCTGGGCTTGGGGTCGAGACAATGAGATACGTTCCGTCGTTGAAGACGTTGTACCCCGCTTGGGTCAGCCGGCTGACCAGCGCTCTGTTGACGGTCACACTCCACTCGCCGTTCGTCGTCGTCACCGCGGGGAGGGGTGTTCCGTTGACCGCGAGCGTGATGCTGCCGCCATGAGCGACCTCCGTCACGACCCCGAACCGGCCTGTCAGAGACGGCCGATTGACCGAGATCGTCACCCACTGAATGTTCGGATCATTCTCGTGGATGAACAGTTTCTCGGGCTCCATGCTGCCGGTCTCGTCCGGGGCCAAGCGCTGGACAGTGACCCCGATCGGTGGGTTCCCGATGTAATGAACGACGAAGTCGCCCCGAGCGTCAGGCTCGGGGCAGTGGTCGCCCGGGTAGATGGATTCTTTCGCGTATCCCGGAGGGAGCTGGGCGCCGCCCGGCACGGGATTGACGGGGTCGCAAAAGAAGATCGGATCGATATACGACGCCATACACCCGAGCAGCTCGGCGAGCGTCTCACTCTCGCCGACCACGCACTCATTGTCGGGATTCCAAGACACGTCGACGACGCTGCCCGGGTTGGGATTGGTGGATCCGCCTCCGTTGTTGGTGGTCTGGATGTCCCCGCCGACGGCCGGCACGGCGCCGCATGCGATGGCGAGCGCTCCTATTCCGACCGCGATCTTGCGAAGCGAACGAACGGAACCGATTGTCATCGTCCCCTCCTCCTCTCGCTCGGCTCGTCGAGCGAGCCGGCGGTTGCCACGAGAAAATACGCCGGTTTGCGCCGTCCTACCAAGGATTCTCGATCCGCATCACGAGCACGCCGCGACGCCGTCGCGCGAGGTGCCACGAGGTTCGATAAATTTTTCCGGGGTCTTGCAGCCGTTGCGCTCGTCCTACTGCCGATCTTCACGGGAGCCCGTGCGGCGGATGCACCGCAGCCGTCGAGCGACGTCGAAGCGCGCATCAATGCGCTCTCCCAGTCGGTGGACGCTGCTCTCGGCGAGTCTCGCTGGGAGGACGCGGAGGCCCTCGTCCGCGAGATGGCCGCGGTCGATCCGAACCATCCGAAGCCCTACCTTAAAGCCGTGATGGTCGAGCTGCGAAGGGGCCAGGTTCAGCAGGCGCCGTCCCTGATGGACCGGCTCGGTCCGAAGGCGGGACCCGGCCGGACTTACGGCGACGCGTTTTACGCCGTCGTCGGTGGCCACCCCGACGAGGCCGTCGCGGGGTTCGAGAAGGCTCTCGCGGCTTACACGCGCTCGGGCCACTTAGCGGGCCAGGCCGCCTGTCACACCGCGCTCGGAAACATGGCCACGAGGAGGTCCGATTACAAGAGCGCCGCCGAGCACTTCGACCTGGCGGACCACCTTCTCCAGAAGGTGGGGGACCGGGGGGGGCTGGCGGATGTCCTGCTCTCGAGAGCCGACGCGCTTCTCGCCGACCGGCAGGCGGACGCAGCCGTGGATTCGGCCCGGAGGGCGGTCGGGGTTCGCCAGGAGATCGGCGGGCCCGGTGACCTCGCGCGCGCTCTCAACGTTTACGGGAAGTGCTGCCGCGTGGCGGGGAAGCGCGACGAGGCTCTCGACGCCTACCGTCGCTCCCTGGAGCTGAGGCGCCAGGGCAACGACCTCCTGGGCCAAGCGGCGTGCGAAACCGAGATCGCGAACCTGCACCAGGACGCGGGCCGGCTCGACGACGCGATCGCCCACGAGCGCCGGGCGCTGGAGCTCTCCGAGAGTGCTACCAACCAGCGGGAGATCGCCCGCCAGCTCCGGATTCTCGCGGACCTGCTGATCGCGGCGAAGCGGCCTCGCGAGGCAGCGCCGCTCCTGGTCAGATCCGCGTCGATCTACGGGGAGCAAAAGAACCCATCCGACGAAGCCCGCACCCTGATAGCCCTAGGCAAGGTGCGGGCCGATCTGGGGGAGCTGCGACAAGCACGCGCTGCGTTCGAGCCGGCGCTGGCGAAGGCCCGCGCAGCGAAGGATCGGGACGCCGAGGCCGACTGCCTCACGGGCCTCGGCAATCTCGCGCTGTCGACGGGCGACCTCTCTCGCGGTCTCATCGATCAGGAAGAGGCGCTGCGCTTGTACCGGGAGATGAACGACTCGCGTGGGGAGCTGAGCAGCCTCAACAACCTCGGAGCGGCGTACTACGGCCTGGGCGATTTGTCGCGGGCACGACACTCCGTGGACGACGCCCTCGCGGCCGCCACCAGGCTCTCGAGTCAAGCGGCGCAGGCCCAGGCTCACAACAACCTGGGGGCCGTGCTCGGCGCTCAGGGCTCGTACGCACCGGCCCTCAACGAAGCGCTCCTCGCGGGGACGCTGTGGAAGGATGCCGGCGAGGAATCGCGGGCCGCCCACTCGCGCGCCAACGCCGCGAAGATGCTCCTTCGTCTCGGAAGAGCGGAAGAGGCGGCGCCTCTTCTCGAGGGAGCACTCGCCGAATTCCGCGAGAGCGGCGAGATCGAGAACCAAGCGTACGCGACAAACTTGCTCGGCGAGCTTCATCTCGCGAGGGGATCGCCGACCAAGGCGCTCGCCGCGCACCGCCAGGCGCTCGCCCTCGCCGAGGAAACGGACTCCACCGAGGAGCGCTGGAGCGCGCACGCCGGGATCGCGGCGGCCCTCGAGGCGGCCGGATCGCGCCGCGAGGCGTCCCGCGAGATGAACGCCGCGCTCGACGAGGTCGAGCGCACGCGCACGCGGCTCCTCACGGGAGACTTGAAGATGCGCTTTCTCGCCGAGCGCATCGATCTCTTCGAGCGTGCGCTCGCACTTGTTCTCCCGAGCGGAAGGTCCCTCCGTCCCGAAGAGGTCGCGACGGCTTTCGCGATCGCCGAACGGTCGCGCTCCCGCAGCCTTCTCGACGCCTTGGCGATTCCCGATCCGCGGTCCGGAAAGTCCGACGACCCGTTGGACCATCAGAGGGTCGACGCTCGGGACCGGTTCGGCGAGGCCCTGGCCGGGCTGGCACGCGCCGATTCGCCTGCCGCGCGAGCGGCCGCGCGTGCCGATGTGGACAAGACCCGCGCCACGCTCGAGCGCTTGGAGATCCAGGCTCGGGCCCGCTTCGAATCGGAGCGGCCGGGATCGCTCCCGGAGGCTCGCCCGGTCGCGCTCGCGAAACTGCAGCAGTCCGTTCTCCGGGACGACGAAGCGCTCCTCGAGTACTTCGTTGGCAAGTCCGGAGCGTGGGTCTTCGCGATCACGAAACATCGCGCGTCGGTGCAGGCTCTCCCTCCGCCGGCGGAGATCGCCGAGAAGGCGGCCGCGTTCCTGGAGTCGACCGCGGGATCGACCGCTCCCGGACCCGACGGCAACGCCGCGAGCCGCGAGCGAGACGCTTCGGAGAGTCTCGGTCACGCCCTGATTCCGTTCGAGCTCCCGGACGGCGCACACCTGCTCGTGGCTCCCGACGGCCCGGTCCATCACGTTCCCTTCGAGGCGCTGCGCATCGCAGGCAAGTTCTTGGTGGAAACCCGCGAGGTCGCGGTCGTGCCCTCGGCGGCGACCCTGGCGCAGCTGCGTGGACCTCGAAGCCGTTTCGCCAACGGCGCGCCGATCCCGGCGGCGTCCGGCCTCCTGGGCGTCGCCGATCCCGCGCTCGGCGACGAACGCGCGCGGCTTCCGCAGCTTCCGTTCGCGCGCCGCGAGGTGGAAGGAATCGCGGCGCTGTTCCCTCAGGACGAAACGAAGCTCCTGATCGGCTCCGACGCCACTCGTTCGAACGTGCTCGGCGGCGGACCGGGCCGCCGCTATCTCCACTTCGCGACCCACGCCTGGCTCGATCCCGAAAGCCCCCGCGATACGGGACTCTGGCTCGGGGCGGACCCGCCCGGAAAGGGCGGCGCGCTATTGGGCGTCGACGACATCCTCGCGCTCCCGCTGTCGGCGGATCTCGTCGTCGTCTCCGCCTGCCGCTCGGGGGACGGCGAGCTGCTCCGAGGCGAGGGGCTCGCGGGGCTGACGCGCGCTTTCCTCGATGCGGGATCGCGCGCCGTCGTCGTGAGTCTCTGGGATGTGCCGGACCAGTCGACCGCGGACTTCATGGTGGATTTCTACGGCGCGCTCGTGCACGGCCAGGAGCCAGCCGCGGCTCTCCGGGCTTCGAAGCTGCACTTCCTCGCGTCGGACGTCCCCGGCCGCAGCCGCGTCCTTCGCTGGGCGCCGTTCATTCTGGTCGGCGATCCCGACTTCTCGCGCCCCAGCTCGAACTTCGCGGCTTCGCGGACGACTCACTGACATGAATGGAGACCGTTCCCACGCCCTGCTGCCTTGGTACGTCAACGGAACGTTGAGCTCCGACGAAAGAAGTGCCTTCGAGCGTCACCTCGAAACGTGCCCCGCCTGCAGAGCCGAGCTCGAGACGGTCGATCGGATGCGCGCGGAGATCGCGCGGCACGGCGAGGCCTTCTTCGGATCGCATCCGCCACCCGAGCTGATCGGCGCGCTCTTCGGTGTTGGAGAGGATGCGATCGAGCCGGCCGAGGAAGACACCGTCCGCCGTCATCTCGCGGTTTGCGCGACCTGTTCCGAGGAAGCGCAGTGGCTTGCCGGCTCGCAGGTCGCCGAAGCCGCGATCGCGCGCTCGTCGGCGGCGCCGGCCGCCGGGGACGTGCGCCGGTGGTGGCAACCATCCATCGCGCGCGCCTGGCCCGCCGCCGCCGCGTCCGTGGCGGCCGCCGCCCTCGTCGTGACGGCGACGATTCTCGTGCCGGGCCCGTGGCGGGGCAACGGAGGCTCGACCGGATCCGTCGCCAGGGGTTTCCTCGAGCCG
>JBGQLU010000175.1:0-7590 GCA_041500265.1 Acidobacteriota bacterium | reverse complement strand
TTCCTCTGCAACGCCGGCGGGGTCACCGTCTCGTACTTCGAGATGGTGCAGAACGCCTACCAGTACTACTGGGACGAGCCCGAGGTGCACAAGCGCCTCGACCTCAAGATGACCTCCGCTTTCCACGCGGTGCACGAGATGGCGCAGAAGTTCAAGGTGAACAACCGCATGGGCGCCTACTGCGTGTCGGTGAACCGGGTGGCCGAAGCGGTGCGCCTGCGGGGCTGGGCCTAGCGGAGGGCGCTCGCGGAGGCCGTCACTCGAGCCAACACATCGCCTCCCCCGCCTCGCCGTCCATCGCGAGGTGGAGGGCGCGCCCGGGCGCAGCGTCCGCCACCCGGACGACGTGGAGGAAGCGCTGCAGCGGCGCGTCACCGGGAGAAAGGCTCGGAAGGGCGTTGGGCGCCAGGAGGACGAACCCCTCGCGCCACGACGTTCCCGGCTCGTCCGGGTAGAGCGCCAGGTAGAAGATCCCGTCCTCGACGAGGTCCTGGAAGAAGTGGGTCCCGTAGGACACCTCGGGGACGAACGCCCCCCGGCGGTGCGCGATCTCGATCAGCACGCGGCAGTGGTTGATGTCGGCGTAGTGGACCTTGACGCCGAGCCGGGGATCGTTCGTCCCCCACCGCCCCGGCCCGAGGAGCAGGAACGTCTCCGCTTCGAGCGCGTCGTTGACGCGGGCGACCGCGCGCGAGATCAGCGCGCGCTCCTCCGGCGAGGCGGCGTCGTAGGCCCGCGGGTCCACGAGCACGAGGTAGCCGATGTCCCGCACCTCTCCCGAGCGGACCATGCCGCGCGTCGCGAAAACGATCCGGTCCGACGGAACCCCGCGGGGGAGCTTTCCGGACTCCGCCGCCTCCGCCTGGACCAGCGGTCGGCACTGGAGCAGGTAGAAGCGATCCTCGACCTGCGCGAACTCCACGTTCACCGGCGTGCCGTAAGCGTCCTCGATGCGCCGGAGCCGGTCGCGCATCAGACGCGCGAACCGCGTGCGGGCGAGAAGCCGGTCGAAGGTCAGCGTGATGCTCTCGGCGGCCACCCCTTCGAGACCCCCCAGAGGCTCGATGAGGCCGTCGTCGGTCAGGATCGACGCCGCCATGTCGAGCCCCGGGGCCCCGTGCCCTTCCTCGAGCAGGCGCTCCAAGGGGATGGTCGCGAACCGGTCGGCCGTAAGATCGATGACGTCGGCGTAGCGCTGCGAATACCTCGCCTGGCGCTCCGGCGTGACCTCCGGGCGCAGCAGCGGCGCCCCGAGCGCGACGAGCCGGGAGTAGTCGTTCCCGGTCCGGTCCACCGCGCGCGTGCCGAGCCCGTACACCAGGCGGGCGAGCCCGTCCTCCGCCTTCAGGCGTGGGGACCACCGGTATTCGTTCCGCGAGAAGCCGACCCCGGCAACGTCGGGGAGGTAGTAGCGCCCGTGGGGGCGGCCGACGACCTTCTGGATGAGGATCGCCATGTCCTCGTTGTAGTCGAGCAGGTTGTGCCGCCGGCGGTAGACCAGCGGGTTCGGCGCGAGCGTGGAGGCGAACACCTCCTTGATCGCGGCAAGGAGCGCGCGGAGCCGCTCCTTCGGCTCCCCCTGGTTTCCCAGGAACACGCTCGCGTACATCCCCGAGAAGGCCGCACCGAAGCGGTCCTCGAGCAGGCTCGAGCTGCGCACGATCAGGGGATGGCGCCCGACGAGCGTCAGGAGCGTTTCGAGCTGGGAGACGACCTCCGCCGGGATCTCCCCCTCCTGGAAGATTTGCCGCACCAGCGGGTATTCGTTCCGGATCTCCTCCGGGGGCTTGTACTTCTGGATCTGGTACTCGTCCAGCCGGTTCAGGTGGATGAACTGCTCGATGACGTCGGAGCGCAGGAACCACGACTCCGGGAGGTGCACCTGCGCCAGCGCCTCGTTGTCGTGCTCGCCTCGCTCCCCCTGCAAGATGCGGTAGCCGAGGAACATCCCGGCCGCCTTCCCGCCGATCCGCCCCTGCCCCTTCGACGGCCCGATGACCCGGTCGAGGATCCACTCGAAATCGGTGACGCGCAGATAGCTCTTCGCGACGGCGATGAACTCGAGCTGGTCGGAGATGAAGCTGCGGAGGAGCGCGACGCGCAACCCCGTGGTCTGCGCCGGGGCGAGGCGCTCGTCCCCGCGCGGGAGGCGGCAGAAGCGTCGCACGGTGTCCGCCAGCACGTCGAACGACACGTCCTGGAGGCTCGCGATGCTCTCGAGCCCCTCGGCCTCCTCGCGCCGGCGCACGCCGTCGACGACGACCTGCACCTTCTCGGGAGTCAAGACTTGCGCCGCGTGGCGCATCACGGCCTCGCGGACCGCGTCCTTCTCGTTCGCGCTCCACGGCGCGGCTCCCGGGCGGTTCGGATCGTCGTGGGCGGGGGCGGCCGGCCCGTGGCCCGCGGCGGCGCGGGCCTCGTCGTAGATCGCGTCGATCGTGACGTGCCCCTCGCTGTGGAGGACGATGAGGAGCTGTCGCGCGATCCGGTCGGCGAGCTCCGGCCACTTCGCGAGCGTTTCCCGGATCTTGATCTCGGTGTCGGCGTTCGCCCCGCTCATGCTCGGAAGTATGCCTCGTCCGGAGGTCCGGTATCCTCTCCCTTTCGCGCCGGAGGCCCCATGCCCCTTCCGCCGTTCAACCAGTACCTCGGCATCGACCTCCCTAGCATGAAGGACGGCACCGCCTCGGCCACGATCGACCTCGGGCCGCATCACACCAACAACCGCGGGGTCGCGCACGGCGGCGTCGTCGCGGCCGTCCTCGACTCGGCGATGGGAGCCGCGGTGATCTCCGCCATCCCCAAGGAATGGTGGTGCGCGACGACCGGCCTGACGATCTCGTTCGTCGCGGGGGCGCGGGACGGCCGCCTGTGCGCCACCGGCCGGGTGGTCCGGCGCGGGCGGAGCGTGGCGTTCGTCCAGGGAGAGGCGCGGGACGCGGCCGGCGTCCTCGTCGCTATCGCCCAGGGGACGTGGCACCTGTGGCCTCACAAGCCCGAGATCGAGCGCCCTTCGAGCGAGCCTTACGTCGTCGTCAAGGGGAGCGGCACCCGGCTACGGGTCGGAAAGATCCTCGCGGTGGGCCGCAACTACACCGAGCACAACGTCGAGATGGGGCATGCCAAGCCCGTTCCCCCGGTCCTCTTCCTGAAGCCGCCGACCGCCCTCGTGCACGACGGCGGGATAGTGCGCCTCCCGTCGGGGATGGGTGCGATCCACCACGAGGTGGAGCTCGTCGTCGTCATTGGGACCCCGGGGCGCGCGATCGCCGAGGAGCGCGCGCAGGAGCATGTGTTCGGGTACGCCGTCGGCCTCGACCTGACGCTGCGCGACTTGCAGAGCGCGGCCAAGTCCCGCGGGGAGCCCTGGGACCTGGCCAAGGGGTTCGACGGCGCCGCTCCGGTCTCCCAGGTCGTGCCTCGCGAGGAGGCGGGCGACGTGGGCCGGCTGGCCTTGACCCTCGACGTCAACGGCGTGCGGCGCCAGGAAGGATCGATCTCGCGGATGATCACCGGCGTCCGAGGGCTCGTGGCCTTGGCGTCGCGGTGGATCACCCTCGAGCGCGGCGACCTGCTGTTCACGGGCTCCCCTTCGGGCGTCGGGCCGGTCGTCCCCGGCGACGTCCTGGACGCCCGGCTCTCCGACCTGGTCTCGCTCCGTGTCACCGCCGCCTCGGACGAGGCCTGAGCGGTCGATGCGGCGCGGCACCCTGGTCCTGGCGTCGATCGTCGCCGCCTTCGGGATCGCGGGAGCGCTGCGGCTGAACGGGTTCTGCCTCCTCGAGCCCGACACGCCCGAGTACCTCTTCGGCGCGCGCTCGCTGGCGTCGTTCGACGGATACCGGGACATCGACCACCCCGATCGCCCCCTTCACACGTTCCGCCCTCCGGGGCTCTCGCTCCTCCTGGTGCCGCTCGCGTGGACGGTCCCCTACGCCGTCGTCCCCGCGAAGCTCGCGATCCTGGCACTGGCGATGGCGACGCTCGTCCTGCTCGCGCGCCTGGCCGCCCGGGATAGCACCTCCCCCGCGGCGACGCTCGCCGCCGTCGTGTTGATCGCGACGAGCCCTTACACGATCCTCCACGCGACCGAGGTCGTGACCGAGGTCCCGTTCCTGTTCGTGTCGGTCGCCGTGATCCTTCTCGTCACCCGGCGCGACGGCCCGCCGGAGCGGCGCGAGCTCCTTATCGGGACGGTCCTCCTCGCCTTCCTCCCGTTCCTGCGGGCGATCGGGCTGGCGCTGGTGGTCGCCGTTCTGGTGGTCGCAGCGCTCGACCGGAGGCGCCGAGCCTGGTGGCCGGCTCCCGCGGCTGCGCTCGGCGCCACGGCGCTCTGGACGCTCCGGAACCATTTCGCGGGCGGGCCGACCTACACGCAGTCGATCGTCTCCGACCTGAAACGGCTGGGTGTCGGGCCGTTCGCCGTGAAGGCGCTCGCGGCGGGGGGGTTCTACGGCGCGAAGTTCTTCGAGGTGCTCCTCCCTGGATTCTGGCCCGGACGGCCGATGTACGAGCGGATGACGGTCGGGGGGAGCGGAGACCTCGGCGGCCTGCACGGACTCCTCTGGGCGCCGGCAATCGCGATCGCCGGCCTGGCCGCGGCCGGCGCCGCCGCGCGCTTCCGGCGGGACGGCGCGCTGATCGCGCTCTACGCCGCATCCACCTGGGGCCTGCTCGCGGTCTACCCGCCGCGGCACGAGCGGCTGACGTGGCCGCTGGTCCCGCTCGCATGGGCGCTCGTTCCGTCGGGAATCCGGGCGGCCTCCTCCCGCCTCGCCGGCTCACCCCGGCTCACGCGAGCCGCGACGGGCGCGGCGGTCGTCCTCGGCGCGGCGCTCGCCCTCTGGCAAGCGCGCGCCTCCGCCGCGATGGACCGCGACAACGTGTCGTGGCATCGCGAGGGGGAGCGGTTCTATTCGGAGCGGGTGCCGCCGATCTACTTCGCGGACTGGCAGGCCGCCGGCCGCTACATCGCCGCGCACGCTCCCCCGGAGGCCCGCGTGCTCACGCGGCATTCGGACGTCGGCTTCACATCGCACCGGATTCAGGAATCGATTCGCTTCGAGGAGCTCCCCCCGGCGGTCTGGCGGGCGCGGATCGCGAGGCTCCACGCCCGTTACCTCGTCGTGCCCACGTCGCTCTTCGGGAAGTTCTTCCCGTTCGACCTCCTCGCCGGCGACCCGGCCTACACCTACACGCGGGTCTTCGAGAGCGGCGACGTCGCGGTCCTCGAGGTGGGCCCAAACCTGTCCGGCGTCGTCGTCCCGGCGAGCCCCCCCGGGGAGTTGCTCGCGCGGTGCCGTCAGGCGGCTGCACGCGAGCCGTGGCGCGTCGACCTCGCCGTGCGTTGCGCGGAGCTGACCGCCGGCGGCGGCAAGCGTGACGAGGCGATCGCGAGCCTGCGAGCCATCGCCGGCGGCGGCGAGGCCGACGTGCGGATCTGGGTCGCGCTCGGGGAGCTTCTCCTCGATGCGCGGCGGTACGACGAAGCGCTGGCCGCATTCCGGACCGCGGCGGAGCTTCCGGAGGCCGACCTGCTGGAGCAGACGATCCAGCGCGGCGCGCGGGCGGCGGGAGACGGCGCCCAGTCCAAATCCGTGGACAAGCTGGTCCGCGGGCGCCTTGCCGGGGCCCGCGCGCGGGCGTTCATGGAACAGCTGCGCTGGGGTGAGGCATGGGCCGCGGTGGACGAGGCGATGACGTTCGCCCCCGACGATGCGGTGGTGCTCGTCACCGCCGGGGATTTCATGCTCGCCGCGGGGCGCGGGGACGACGCCGTGGGGCTTTACGGCGCCGCGGGAGGGCGCGGCGACTCCCGGGCCGAGGGAAGGGCCGCCTCCCTCCGCGAGGCGATCGAAGTCGAGGCCGACCCCGGAAGCCGCGACGCCGCCGCCGCGGTACGGGCGGCGAGCCTGTTCGCGGGAGAGGGCATGCCGGGCCGAGCCCTGGCCCTCCTGCGGAAAGCGTCCCCGCGCTTCCCGGCCGACGCCGCGCTCGCCTCGCATCTCGCCGACGTCGAACGATTCTTCGGTCGCGGCGACGTCGCCCCCGCGTCGTTCTAGAATCCCCGGCATGGCGCAGGACCTTCGCGGCAAGCGCGTGCTCGTCACCGGAGCGTCGAGCGGGATCGGCCGCGCGGCCGCCAAGGCGTTCGCCGGCGCGGGGGCCTCGGTCCTCGTGGTGGCGCGATCGGAGGAGAAGCTCGACGCGCTGGCCGCCGAGATTGGCGGGCCGCCGAAAGCCGTGCCTCTGCCGGCCGACGTCGCCGATGGAGCGTCGATGGCGGCGCTCGCCGAGGAAGTCCTCCTCCGCTACGGCCCCCCGGACGTGATCGTGGCCGGCGCCGGGATCGGCATGGACGCGCGTTTCGCCGAGACGTCCGACGACGACTTCCGCCGGGTGCTCGAGGTCAACGTGCTCGGCGTCCTCCGCACGATCCGCCCGTTCCTCCCCGCGATGGTCGCCCGGGGGAGCGGCCGGATCCTCCTGATCTCGTCGGTGGTCGGCAAGCGCGGCGTCCCGAACTACACCGCCTACTCGGCGAGCAAGTTCGCCTTGCACGGCATGGCGGATGCGCTCAGGCCGGAGCTGTACGGCACCGGCGTCACCGTCGGCATCGTCTGCCCGTCGTCGACCTCGACGGAGTTCGACACCCGCAAGATACGCGCCGGTATCGCACAGCCGAGGGTTCGGGTGCAGCGGCACACGCCCGAATCGGTGGCGGCGGCGCTCGTGCGCATGGCCCGCTCGACCCGGCGCGAGGTGGTCCTCTCCGTCGAGGGGAAGTTCATGAGCTGGGCCAACCGGTGGGCGCCGGGGCTACTCGACATCGTCCTCGCGAAGGCGCTCGTGAAGAAGCGAGGCTAGGCCAGCCCCAGCTTGTAGAACGCCGCGACGACGAGGGCATGGGTGACCGCGCCTTCCCGGACGAGGGCCGGGACATCGTCGATCGGCACCGTCACGATCTCGAACGACTCGTCCGGGTCGGGCCGGGGCTCGGCGACCTTGCGCGCGTTCCGCGCCAGGAAAGTGTGGCACCGGTTGGTCTGGACGGCGGGGTTCGGGTGCACCCAGCCGAGATCGACCAGCTCGTCGCTCAGGTAGCCGGTCTCTTCCAGCAGCTCCCGTCGTCCCGCCTCGCGAGGATCCTCGGCGCCGTCGCACATGCCGCCGGGGATCTCGAGGGTGATCGAGTCGATGCCGAACCGGAACTGGCGCACGAAGACGACCCGCCGGTCGGGGGTGAGGGCGACCACGTTGACCCAATCCGGTGCTTCGACGACGAAGAAGGAGCGGGGCTCGCGCCCGTCCGGGGGCGCGAATCGCACGCGATCGAGATCGAAGACGCGGCAGCGCTCGAGCCGGACGGCATCGAGGCGCCGCCAAGGCTTGACGGCGCCGCCGTCGCTCACTCCGCGGCGGGGGCGGCGGCCTTTCCGGCCGCGCGCTTCGCGCGCGCTTCCATCCCGCGGCGCCGGCGCTGCGCGCGGCGGATCTTCTTCTTGATCTCGCGGACTTTGGCCGGATCCGAGGAGCCGGCCTTGTCGGCGAGCTTCTTCTTGAGCGCCGCGGTCTTCTGCTTGAGCTGCT
>JBGQLU010000174.1:0-7857 GCA_041500265.1 Acidobacteriota bacterium | reverse complement strand
CTCGCCTGCGCCTTCCGCCGGGACCGAGAACTCGATGAAGCCGATCGGGTAGTCCATGCTGCGCGTATTGTTCGCCGCTTCCTGGAAGTAGATCGGGCGGCTGGTGGCGACCCGGATCATCCGCCCCGACGGACCCATCCATGTCGCCGCCGTGTTGAGCGGCCACCGGAGGTTGTTGTTGACCTGGAGGTAGCCGGTCTCGACGGTTACCATCGCCTTCGTCAGCCCGTCGGTCCCTCCGGCCTTGAGCGCCTCGACGAATGTCTTCCGCTCCTGATCTGTCGTCCAACGCTCGATCACCATGTGAAGGCGTGCGGTCCCGGTGACGGGGCCGTTGATGACGAAGAGGTTGGCGTTGAAGCGCTCCGGAAGGGGCGGGAGCGCCGTGGACGCCGGAGCTGGGCTGTCGGCGGCCGGAAGCGCGCCCGCCGCGAACGCCACCACGAGACTCGCCGCGCAGATTCGTCCGATCATCGTTCGCCCTCCTGGAAACGAGGACGATAGCATTCTCTAAGGGCGTTCCGGCTGAGCCGCCAGGTCGTCAGCGATCCAGCCGCGAATCAGCTCCACCGCCTCGGCGTCCACCGTCGCCGTCCCGAGCGGAGGCATCTGGGATGAGGGACGCCGCGAGGCCATCCGGTACAGGAGGGCGCTGCGCTCGGGGGACCCGGGCGCCACGATCCGGGTCGCGCCCTCGGGAAGTCCGGGGATCGCGTAGCCGCTCGGAGCGTCGATCGCGATGGTCGAGCCGGTGCTCCGGTGGGCGAGCACGAGCCCCAAGGTCGCGAGCGGCCCACGCGCGTTGTGGCAGGCACCGCAGTTCGCCGAAAGATAGCCGAGGGCGGCGCGCTCCCGCGGGGTCCGCGCCGGGATCCGCGGCGGGTCGTTGAGCAGCTCGCGGCGCTCGGGGACGAGCCGGCGCTCGTCGACGAGCGTGCGGAGCGTGACCATCTCGGGACGGAGCCGGTCGGCGTGGGGGGCCAGGGGATCCCGGTCGGTCGAAAGCTGCAGCGCCGAGAAGCCCAAGACCGTCGACGGCCCGCCCTCGTGGCACGCCGTGCAGTCCGTGCGTGACGGGATCGCGTGCCAGCGTCCGGGCTCGATCTCGTAGGCGCGGCGAAGTCCCCCCTCGGGGGCCAAGGTCGCTTCGGTCTGCGCTTCGTTCCATGCATAGGACGCGAAGACCCATTCCCCCTCGCGGGCGTGCCACAGCATCCGCGTCTCGACCCTGCGCTCCGCGAACGAGAATTCCTTCCAGAGCTTCGTGCCCACCGGGAACGACCAGGCATCCACGTCCGAGACATCGATCGTCGTTCCCTCGGGGAGGTAGATCCAGCGCGACTTCGAGGCGCCGTCGGTCCACAACGGATACTGCGGGGCGAACGGCCGGTTGCGCGGATCGACCGTCTTCGTGATCGGATCGAGGTAGAGGCGGGTCTCGGAGAGCCGTTCCGGGGCGGGGGTCGGAGGTAGGTCCCCGGCCCGCGCCCCGGTCACGGCGGCGATCGCGACGACAGCAGAGATCAACCAGCTGCAGCGCATCGGCGGCTCCAGACCTCTCAGTGGTTCTCTGCCTGCAGCGGCTCGATAGGCTGCGGGACCCGGTTGTGGATCGCGGGGAGGGACCGCAGGTAGGCGAAGATGTCCCTGAGATCCTCGTCGCTCGCCTTGCCGATGTTCTGGACGGGCATCGGAGGGAGGATCGGCCTGCCGCGTCCTTCATGGCGTCCCGTGCGCAGAGCGGCGATGAACATCTGTTCGCTCCATCGGCCGAGCCCCGTCTCGGGGTCGGGGGTCAGGTTGGCGGTGAAGCTCACCCCCCAGGGGCCGGCGAAAGCTGTCATGGACGAGGCGCCGGTCCAACCCCACGGGCCCGTGGGGATCATCGGCGCCGGGGGCATCGCGAGCGATTCGGGGTGCCCGGACAGCGTGCGCGAGGTGTCCTCCTCCGGCCCGTTCGCACCCATCTTGAGGGGGGTGTGGCAGTCGTTGCAGCTCATGATCCGGACGAGGTATTTCCCGTGCGCGACGTGGGCCGTTACGGTGTCGGGGTCGGCGGCTCTCGCCATCGGGGCGGCCAGGGCGGAAGCGATCACGATCGTGAGCATCAGGTGTCTCATGGGGCCTCCTTGTTGTCTCGACCACAAAGTACGAACTGCGCGGGAGCCCCGATGCTCAATCCTCCCTAAACTCTTCCTAAGAGTTTCCTAACTTGCTAAGGTTTCCCGATGGCCGTGATTTCGGACGAGCTCAAGCACTTCCTCGAATCCGGCGTCTCGATCAATATCGCGACGCGCGATGCCGGTCTCGCCCCGCACGGCACGCGGGTGCGGGCCGTCCTCGTGGACGCGGATCACGAGCACGTCACCGCGTACGTCAACAAGGGATCGGCGCCGCGCCTCGTCGCCGATCTGGACGACAATTCGCGGGTCGCGCTGGCTTTCAGCCGTCCGACCGACCATCGATCGTGCCAGATCAAGGGCGTGTGCGTCGCCCGGAGGCCGGCGCGCTCGAGCGAGAAGGAAGCGGTCCTCGGCCAGTTCGGGGGGTTCCTGGGCGAGCTGGAAGCCGTCGGGATCCCCCGCGTGATGACCGCCGGTTGGTGGCGGTGGCCGTGCGTCGCCTTGCGCATCCGGGTCACCGATCTCTTCCACCAGACGCCCGGCCCCGGGGCCGGGGAGAAGATGGGATGACGATCCCGCTCGCGAGCCTCGCGTCGTGCTTCCAAGGGCTCATCCCGGCGACGCTCTACACCTGCTCCAAGGACGGAGTTCCGAACGTCGCCCTTCTGAGCCACGTCGACTACGTGGACTCGAATCACGTCGCGCTCTCGTTCCAGTTCTTCAACAAGAGCCGGAAGAACATCGCGGAGAACCCGCAGGCGCTGGTTCGGGTCTACGACCCCGACACGATGCAGTGCTACGAGCTGGAGCTGCGCTACGTCAGATCGGAGACCGCCGGCCCGTTGTTCGAGTCGATGGCGCTGCGCATCGAGGCGATCGCCTCTCACTCGGGGCTGCGTGGGATCTTCAAGCTGCTCGCGGCCGATATCTACGAGGTGATCTCGGTCGCGAAGGCGGCCGACGAGGCAGGGCTTCACGCCCCCCACCTCGCCGGCCCGCTGGCGCCGTCGCGCGGCACCGACGCGTTGTTCACCCTGCGCGCGCTGCAGGAGCTGTCCGATCGGATCCACCGCGCCGGCGATCTCGAAACGCTCCTCGATTCGGTGCTGGAAGCGCTCGACAGCTTGTTCGGCTTCGGCCACGCGATGATCCTCCTCCCCGACGAGGCGACCGGACGGCTCGTGACGATCGCGAGCCACGGCTACCCGGAGAACGGAGTCGGCTCGGAGGTCGGTCTGGGGGAGGGGATCATCGGCATGGTCGCCGAGGCCCGGAAGCCGATCCGCATCGCGGGGCTCCTGCGCGAGATGCTCTACGCCCACGCGGTGGCCGAGCGCGCCCGAGGACAGGGGTTGTGCCCGGAGGATCGCAGGATTCCTTTGCCGGGACTCGCCAGCCCGGAAAGCCAGCTCGGGATCCCGCTTCTCGCACAGGGGGATCTCGTGGCGGTGCTTTGCGTCGAGAGCCGGACGCCGTACCGGTTCCACGAGGAGGACAAGGGTTACCTCGAGGTGCTCGGGAACTATCTCGCGATCGCGATCCAGAACACGCAGCTGCGTGAGCGTTCGGAGGAAGCCGAGGCTGAGGCCCGGGGGCCCTCGCTCCCGGTGCCGGTGGCTCCGCCGGCCGCGGGCGGCGCGCGCTCTCACGAGGTGACCTACTACGCGAGCGAGGAGTGCATCCTCGTGGACGGCGAGTATTTGATCCGGAGTCTGCCGGCGAAGATCCTTTGGAAGATCCTGCGCGAGCACGAGGAGTCGGGACGCACCGAGTTCACCAACCGGGAGCTCCGCCTGGACAAGTCGCTCAACTTGCCGGACTTCAAGGACAACCTCGAGAGCCGGTTGATTCTGCTGCGCCGCCGCCTCGACCAGCGCTGCCCGGACGTGCGGATCGTCCCCGCCGGCCGCGGCCGGTTCGTGTTGGAGCCGAAAGCGCTGCTCGCGTTGACCGAGAAGCCTTAGGCCCGCGGGATCTGCCTGCTACCAGGCGAAGTTGAGATTCAGGCCGAGACCCGTCACGCGGTAGTCGAACTTCCCCTTGTTGTCGCCCGTCTTGAATTCCTTGATCCTGATCTCGTTCTTGTCGTAGGCGACGCCCAGGCCGAAGTGGCGCACGAACAGCCAGTTCAGGTGCAAGCCGCTCTCAAAGACGTTCCCCTTGATCGTGGACAGGTTCAACCCGAACACCCGGCTGTAGCTCCGCAGAATCAAGCGCTTGGTGATCGCCCAGTCCACGTTCAGGCCGATCAGGGGAACCGGGGCGCCGATCGAGGATTTCGCCTCGAACTCGCCCGAGATCGGGTTACCGTTGGCGTCGACCGCGTTCCCCTCTCCGATCAGGCTCGCGGAGAGTTGCGCCCAGCTGAGCCCCGCGCTTCCCGCTATGTGGACCTTCTCCACGTTGAGGAAATCATAGCGGTAGGCGCAGTAGATGAACGAGGACCGGAACTTCGCGGTCATCGTCCCGCCCGCCGTGAAAGTGTTGTCGCCCCACGTGATGTCCTGGTCGACGATGGTGGATCCGCTGCGGTTGATGTCGACGAAGCCGAAGTCGATGTAGCGGCGGTGATCCGAGATGCGTGCGGTTCCAAAGAGCCGGGCCGTGTACTTGGTGCCGGGAAGCTCGAAAACGTCCTCGAAGTCGATGGAGGCACCGACGCCGGCCTTCCCGGTGAGGGCCGCATTCGTGGAGATGCCCGACGAGGCCCCTCCGAGGTCGATCCAGATCCGCGTGGGGACATCCCCCGCGAAATCGTCGGCGCGGGCCGCCGTCGTCGCCCCGGCCGTCAAGGCGGCCCCGATTCCGAGCAGGACCAGCAGGCGTCGCGTCGTCATGTCGAACCCCTTTCGGATCGCCTCAGGCGACCGTCACGTCCTTGCAGAGATAGACGTCCTGGATGGCGTTCAGGAGCTTGACGCCGTCGGCCATCGGACGTTGAAAAGACTTTCGTCCCGAGATCAGCCCCATGCCGCCGGCCCGCTTGTTGATCACCGCGGTCGCGACGGCGTCGGCGAGATCGTGCGCTCCCGAGGCGCCGCCGGAATTGATCAGGCCGGCCCGCCCCATGTAGCAGTTCGCCACCTGGTAGCGGGTCAAGTCTATCGGGTGGTCGCTCGAAAGCTCCGTGTACATCCGCTCGTCGAGCTTCCCGTAGCTCGAGCCGCCGGTCCCCATCGCCTTGTAGCCGCCGTTGTTCTCGGGGAGCTTCTGCTTGATGATGTCGGCCTGGATCGTGACCCCCAGATGGTTCGCCTGGCCGGTCAGGTCCGCCGACAGGTGGTAGTCCTTATCCTTCTTGAAGGCGGGATTCCTCAGATAACACCAGAGGACCGTCGCCATCCCGAGCTCGTGGGCCCGCCGGAAGGCTTGCGCGACCTCGACGATCTGGCGCCCGCTCTCCTCGGAGCCGTAGTAGATCGTGGCGCCCACGGCCGCCGCTCCCATGTCGTACGCCTCCTCGACGGTGCCGAAGAGGATCTGATCGGCCTTGTTCGGGTAGGTGAGGAGCTCGTTATGGTTCATCTTCACGAGGAACGGGATCCGGTGGGCATACTTCCGGGAGGCTGCCCCCAGGACGCCGAAGGTGGACGCCACCGCGTTGCACCCGCCCTCGATCGCCAGCTTGACGATGTTTTCCGGGTCGAAGTAGTCGGGGTTCTTCGCGAACGAGGCGCCGGCCGAATGTTCGATCCCCTGGTCGACCGGGAGAATCGAAAGGTATCCGGTGCCCGCCAGACGCCCGTGACCGAAGATGCGCTGGAGGTTGGCAAGCACACGGTTGTTCCGATCCGAGAAGGTGACGACTCGCTCGACGAAGTCGGGGCCGGGGACCAAGAGGCGCTCTCGCGGGACCTTCGGGGTCTTGAAGCCGAGGTAATACTCGGCCTTGTCGCCTAGAAGCTTCTGGATTTCCGTAAACATCGCGACAACTCCTTCCCCGAAGGGCGGCATTCTATCGTCAGGCTCCCGTCAGCTTCGAGGCCGCTTCGGGGTCGAGGAGGGTCAAAGCCCGCGGCCCCACCCGCAACGCCCTGGCGGCCGGGAGCCGCGAAGCCGGGTCCTCGACCGCCTCGCGCACGACGGTCGCCTTGGCCGCGCCGAACGCCGCGAGGACGACCGAGCGGGCGGCTCCGAGCGCCAAAAGCGTCAGCGTGATGCGCTTCGCCGGGGGCTTGGGCGAGTCCAGGACCGGGACGACGTAGCGCTCGGTCTCGAGCAGCGCCGCGTGCCCCGGGAAGAGGGAGCAGACGTGGCCGTCCGGCCCCAGTCCGAGCAGGACGAGATCGATTCTGGGCGGGGAGCCAAGAGTCTCGACCAGCAGCCGCTCGTAATCGCGGGCGGCCCCGTCGAGATCGGGATCATCGGCGCGCATCCTGTGCACGTTGGCCATCGGAATCGGGACGCGATCGAGCCACAGGGCGCGTGCCTCCGCAACGTTGGCGTCGCCGGAATCCGGGCTCACCGCGCGCTCGTCACCGAAAAAGACGAGGATGCGCCGCCAGTCGAGCGGGAGCTTGACGAGCCTGGGAAAGAACGACTCGGCAACCGAACCCCCCGGCACCGCGATCGAGACCGGCCGTCCTTCGATCCGGGCGCCCCGGTAGGCGTCTTCCAGCAGACGGGCGAACGCGTCCGCCAGCTCCGGTATCGGCCGGACGATCTTTTCGATTCGCACGCCCGAGGAGGCTAGCACTTGCCCGCCTCGGCCAGAAGGGTGTTAACTGACCGTCCTTGTCGAAAGGGGAATTCGATGCAGCTCGGGATGATCGGCCTCGGCCGTATGGGTGGGAACATGGTCCGCCGCCTGGTTCGCGGCGGGCATGAGTGCGTGGTCTACGACCGAACGGCGGAACCGGTGGCCGCGCTCGTGAAGGACGGCGCGAGAGGCACGACCGAGCTACGCGAGTTCGTCAAGATGCTCTCGAAACCGCGGGCGGTCTGGCTGATGGTTCCCGCGGCCGTCGTCGATTCCGTCATCGGGGATCTCGTGCCGCTGCTCGAGCCGGGGGACATCCTGATCGACGGCGGCAACTCGTACTACCGCGACGACGTCGACCGGGCCGGCCGGCTCACCTCGAAAGGGATCCACTACGTCGATTGCGGAACTTCCGGCGGCGTGTTCGGGCTCGAGCGGGGCTACTGCCTGATGATCGGCGGCGAAAAAGAGACGGTTTCGCGTCTCGATCCGATCTTCAAGACGCTGGCGCCCGGCCGCGGCGACGTTCCCAGGACGCCGGGGCGCGAGTCGAGCTCCGGAACGGCGGAGCTCGGCTACCTTCACTGCGGCCCCCACGGCGCCGGCCATTTCGTGAAGATGGTCCACAACGGAATCGAGTACGGCATGATGGCGGCGTACGCGGAAGGGCTCAACATCCTCAAGCACGCGAACGTCGGCCACGCGGGACGCGAGGTGGACGCCGAGACGACACCGCTCCGGAACCCGGAGTACTACCGCTACGACTTCGCGCTCGGCGACGTGGCGGAGGTCTGGCGCCGGGGGAGCGTCATCGCTTCCTGGTTGCTCGACCTGACGTCGGCGGCCCTGACGAAGAGCCCGCAGCTCGGCGAGTTCGGCGGGAAGGTGTCCGATTCCGGCGAGGGGCGCTGGACGATTCTCGCGGCGATCGACGAAGGGGTCCCGGCCCACGTCCTCACGGCGTCGCTCTACGAGCGTTTCGACTCGCGGGGGGAGGCGGACTTCCAGAACCGCGTGCTGTCCGCGATGCGCTTT
>JBGQLU010000173.1:0-7875 GCA_041500265.1 Acidobacteriota bacterium | reverse complement strand
TTCCCGTTCATGTCCTGGACGACGAGGACTTCGCCGCCGACCGTGCCCCAGCCGTTGTTGAAGTGCCAGTCGTAGGTGGCGCCGAAGAGGTTGCTGTCGTTCGCGCCGGCGTTCGCGCCTCCGCCGAAGAAATTGTCCTCGGCGATCTTGTAGTAGAAGAAGTTGAGGTCGTTGTGGCCGTGCTGCCACATGCCTCGCACGCCGTCGAACGACAGGCCGGCGTAGTAGTCGTTGTCTCCGAGGAAGAGCTCGGTTCCGTAGGTGTGCTCCGCGCGACCGATGCGGACGCCGAAGTCCGAGCCGCCGATCTTCGCCAGGTCGATGTACCCGGTGTAGAGCTGGACGCCCTGCGTGTTGAACTGGTAGGGCGTCGTCCACTGTCCGAGGGGCGGGAAGACGTCCTTCTGCGGCGAGAACTCATCGCCGAAGAACCCGTTGTACTGGAGGTCGACGTGCGCGGAGACGTTTCTCGTGAAGTAGCCGGTGATGCCCACCATCGCCCGGTACGGATAGAGCGATGCGGAGTCGTCGTTGGGATCGCCCGACTGCTTTCCGTCGGTGAGGTCGGTGTAGTTGTTGAAGTAGTCGAACCGGCCGCGAACCATGCCGTCGATCACGAACTTCTTGTCCTGGTCCTTCTCGGTGTCGTCGGCCGCGAACACGGGCGCGAGCGTCAAGCCGACGAGCGTGGCGGCCACAGCCGCCAACAACAGCTTCTTCATCCGATCCTCCCAGCATTGAGATCGAAGCCGGCGCGACAGAAGCGATCCGGGGACCATCCCCGGCTACGGCACGATCTCGGAACCACAGCAAAGTCCCTCGTTTCGATGGACTTTACCCTCGCGGCAAACTAGCAGCAACGAACATGCCCTCGCAAGACAAGTGTTGAAATTGTCTGCATCTCGTTGAAAATAGTAATCTTAGTTGATGTTCCGCCCATAACTACACCAATTTTATGGGGGTATCCATGGAAACCCGTTCCAATCGGTCGGATCATTCAATGTATTGGATGCTAGGAAGCCATCGGGGGCCGGATTCGAACGTCCGCCGCGCGTGGGTCGTCGGAGCGACGGTGAGAGCCCCGGCTTTCCTTTCTCGATAGAGCGGCCGTGGCCACCAGGCGGGCAACGAGAACCATGTTCCAGAGCTCCCCTGCCCCGGCTTTCGGGGCGAGCTCTTCAAGTGCTGCCAAGAGTCGTCGCAATCCCACGGCGTCGCGGAAGACGCCGAGCCCGCGGGAAACCGCTCGCCGGAGAACCGCTTCGTCATCCGGGTCCGGCAACCAGCACGGGGCGGCCGCGGGGTCTAGGACGGCGTCGGGAATCGGAACGGGGGACGTCGGCGGGCCGAGCTCGGCCTCGAGGTCCTTGCCGACGATCTCACCGAACACGAGCGCCTCGAGAAGCGAGTTGCTGGCGAGCCGGTTTGCGCCGTGGACCCCCGTGCGCGACACCTCGCCGCACGCCAGGAGGCCCGGGATCGACGCCCGGCCGCGCGCGTCCACGACGATGCCCCCCATGTGGTAGTGAGCGGCCGGAGCGACGGGGATGAGTTCTTTGGCGGGATCGAGCCCGGCGGCGGCGCAGGCGGCGATCACCGAGTGGAAGCCGGAGCGAAGGCGGGCTTCGCCGACCCCCCGCGCGTCGAGGAAGGTCCGCGTGCCGCTCGCGCGGCGGCGCTCGAGCCAGCAGGACACGACGTCCCGCGGCGCCAGCTCGGCCGGCGAGCCGTCGTCCAGCGCGGCCCGCGTCCCGTCCGCGTCCACGAAGATTGCGCCCGCCCCGCGCAATGCTTCGGTGATCAGCGGCCGGGGGTCGATGGCCGCGTCGAGCGCGGTCGGATGGAATTGCACGAACTCCAGGTCGGCGAGCGCGGCCCCCGCGCGCGCGGCCATGGCGAGGCCGTCCCCTCGGGCCTCGGGGGGGTTCGTCGTGGCCGCGAAGAGACGCCCGATCCCGCCGGTCGCCAGGACGACCGCTCGAGCGAGGAAGCGGCGCCGAGCGCCGTCTCGGCGCAGCACCCGGACGCCCGTGACGCGCCCCCGCGTCACGATGAGATCCTCGGCGAACTCCGATGGGAAGACCGCGACATGGCGGGCAGCCGCAGCCGCGCGGGCGAGTGTACGGACCACTTCGGCGCCGGTCTCGTCCCCCGAGTGGACGATCCGCGCCATCGCGTGCGCCGCCTCGCGACCGAGGGCGAGCCGCCCGGCAGGGTCGCGGTCGAACTGGGCGCCGCGCGCGAGCAGCCGAGCGATCGCGCGCGGGCCCGCCGTGGTGAGCTCGCGAACCGCGTCGGGGTCGGCCAGGCCTCCGGCCGCTGCGATCGTGTCGGCGGCGTGGCTTTCCGGCGAGTCGCCCGGGCCCATCGCCGCCGCGATGCCGCCCCGGGCCAGGGGGCTCGCACCGCCGCCGATCCCCTCGGTCTTGGTCACGATCGCGACGGTCAGCGGCGCGCAGGCGAGAGCCGCGGAGAGACCCGCGGTGCCGGAGCCGACGATGACGACGTCGGCCCGCACCGGGGACGATGTCTCGGGGGTCACGACGCCGCGGGCAGGCCGAGCGCGAACATCCGCTCGAGCGCCCGCCTCGCGCCGCGGGCGACATCGGGCTCGACCCGGATCTCCTCGGTTCCGGTCTCGAGGGCGGAGCGCACGGTCGCGAGAGTCGTCAGCTGCATGTACGGGCAGAGCCCGCAGAGCCGGACCAGGCGAACGCCGGGGAGCTGGATCCCGACGTTGTCGCTCATCGAGCACTCGGTCACCAGCGCCGCGGTCGCGGGACGCGCGGACTCGAGCTTCCGGATCATCCCGGAGGTCGATCCGACGTAGTCCGCCTCGTGAGCGACCTCTGGAGAGCACTCGGGATGGACGAGGACCATGACCCCCGGGTGGGTCCGGCGGAGCTCCCGGACGTCCTCGGCGCGGAATCGCTCGTGGACCTCGCACCGCCCTTCCCAAGGGATCACGGTGACACCGGTCTGCGCGGCGGCGTACCGCGCGAGGTAGCCGTCCGGAACGACCAGCACGCGGGGCGCGCCGAGCCCGGCGACGACTTCGGCGACGTTGGCCGACGTGCAGCAAACGTCGCTCTCCGCCTTGACCTCGGCGGTCGTGTTGACGTACGCGACGATCGGCACGCCGGGATGCGCGCGCCGCAGCGCCCGGACATCGTCCGCGGTGATCGACGCGGCCAGCGAGCAGCCGGCGCCGGACGCCGGCAGGAGGACCTTCCGGCCGGGGTTCATGACCTTGACCGTCTCCGCCATGAAGCGCACGCCGCACACGACGAGCACCGGCGCATCGGTGGCCCCACCCCCGCGCGCGAGCGCCAGCGAATCCCCGGTGACGTCGGCGATGCCGTGGAAGATCACGGGGCGCTGGTAGTTGTGCGCCAGGACCGCGGCGCGCCGCCGCGTCTTGAGGCGGCGGATCGCCCGGATCTCCGAGTCCACCGCGGGCCACTCGATCGGAGGAACGAACTCGCGAAGCGCCTCGCGGCGGCGCGCGATGTCGGTCAGCGTGTTCACGGCGGCGAGACCTCCTGGGGCATCTCACCATCGCGGGAGTGCGGGCGCTACGCCGTCAACGGACGGGACCGGTCGGCTATCCGGCGCCTCGCGGCAGCTCTCAGTCGAGGACGGGGGCGTAGAAGCTGATGCCCCGGACGTTTTCGTCCACGCGCATCGGCGTCTGGAGCGGCGGAAAGACCCGCTGCTCGCAGTCCATCCGCTCGCACAGCCGGCAGGTCATGCCGACCGGCACCGCCGCCGTCGAGTTTCCGAGATCGACGCCGTCGGAGTAGACGAGCTCGCGCGCGTGCTCGATCGGACACCCCATCTCGATCGCGTGAGCGGCGTGAGGCCCGTGGAATCCCGCGCTCTCCTTCTCGACCGTCCTGGAGATGCAGAAGAACAGCGTTCCGTCGGGCATCCGCGACACCTGGCGGCGGAACATGCCCGGCGTGAGAAACGCCGAGTGGAGGATCCACCGCGGGCACGCTCCGGAAAACCGCGCGATGCGGACGCCTGAGGCGGAAAAGCGCTTCGAGATGTTTCCCGCGACGTCCACCCGGACCAGGTGGAACGGCACCCCTTCGAGGTTCGGCCGCCGCAACGTCGTCAGACGATGGCACACCTGCTCGAAGCTCGTCCGGAAGCGGTGCCCGAGGATCTCGATGTCGTAGCGCTCCTCGCGCGCGGCGCGGAGGAACGGCTCGTACGGCATCAACACGGCGGCGGCGCAGTAGTTGGCGAGGACGACGCGCGCGAGCGCCCGCGAATCCGGCGTGGTCAGGAGGGTCGAGTCGTTGCCCAGCCGCTCGATCGCGTCTTTGTGAGTCAGCATCGAGACCTGGTAGGCGAGCTGGAAGTTGCGGCTGCCGCGTCTCAAGACCTCCGACAGGAGAAGCTCCCTCCGCTCCGGATCGAACCGGCGCACGGCGCGCCTCATCGCGCCGACCTTTTCGATCCTCACGGTGACCCCGAACGCCGCCTGCAGGTAGCGCGCGAGCCCCTGGAAGAGATCCTCCCCTTCGAGTCGAGCGTCGGTCCGGATGCGCTCGGCTCCCTCTTCGAGCTCTCCGAAGTAATTGCGGTGGCGCTGGACCAGATCGGTCACCTCCTCCGAGGGCAGGCGATAGATGTCGAACCCTTCTCTGAGGTCGGCTCCCTCCGAGACCCGCTCGGCGAGCGATCGCGCGGATTCCTTCGATCCCTGGAACGCGCGGTAGAGGCCGACCATGGCGCGAGCCGCTGCCGGCGCGTGGGCGGCGAGGTTCCGGAGATCGTCCGGGGTCAGGGCATGGGGATCGAAGATCGGGTCCCCGCAGACTTCGAGCAGATCGGCCAGCAGCCGGTCTTCGTCTTCCCCGCCGAACGCTTTGAGATCGACGTTGAACGTCTGAGCGAGCTTGATCAACAGCTCCGCCGAGAGCGGCCGCCGTCCGTGCTCGATGAGGTTGAGGTAGCTCGCCGAGATGGCCAGCCGGTCGGCCATCTTGACCTGCGTCAGCCCCTGCTGCCGTCGCAGGGCGCGAATCTGGGCGCCGAGTCTCGCGGATTCCTTCATGACTGCAATTTAGTTCCTTAACAGCTTTACAGCAATACAATTACAAATTGAAACTATATTTACTTGATATTTCGAGATTTTTATGGCCGGGAACGCCGCTGTTAAGCATGGTTGTTGTCGACACGTGTGAATCTCCAGGAGACGCCGATGACACCCAGCCAAGCCGTCGCCAGAGTTGCCGAGACCACCGGAATCCGGTTGGTCGGGCTGCGCTGTCCCGGCGAAGAGCAGGTGATCGGGCCCGAGGCGCTTGCGTTCGTCGAGGACCTGGTCCGCCGTTTCGCCCCCCGCGTGCGCGACCTCCTCGCCCAGCGCCGGGCCGCGCAGGCCCGGTACGACGCGGGCGAACGCCCCCGGTTCCTGGATAGGACGCGGCGGATTCGCGAGGCCGCGTGGACGGTGGCGCCGCTGCCGTCCGATCTCCTCGACCGCCGTGTCGAGATCACGGGCCCGGTGGACCGCAAGACGATCATCAACGCTTTGAACTCCGGCGCGAACGTCTTCATGGCCGACTTCGAGGATGCCACCGCGCCGAGCTGGGACAACCTCGTTCAAGGCCAGGTCAACCTCGTGGACGCCGTCCTCGGCACGATCGTGTTCGACGACCCGGCGACCGGCAAGAGCTACCGGCCAGGCGAGCGGACCGCGGTGCTCATGGCTCGGCCGCGCGGCTGGCACCTTTCCGAGAAGAACGTGGAAGTGGACGGCCTGCCGGTCCCGGCCGCCCTGTTCGACTTCGGCATCTTTCTGTTCGCGAACGCGAAGGCGCTCCTGGCCAAGGGAACCGGCCCGTACTTCTACCTTCCGAAGCTGCAGAGCCACCACGAGGCGCGACTCTGGAACGACGTCTTCGACCGATCCGAGCGCGCGCTGGCGTTGCCCGCGGGAACGATCCGGGCGACCGTCCTGATCGAGACCCTTCCCGCGGCGTTCGAGATGGACGAGATCCTCTGGGAGCTCCGGGATCACGCGGCGGGGCTCAATTGCGGGCGCTGGGACTACATCTTCAGCTTCATCAAGGTGCATCGGAACGATCCTTCCGCGGTTCTTCCCGATCGCGCGCAGGTGACGATGAGCCAGGGATTCCTGAATGCGTACGCACGCCTTCTCGTGGCGACCTGCCATCGGCGCGGCGCGGCCGCGATCGGCGGGATGGCCGCCCAGATCCCGATCAAGAACGACTCCGCGGCGAACGACGCGGCGATCGAAAAGGTGCGGGCCGACAAGCGGCGCGAGGTTGCGGCCGGACACGACGGCACGTGGGTCGCGCATCCCGGGCTGGTCCCGGTCGCGAGGGAGATCTTCGACGGCGGGATGCCCGCGGCGGACCGGATTCATGCGACGGCCGGAACCGCGGTCGAAGAGCACGAACTGCTTCGCGTGCCGGAGGGAACGCGCACCGAGGCCGGCCTGCGCCTCAACCTGCGGGTCGCCGTGCAGTACCTCGAATCCTGGCTTCGAGGCGTCGGCTGCGTGCCCCTCGATCATCTGATGGAAGACGCCGCGACCGCGGAGATCTCGCGCGCGCAGGTGTGGCAGTGGATCCGCCACGGCGCCTCGCTCGCCGACGGCCGGACGGTGACGCCCGCGCTCGTCCGCGAGCTGCTCGCCTCGGAGACGGCCGCTCTTTGCGCCGGGCTCGGCGTCCCCCGCTTCGAGCGCGGCCGTTTCGCGGACGCGATCGCGATCGTCGAGCGCCTCGTCTTCTCGGAGAGCTTCGACGAGTTCCTGACCGTCCCCGCCTACGACCTCTTGCTCGACCGCCGCGACGCGGCGCGAGCCTGACCCGGAAGGAGATCCCGATGCACGCGTCGAATCCCGCCCTGAAGGCCGCCACCGGCCCCCGCTTCGACGGGATCACCCGCCCGTATTCGGAGGCGGACGTCCTGCGCCTGCGCGGGACGGTGAAGATCGAGCACTCGCTGGCGCGGCTGGGAGCGAACCGGTTGTGGGATCTGCTGCAGGGCCGCGAGTACGTGCACGCCCTCGGGGCCCTGACGGGGAACCAAGCCGTGCAGATGGTGCGGGCGGGGCTCGAGGCGATCTACGTCTCGGGATGGCAGGTCGCGGCGGACGCGAACTCGTCCGGGATGACCTACCCGGACCAGAGCCTCTATCCGGTCGATTCGGTCCCGCGCGTCGTGCGCCGGATCAACCAGGCGCTCCTGCGGGCCGATCAGATCGAGCACGCCGAGGGAACAGGGTCCCACCACTGGATGGCCCCACTGGTCGCCGACGCCGAGGCGGGGTTCGGCGGGCCGCTGAACGCGTACGAGTTGATGAAGGGGATGATCGAGTCGGGCGCCGCCGGCGTGCACTTCGAAGACCAGCTCTCCTCCGAGAAGAAATGCGGCCATCTCGGCGGGAAGGTGCTCGTCCCGACCGCCCAGTTCGTCCGCACGCTGGTCGCCGCGCGGCTCGCGGCGGACGTCCTAGACGTTCCGACCCTGGTGATCGCCCGCACCGACGCCGATTCGGCGAAGCTCCTGACCTCGGACGTCGACCCGCGCGACCGCGCGTTCTGCACGGGAGAGCGCACCGCCGAGGGGTTCTTCCGGATCCGCGGCGGGCCCGAGATGGCGATCGCCCGCGGCCTTTCCTACGCTCCCTACGCCGACCTGATCTGGTGCGAGACGTCGACGCCGGACCTCGCCGAGGCGAAGCTGTTCGCCGACGGGATCCACCGGGAGTTCCCCGGCAAGATGCTCGCCTACAACTGCTCGCCGTCCTTCAACTGGAGGAAGCACCTGGACGAGGTGACGATCGCGCGCTTCCAGCGCGAGCTCGGAGCGATGGGCTACAAGTTC
>JBGQLU010000172.1:0-7919 GCA_041500265.1 Acidobacteriota bacterium | reverse complement strand
GCGGGGCAGTTCGACCTCCGCGCCGGGGAGGGTCTTGATCTCGGGAACGGACATCGAACCTCCTTGAGAGGCCTGTTAATCTACCTCCGTGCGCCACCTCCCGCTCACCCGGCCCCTCGCATTCTTCGACCTCGAGACGACGGGGACCGACCCGCTGCGCGACAAGATCGTCGAGATCGCGGTGGTCCGCGTGGAGCCCGGCGGTGCTACGGAGTCGCGGACGCGTCGGATCAACCCCGAGCGGCCGATTCCGGCCGAAGCGACCGCGGTGCACGGCATCTCCGACCGGGACGTCCGGGATGCTCCGCCGTTCCGCCAGGTCGGACGGTCGTTCCTGGACTTCCTGGGAGACGCCGACCTGGCCGGGTACAACGTCCGGCGATTCGACGTCCCGCTGCTCGACCGCGAGTTCAAGGACTGCGGGCTGGACCTCGCCCTCCGGAGCCGGCGGATCCTCGACGCGATGACGATCTTCCATCGCAAGGAGCCCCGGGATCTGACGGCGGCCGTGCGGTTCTTCCTGGGCCGGGACCACGAGGGGGCGCACGGCGCCGAGGCGGACGTGCTCGCGACCCTCGCGATCCTCGACGCCGAGCTCGAACGGTATCCGGATCTCCCTCGATCGGTGGACGAGCTCGATGCGTGGTGCAACCCCGTGCCGGAAGGGGCGGTGGATCGCACCGGGAAGTTCGTCCTTCGCGAGGGGGAAGTCGTCTTCGCCTTCGGGAAGCAGAAGGGGCGGCCCCTGCGCGAGATCGCCCGCGTGCAGCGCGACTACCTGGAGTGGATCTTGAAGCAGGACTTTCCCGAGGACGCCCGCGCCTTGGTCGAGAAGGCGCTCCTGGGCCGATGATCACCACCACCGATTTCAAGCGCGGGGTGCGCCTGATGGTGGACGGCGAGCCGTACCAGCTCGACGACTACACCACCCAGACCCCGTCCGCGCGCGGCGCGGCCACTCTCGTCCGCTGCAAGCTCCGCCACGTCGTCTCCGGCGCCCTGCTCGAAAGGACGTTCAAGGCGGGAGAGAAGTTCGAGGAGCCGGACGTCGCGTTCCGCCAGGTCCAGTTCCTCTACGGCGACGGGGAGTCGTCCCACTTCATGGACCTCGGGAGCTACGAGCAGTTCGCGCTCGCGAACGAGAAGATCGAAGAGATGGTCCCGTGGCTGACCGACGGACTGTCGCTGAACGCCGTCTACTGGAACGGCTCCGTCGCCGGGATCAACCTGCCGCAGTACGTCGAGGCGGAGGTCGGGATGGTCGGGGCCGGCGCGCGCGGAGACACGGCCAGCGGCAAGAACCTCAAGGAGGCGGCGCTCACCAACGGCATCACCATCCGCGTGCCCCTGTTCGTGGAATCCGGAGAGCGGGTGATCGTCGACCCGCGCACGCTGGAGTTCGTCCGGCGCGCCGGAAAGTAGGCGGCCTCCCCGATCAGGCGGCCCCGAGCCGCGCCAGGACGCGCTCCGCTCGCCCCATCTCCGTCCGGGCCCGAGCCGCCGATTCCGGGCCCAGCCGCGGTGAGGCGACGATCCGCCGGAGCCGCTCCAGGGTCTCGCGCCAGGCGGCCACGGCTTCGTCGCCGCCCGAACGGGCGAGGAGCGGGCCGGCGGCGAGCAGGTCCTCGCGCGAGAGTTGGTCGTCGCGATAGAGGTGGACGTCGTCCCCCGGCTCCGCCCGGAGGGTGAGGTGCCGCCGTCCCCGGCAGCTGTCCAGGCGCTCCTCGGCCGGACGCCAGCCGTTCGCGGAGAGCCAGGTCCGCAACCCCGCGGCCTCGGAGCACGGCTGAAGGACCAGGAACGACGGGGCGAGAAGGGGGAGTCGCCCTCCGGAGAGGATTCGCACGATCGACCGCCCGCCGAGGCCGGCCAGCACGATCGTGTCGAGGGCGTCCTCGGGGCGGAGAGCGGCGAGCCCGTCCCCGGCCCGGACCGCGAAGCGGTCCTCCCAGGGGACCCCGGCGGGCGGGCGGCCGATCCGGGCGGCGCGGGCGCGCGTCCGTTCGGTCGCCAGCGCGAACGACGCGCGGCCCGCGGCGAGAAGGGCGAGCGGCAGGAGCCCGTGGTCGCTCCCGACGTCGGCGAGCCGCGCGCCCGGAGGGCACAGCGCGCCGACCGCGGCGAGCCGCGCGGGGAGAGAGCGTTTCGACGGACCGGTCATGCGCGGAAAGCTTAGCGCGCGGTACTGGACAGCGGGGACGACGGACCTATAATCCGCGCGTCGTTTCCCCGCGCGAAGGGTGGCGGAGCTCTCACGATGAACGTGTCATTCACCGATCGTTTCACGACCGACGATGCGGTCAACGTCTACGGACTCGACGGGTGGGGGAACGGGTACCTCGCGGTTGCCGAGGACGGCCACCTGCTCGTCACTCCCTCGCGCGATCCGGCCCGCGCGCTCGACGTCTTCCGCGTCGTCGAGGATCTCGCGCGGCGCGGGATCAAGACGCCGCTCCTCCTGCGGTTTCCGCAGCTGCTGGAAGGGCAGGTCAACGAGCTCGCCTCCAGCTTCGCGAACGCGATCCGCGAGTACAACTACGCCGAGCGGTATTCCCCGGTGTTCCCCATCAAGGTCAACCAGCAGCATTCGGTGGTGAAGGAGCTGGTGAAGTCCGGGTGGAGCGCATCGCTCGGGCTCGAGGTCGGGAGCCGGCCGGAGCTGCTCGGCGCGATCGCGCTCGACCTCGCGCCGGAGGCGCTGATCATCTGCAACGGATTCAAGGACCCCGACTACCTGGGGATGGCCTCCACCGCGTGCCGCCTCGGCAATCGCGTCGTGGTCGTGGTCGAAAAGCCCTTCGAGGTCGATCAGATCGTCGAGATGGCCTCGCGCGAGCCCGTGCACTTCGAGATCGGCTTCCGCATCCGGCTGCAGGCGCGCGGCTCCGGCATGTGGGAGAAGTCCGGTGGGTTCGCCTCGAAATTCGGACTCACCACGCTCCAGCTCCTCCGCGCGCTGGACAAGCTCTCCGCCGCCGGCCTGCGCGGGAAGCTCGCCCTCCTGCACTTCCACATCGGGAGCCAGATCACGGAGATCCGCAAGATCAAGAACGCCGTACGCGAGGCCGCGCGGATCTACGCGAAGGTGCGGAAGCTCGGGGCCGAGATCCGCTACCTGGACGTCGGCGGAGGGCTCGGCATCGACTACGACGGGTCCAAGACCTCCTCCGACGCATCGGTGAACTATTCGGTCCAGGAGTACGCGAACGACGTGGTGTTCGGCGTGCAGGAGGTCTGCGACGAAGAGCACGTCCCGCACCCGCGGCTCGTCAGCGAGTCCGGGCGGATGCTCGTCGCCTATCACGCGATGCTCGTCGTCGACGTGCGCGCGGCCGTCTCCGGGATCGAGCCCGATCCGCCCGCGATCACCGCGCGGGAGCCCCGGGTCGTGCAGGATCTGGCGGAGGTCGCCCGGAAGATCTCCGTGAAGAACTACCGGGAGTTCTATCACGACGCGATCGAGTACCGGGACCAGGTCTACTCGCTCTTCAACCTGGGCATGCTCGAGCTCGAGGACCGGGCGAAAGGGGAGGTGCTGTTCCGCGAGATCGCGAGCAAGGCGGTGCGATTTTCGAAGTCGGCCAAGTTCGTGGCCGACGAGTTCCAGGAGCTGGAATCGAGGCTGCACGACAAGTACATCTGCAATTTCTCCGTCTTCCAGTCGATTCCCGACCACTGGGCCCTCGATCAGCTCTTCCCGATCATCCCGATCCACCGCTTGAACGAGACTCCGACCCGCCGGGCCACGCTCGGGGACATCACCTGCGACTCCGACGGCGAGGTGGAGAAGTTCGTCGACCTGAAAGACATCAAGGACGCGCTCGAGGTCCACGACCTGCGCGAAGGGGAGCCGTACTACCTCGCGTTCGCCCTCGTGGGCGCCTACCAGGACACGATGGGGGACATGCACAACCTGTTCGGGCGCGTCCACGAGGCGGACGTGATCCTCGGGCCCAAGGGCACGCCGGTCGTCACCGACGTCCGCAAAGGGGAGCAGGCGGGCGAGACTCTGGCATGCTTCGGGTACGACGTCACCGAGATGGCGGCGGCGGTCCAGGCGAAGCTGCGCGAGCGCACGGGCCGCGGTGAGATCGGCGCCGACGAGGCCGAGGCGCTGCTCGAGGTCTACCGCCGCCGGCTGGCGCAGTACACCTACCTCGATTGACGGAAGCGGCGGCGCCTCCTCGCCACCTCACGCTCACGGACGCGACGTCCCTGTACGTCGGGATCATCCTCGGCTCGGGAATCTTTCTCGCCCCGGCGGCCGTCGCCGGAGCCACCGGCTCAATCCCGGCCGCGATCGCGCTCTGGCTCGGCGGTGCCGTCGTCGCGGCGTGCGGCGCCAGCTGCTACGCCGAGTGCGCGATCCGGATGCCGCGGAACGGCGGTTTCTTCGTCTTCCACCGCGAGGCGTTCGGGCCAGGAGTGGCCTTCGTCGGCGGGTGGGCGTCGATCTTCGTAACCTACCCCGCGTCGATCGCCGCGATCGCCCTCGTCTGCGCGCGGCATGTCGGGGAGGCGGCCGGGCGTCCGGGGCACGACCGCGCGATCGGGGCCGTAGCACTCGTCGCCGCGGGGGCGGTGAACGGGTGGGGCCTCCGCACGGGGCCTCGCGCTCAGTTCGCCCTGACCGCGGTCAAGCTGACCGTCCTCGCGGCCCTGGCCGTCGCGGCCGTCTGGGCGCCCGCGCGCGCGCCGGCGGCAGTCCCTGCGGGCGCGGGCGCGGCGACCGGCTCGACGTGGATCGCGGCGCTCCTCGTGCTTCTCTGGTCGTACGACGGCTGGTCGGACCTGAGCCTCTTGGCGGGGGAGGTGCGGGACCCGGGGCGCGTCCTCGGACGGGCCGTCCTCCTGGGGTCCGCCGTCCTCTTCTCGATCTACGCCCTCGTTCAGGTCGGCGTGCAGGTCGCACTTCCGGGGGGTGCCGCGGCCTCGTCGCCGCGTCCGGTCGCGGACGCGGTCGCCGCGACCCTTGGCCCGGGAGCCGGACGCGCGGTGGCTTCCCTGGTGGTGGTCGCCACCTTCGGCTCGATCCTGGGCACCGGCCTCGCGGTCTCCCGCCTCGGTCACGCGATGGCGCGCGAAGGGGCGTTCGTGCGGTGGTTCGGTGCGATCGACGCTCGAGCGGGGACGCCGGTCCGGGCCACGGCGGCGATGACGGCGGCGGCGCTCGTCTACGTGGCCTCCTCCGGCTTCCGCGGGATCCTGACCCTCTTCAGCTTCAGCGTGTGGATCTTCTACGGGCTGACGGCGGTCGCGGTCTTCGTGCTGCGGCGCCGCGCCGTGGGAGGGCCCACCGCTTGGCGGGCCCCAGGGGGCCCGCTGGCCCCGCTGATCGTGCTGGCGACGGGGGCGTATGTCACCAGCCGGATCGTGGCGGCGGATCCGAAGCGTGCCCTTCTCGGTGCGGCCATGATCGGGGCGGCGGTGCCGGTCTACGTGGCGCTGAAGTGGCGCGAGCGTCAGGCTAGCGATGCGGGGAGCGCCGGGAGATGACGATGAACTCCGCGAGGTTCTCGAAGGTCAGCATCCCCGTCAGCTTCCCCTCGTCGACCACCAGGAGGGGCCGTCCCGGCTCCGATTGGAGGTGCTGCAGGACCGTGTCCATATCGTCCGTCGAGCGGATCGAGACGGGGTCGCGCTGCATCACGTCGAGAACCGGCGCCTCCTTCCCCGCGCGCGCGAGCGCCTCCAGGAGCGTCGCGCGCGGCAGCACGCCCGCGACGCGCCCCCACGCGTCCACGACCGGGAAATCGTGCTGGTGGCTGGCGAGCAGGAGCTCGGCCGCCCGGCCCAGCGTGTCCTGAGGCTGGAGCGTCTCGAAGCGCGTGATCATCGCCTCGCGCGCGGTGTGACCGGCCACCGCCGACCGGCTGGACTGGAACGCGGCCTCCTGGGTCGCGCCCAGGAACACGAAGATTCCGATGAAGACGAGCATGAAGTTCCACGACCAGACGATCCCGGCCACGATGAAGAGGCCCGCGATCAGCTGTCCGACGATCGCGGCGATCCGCGTCGCTCGATCTTGCCCGAGCGCCAGGGCGAGGACGGCCCGGAGCACGCGTCCCCCGTCCATCGGGAAAGCCGGGATCATGTTGAAGACGACCAGCATGACGTTGATGGCGAAGAGCTTGTCGACCAGGTCGCCCGTCATCATCGGCGCGGCCCGCGAAACGTCTACCGGGACGCCGCGCGCCAGGAGCACGACCGACAGGCCGGCGGCGATGACGACGTTGACGGCCGGCCCCGCCAGCGCGATCAGGAGCTCGGCCCAGCCCCCGGGCATCCGCTCGAGGCGCGCGACCCCCCCGATCGGGTAGAGGACGATTTCCCTCGTCCTCACGCCGAAGCGCTTCGCCATCAGCGCGTGCCCCATCTCGTGGAGCAGAACGCAGGCGAACAGCGCGAGCACGAAGGCCAGCTCCCGCGGCACGTTCCGGCTCGCCGCGGCGGCCCACATCCCGATCCAGAGGAGCAGGAGCACGAATGTCGCGTGGATCCGGATCGGGATACCGAGCATCGTGCCGATCTGGAAGGCCCAGCGGGACCCGGGGTAGGCCGGGGCCGGTGCGGGGTGGTTATCTCGAGACTCGCTCATGGCTGCTCCGTCGACGGTGCCCTGGCCCGATGCGGCCCCCGGGAATCATATTGCGATATTCTGAGGCGGCTGGCGAGGTGACCGTGAAGCTCGTGCCCGAGGCCATCACGTTCTTTCGGCATCAGAACTACGGGAGTTCGATCCACGAGGTGAAGTACGCGCGTCTCACGAAATACTCCGATGACGGCGGTTCGTTGACGGAGCTGAGCCGATTCGCGGCCGGAGTTCCGAAGGCATTTTCCGAATTCAACCTCGCGCAGCTGAACTACAGCACGATCGAGCCGGGGGTAATCAAGGCGTTTCACCTCCACGCGACTCAGCGAGACATCTGGTTCGTTCCTCCGGAGGACAGGGTTCTGTTGGTGCTGGTCGACGTACGCGCAGACTCTCCCACGCCGCGTCAGGTGATGAAAGTGATGCTCGGGGACGGTAATTCGATACTCATATCGATTCCTCCCGGCGTCGCGCACGGCTGCAAGAATCTCGGCGACCGTCCCGCGAGGATCATCTACATGACCGACGTCGAGTTCTCCCCCGACCCCGCAGCGACCGACGAGGGCCGCCTTCCGTGGGACCTGATCGGCCCCGAGATCTGGGAGCCGGCTAAGGATTGACCGCCTGCGGGATCGGCTCGAACACGCTGCTCACTCTCTCCTGAAGGGCTTTCGCGAGCTCCTTGCGATTGCTCGAGGAGACGGGCGCCGGCGCGAAGTGGACGCGGGCGACGATGCGTTTCAGGCCGCTCAACCGGACGAAGTGTGCGGGGAAGCTGGAGCGGTCGTACCAGCAGATGGTCGTGGCGGGGCTGAGGGCGCTCCCGGGGGTCTCGTAGGTCAGGGACACCGCCCAGCAGGGGACTCCGGCCTTGGCCGCGGGCTCCAGAAGCGAGGGAAGGAACGGGAGCACCTCGGCCCCCGACGTGGCCTGCCCTTCGGGGAAGATCGTGAGCGCGACGCCGAGGGCCAAGTGCTCCGACATCTCCCGTCCCGCCCGGACGACGTCCCGCGCGTCGTTTCGGTCGATGAAGAGCGTTCCGGCGGCCCGCGCGACCCACCCGAAGACGGGCCAGGTCGCGATCTCGTCCTTGGCGACGAACAGGCTCGGGTAGAGCGACCCGAGCACGAGGATGTCGAGGTAGGACAGGTGGTTCGCCGCGACGAGAAAGACCCCGTCCTTGGGGATGGCCCCACGAACGTCCCGCTCGACGCCGAGGATCGCGCACATCGTCCGGCCCCACAGGCTCGTGGACCAGGCGCCCAGCCGCGCGATCGCCCGGGGATGCCCGGCGAGCACGAGCCGGCCGAGGAGAGGCAGGGCCACG
>JBGQLU010000171.1:0-7947 GCA_041500265.1 Acidobacteriota bacterium | reverse complement strand
CCTCGCCCGCGCCCACGAGAAGCTCGGCCGGGCGCCCCGGCCGGACGCCGAAAAGGGCGCATGATCCGGGAGGTCGCGGTCTCCGCCCCCGGGAAGACGATCCTGATGGGGGAGCACGCGGCCGTCTACGGCCATCCGGCCCTCGTGGCCGCGCTCGATCTCCGCATGACGGTCGCCGTGCGCGCCGGCTCCGGCGCCGGGGTCCGGCTCGACATGCCCGCCCTCGGATGGGCCGGGGACGTCTCTTGGGACGCGATCCTCGCCCTCGCGGAAGCGCGCCGCGCCCAATGGACCGATGCCTTCGAGCGCGGCGACGGGACCGGCTTCTCGCCGGTGCGCGCCCCTCACGAGCTGGCTCTGCTCGCGATCGCCGAGGCGGCCGCCTCCCCGGGCTCGCGAGCCCGACCGGGCCTTACGGTGCGGATCGACTCCGACATCCCGCCGGGGTCGGGGTGCGGCAGCTCCGCGGCCCTTTCGGTCGCGATCGTCGGCGCGATCCTCCGCGCCCTCGGGGCGCCGCACGACGACGCGACGATCGCCCGCCGCGCGCTGGCGGTCGAGCGCCAGCAGCACGGCCGCCCGTCGGGAGTCGACGTGGAGGCGGTGCTCCGCGGCGGCCTCCTCTGGTGCCGGCGCGGCGCCGACGGGACCACCCTGCGCGAGGAGCTCGCGCTTCCGGCGGGACGTCTCGCGCCGTTCCGGCTCTACCACTCGGGCGCCCCCGCCGAGACGACCGGCGAGATGGTCGCCTGGGTTCGGGGCCTGGAGCGGCGCGATCCCCTCGCGGTTCGCGACGCCCTCGCTGCGATCGACGGGGCGACGCATGAGTTGTTGCGCGCGCTCGAGGGCGGCGCCGTCGATGCGCTCGTCCCGCTCGTGCGCCGATGCGAGGGGGGGCTCGAATCCCTCGAAGTCGTCCCGGGGCGCATCGCGTCGGAGTTTCGCGCGATCGAGCGCGCGGGGGGCGCGGCCAAGATCTCGGGAGCGGGGGGACGCACGGGCGCCGGCGCGGGGCTCGTCCTCGTCGTGCACCCCGACGACCTGTGGCACGAGCGCTTCGCGCTTCCGGCGGGGTGGACGCCGCTCTCCGCCGCGTTGGGCGCGCCTGGTCTCCGCGAAGAGGTCGCCGCGTGATCGCCAAGGCGACGGTAACCGCTCCGGCGAACATCGCCTTCATCAAGTACTGGGGGGCGCGCGATCTCGAGCTCGCTCTCCCCGTCAACCCTTCGATCTCGATGACGCTCTCCGAGAGCGTCACCCGGACGACGGTCGCCTTCGACGAGGGTTCCGACGAGCCCGATCGTATCGAGGTCGTCCGCGCCGACGGCACCCTCGAGATCCCCGGCCGGTCGTTCTTGGAACGCGCGTCGCGCCAGCTCGACCGGGTCCGCCGCTGGGCGGGACGCGGCGGGCGCTTCCGGGTCGCCACACGCAACTCGTTCCCGACGGGGGCCGGAATCGCGTCGTCCGCGTCGGGGTTCGCGGCGTTGACGCTCGCCTCGACCCGCGCGCTGGCGCTCGATCTGTCGCTCGCGGACCTTTCGACGCTCACCCGCATGAGCGGGTCCGGCTCCGCCGCGCGCTCGTTGATCGGAGGATACGTGGCATGGGCCGGCGACGACGACGCGGCCGGGCACGTGACGTCGATCGCCCCCGCCTCGCACTGGGATCTGCGCGACGTCATCGCTCTGGTCGATCGCAGCGAAAAGGACGTGTCGTCGGTCGAAGGCCACCGGCGCGCGGCGTCGAGCCCCTATTTCGAGGGGCGCCAGCGCCTTCTGCCGGATCGTCTCGCGGCCACCCGTCGCGCGATCCTCGAGCGCGATCTCGAGCTTCTCGGCCCGATCCTCGAGGAGGAGGCGATCGAGCTGCACCTGATCGCGATGTCCTCGCGCCCGCCGATCTTCTACTGGAAGCCGGGGACGCTCCGGGTGCTGGAATCCTTGCGGGGTCTCCGGCCAAACGGGGTTCCGGCCTGGGCGACGATGGACGCGGGAGCGAACGTCCACGTCATCTGCCCTCCTCACGCGGAGGGCGCGGTGGTTCACGCCTTGGAATCGCTCCCCGAAGTGACGGCGGTCCTGCTGGACGGCGTCGGCGACGGTCCGACGTTCGAGACGGAGCACCTGTTCTGATGACGCGCCCGATCGTCCTCGTGAAGCTGGGCGGAAGCCTCGTGACCGACAAGCGGCGGGACGGGGTCCCCCGCCGCGCGGTGATCGAGCGACTCGCGCGCGAGGTCGCCTCGGCCCGCGCGCGCCGGGGGCCGCGCATCGTCCTGGGTCACGGCAGCGGATCGTTCGGCCACGTGGCCGCGGCGAAAGCGGGCCTGACCCGCGGGGCGGATGCGCGGACCGAGCTCGACGGGATCGCTCGCACGCAGCGGCGGGCGGCGGAGCTTCACCGGATCGTGATCGGGGCGCTCGACGACGCCGGCGCGCGGCCGTTCTCGTTGGCCCCGTCGAGCTTCTCGCTCGCGCGATCGGGCCGGGTCGTCAAGACGTTCGCCGATCCGCTGTTCGAAGCGCTCGACCTCGGGCTTCTGCCGGTGGTCTACGGGGACGTCGTGCTCGACGGGCGCCTTGGGGCGACGATCGTCTCGACGGAGGAGGTGTTCGTCGCGCTCGCGCGCGAAGCCGCCCGCCGGGGCGTGCCAGTCGCGCGCGCGATCTGGATGGGAGAGACCGACGGGCTCACCGGGGCGGACGGTTCCACGGTGGCGCGGCTCGGCGCGCGGGCGGTGGCGCGCGCGGCGAGGACCGTCCGGGGAGCCTCGGGCACGGACGTGACCGGGGGAATGGCGCTGCGTCTTGCCGCGGCGGCGCGCCTCGCGAAGACGGGGATCGAATCGATCCTGATCGACGGCCGGAAGGCCGGCGCGCTCGGGCGTGCGATGGCGGGGCGGCTCCGCTCCGGCACCCGCGTCGCGGCGTCGGGTTAGGAGGGGCGGCGATGGCGAGCCTCGACGACCTCCTCGCGAAGACGAGCCGCACGTTCGCTCTGTCGATTCCGATGCTGCCGGAGCCGACGCGGCGGCACGTGGGAGTCGCCTACCTCCTGTTCCGGATCGCCGACACGTTCGAGGACGCCGCCCTCTGGCCGCGCGACCGCCGGATAGGGGCTCTCGGCGACCTGGGCGTTCTCCTGGAGCGGAGGGGCGGCGAAGCGGAGGCGGCCACGCGCTGGCTCGCCGACATCCCGATCGAGCACGCGGGGTACGTCGAGCTTCTCCGCGAGACCCCGTTCGTGATGGAGACGTACTGGTCGATGCCGGACGTGGCGCGCGAGGCGCTGCGGCGCGATCTCCTGCGGACGGTCCGCGGGATGGCGGACGTCGTTCGGCGCGGGGACGCGCGCGGAAACCTGAGGCTCGCCGGTCTGCGCGACCTGCGGGACTACTGCCACGTGGTCGCGGGGATCGTGGGCGAGATGCTCACGGAGCTCTTCCTGATCGACTCGCCGGCGCTCGACCGCGTCGCGGCGCGTCTCCGGCGGAGGTCCCGCTTCTTCGGCGAGGGGCTGCAGCTCGTCAACATCCTGAAGGACTCGGCGGTGGACGCCACGGAGGGACGGACCTATCTCCCGGCCGGCGTCGATCGCGCCGTGGTCTTCGGCCTGGCCCGCGTGGACCTGAACCGGGCGGCGGAATACGTCGTCACCCTCCAGTCGGCGGGAGCGCCCGACGGGTTCGTCGCGTTCACGGGAAGCCCGGCAATCCTGGCGCGCGCGAGCCTGGACCGGCTCGAGGCGAAGGGCCCCGGGGCGAAGATCACCCGGGACGAGGTCGCTTCGTTGATGGAGCGGATGTTCGAGGACCTGGGCGCGGGCCGGCCGGTCATCCGCGTGCAGGACGGGCGGCGGACGACGGCGCGGCACTGACCCGCACGGGAAAACGCCATGATGGTCCTCCGTCTCCTCCCAATCGCGATCTCCTGCCTGTTGCTCGTCGCGCACTTCCTGAGGATGGGACGAATCGGTCTGCTGATCGCCTATGTCGCCGTCGCAGCACTGCTGTTCGTCAAGAAGCCCTGGGCGGCGCGCACGGCCCAGATCGCCCTCGCGATCGGCACGCTCGAGTGGCTTCGCACGATCTACGTCGCCACCGCCCACCGCCGCGCCGCCGGAGAGCCGTACCTCCGCCTCGTCTTGATCCTCGGCGCCGTCGCCGCGTTCACCGCGCTGTCAGAATTGGTCTTTCGCAACGCGACGGTGCGCGAGCGTTTCGGCCTGCCGGTCTAGACCCCGTGAGCGCCGTTCTCTTCCCGCGCGAGCACGGCGCCTACGCGCAGCTCGCCTTTCCGATCTTGTCCGGTCTCCTGCTCGGCCGGCCCGGCTGGGCCGCGTTCGGGTTCGCCGCCGCGGCGGTCCTGATCTTCATGACGAGCGAGCCCGTCGAGATCCTCATCGGCGTGCGCGGGGCTCACCCGCGCGAGCGATCCGGATCGCAAGCGAAACGGCAGATCGCCGTCATCGCCCCGATTGGCGCGGCGACGGGACTCGCGGCCCTCGCGGTCGCCCCTCCTCTCGCTCGCCTGACGGCGCTGGCCCCGATCGCCGTAGCCGCCGCTCTGATCCCGATCGTGCTCTCCCGCCGCCTCAAGACGCTCACGGGTGAAATCCTCGCCGCCCTCGGATTCGCGACCCTGCATCCCTTGATCGGCGCATCGAGCGGCCTGAGTGGCCCCGCCTTCACCGATCCCGCCGCCGTCTGGTTCCTCGCCTTCGCGTCGGCAACGATCGCGGTGCACGCCATCAAGGCGCGGCACCTCCACCGCGACCCTTGGCTCCCACCCGCAGCGCTCGCCGTATCGATCCTCGTCACCCTCGGCGCCGCCGTCGTCGCCTTCCGTCATCCCGTCCACCGCATCGCCGCGTGCGCCGTCGCGATCCCCGCCCTTACGGTCCTCAGCGTGAACCTCCTTCGCGTATCGCCCCGCTCGTTGAAGGCCGTCGGCTGGTGCGCGGCCGCCGCCGACGCCGCCGCGCTAGCGGTCTTGGTGTTCGGCCGAACCTGATCGCCGCCCGGCGGCGCCGCTGCCGCACCGCCTGCCTTTGCGGGGGTTATGCGACGCATATTCGGTGTATAAAAGCCGCACGCGTTCTGGCCGCATGCGCAAGCTCTTTCCGGAGAGGCACATGATCGACCCGGACATTTTGGCGGACCAATTTACGCTGACGGGCGGGCGCAGCGTATCTATCTATGCAGTTCAGCATACTTGTTTTTAGCCAGACTAAGCAAATGACGACCAAGACCCTTACGGTCGAGCTCCGGTTCCTTACGGCGGAGGAAGGGGGGCGTCGAATTGCCGCGGATCTCTCACATGGTGGCTACCGAACCATGGCAGCGGCTGGCTTTCACGACTCCATCGAAACCACGCAGGCCCGGGTCAACGGTGAGCCCTTGCTGTTTGGAATCTCTCTGCGAGCCGGTCCATCCAAAGTTCAACCTGGGGACAGCGTGCGCGCGGAGCTCCTCGCGAACGTGCATCCGCCGGGTCTTGAACAGGTCGCGCGCGCGGGCGAATTCACCGTTTTCGAAGGGCATCGTATTGTTGCGCGTGGAAGAGTTGCTAGCAGCGATGCTGGCTAACAAGGCCGTCAAGCTGTCGGTGCCCGCCGTCACGGGTCGTGCGTGTGCACGCCCCGTGCCTGCGCGCCCCGCAGCTTACGGCCAACGTTGGGCCGATTAGACCTCCCATGAGTCGATTCATTAGCAGCGACGCAATGGGCTGGCGGGTGCTTCGGTTTGTCACCATCGTGGCCAGTGGGGTTGTCGCGATGCGAGTCCTGACGGAGATTCTAGGACGCCACTGCACTGGATCGCTTTACCCCTCACTGTCTCCCGGCACGCCCGTCGGTTTCAGCCTCGCGGCAGCAGCGCTCTCCTACGCCCGCCATGGCCGCTGGCCACGGACTGCGGCGATCGCATTGATTGTGCTATTGGGGTCGTTTGTCGGATGTTCGATCACGGCGTCGAATCTGTTCGGCGCGATTGATCGTGGGAAGCAGAAGTACACCATGGCCCGAATGCAGGAGATCGCCCGCGCCATCGAGGCGGGTCGCTCTGCTGAACACCCGGCTGACGGGTGGGGTACTCCCTTCCTGATCGAACGAAGCGGAACGAGCTATACCATCGTGTCGTTCGGCGACTGCGGGGAACCCGACATTCCCCGCGGCGCGAAGTACTCAGGGGGAACGACGATAAGGTTCAGCGACGATATCGTCTTCTCCGATGGGCGGTTCATCCGATATCCGCAGGGGACGCAGCAATGAACGGCCCAACAACCCGTTCCAGCGGACGCACTCGCGCCGCTGAGCGCGAGCGTTAGGCGCCAATCGAACCAGAGGAGTGCAAATGCGCATTGTGGAGGTCGTGAGTCTCCTACTCAGCGTCCTCGTCCTCGGTCCTGCAGCGGCCGCTCCGGCGACCCACAGCAAGGTCGTACCCTTCGTCTTGGACTCCACGGAGAGTACGTATCCCTTCACCATTCGTGTCGAAGGCACGTATGAACTTAACGGGGACACGCTAATGGTCAGCGTGCGCGCCGGAGAGATTCGCAGCGCCATACCCATCGACCTTGGAGAGGAAGGGGTGGCGACAGACATCCGTATCGCCTTTGGTCTGGGCGGTGTGGTGAAGGAGGGTTGGCGCATGGAGTTCGACACTCCGGATCAGGTGCTTGCGCCGAAGCTCGCGCCGGGAAAGTCGGTGGCGTTCCATGAGTTGAAGTTTGTCGTGTCAGGCGTCGCTCACGCCCCCTTGGCGGATCAGTGGCTATCGGTACGCCTGGGGGTAATGCAGCGTCTGCCTGGTGTTCCTGAAGGGCTTCTTTCGAGCTACGCTTGCTCCGAGCAGAACATCCTGGGGCCGAACGACGCATCACGCGAGCGTGCGAAGCGGATGAAGACAGCCTACTCGCACACCTGCTAGCGGAGTCGGGGGACCGATGTGGCGCCTAACAACGCGTTAGCCAGCCTGGAGAGCCTTCGATTCATGCCGACCCACCCGTCACGAGGCCACACGCAGGTGATCTGCCTGCTGCTTCTGCCGCTCGCCTTGGCCGCGTGCAACCCGGGTCCGTCTCCGCGTCTGCTCACCGACGCCGCGGTAACTCCCGGCGTTTGGGGCGTCCTCGTCGTCCCCGCCGCGCCCGGCCCGCACCCCGGGGTAGTTCTACTTCCGGGCTCTGGCGGCTGGCGCTCAGGCTACACTCGATTCGCCAAGGCCTTTGCCGACTCCGGCTTTGTCGCGTTAGCCATTGACTATTACGCGGTCACGGGACGAGGCGACACGCGGGCGGAGGAGATGCGCAACTGGCCCGCGTGGCAAGCCACGATTCGCAACGCCGTGACCTACCTGGAAGCAACGCCAGCGGTCTCGGCGCAACCAATCGCGCTGGTCGGATACTCCCGAGGCGCCATGCTGGCCATTTCCGTGGGAGCATCAGATCCGCCGATCTCGGCGATTGTGGCCTTCTACGGTGCCGGGAGTGACGAGGATCCGCCTGATAGCCTGATCGCGCATTTTGCCCCGCTTCTCATCCTCCACGGCGAGGCCGACAGCGACATCCCTGTAGCCCTGGCCCATCGCCTGTATGATCGAATTCATGCTCATGGCGGGGACGTGGAAATGCAGCTGTACCCGAACGCGGAGCACGGATTCAATGCACCATGGGCCGCGGGCTACTCACAGGCCGAAGCCACCGATTCCTGGAGCCGGACAATCGACTTCCTGAAGCGCAAGCTGAAAGCCCGAGGGCCGCGTTCGGCTGGCTAACAGCAGCATGCAGCTGACGGCGCTTCGCGCCGCAGCTGATGCTGAGCGTTAAACGGATTCTCGGACCCGGAAGGGACGATGCCCTTGTTCTCACCACAGAACAGCTGGTCACGGAGGGCCGATAGGCCAAACGGGAGTCGCCGGAGGGGCCTCGGCTTTGGCGGCGTGGT
>JBGQLU010000170.1:0-7962 GCA_041500265.1 Acidobacteriota bacterium | reverse complement strand
CGCTGTTCGGGCGGTTCGAGGCGCAGCCGTTCGAGCGCGGATTCGGCACGACGATCGGGAACGCCCTGCGGAGGATCCTGCTCTCGTCGATCGACGGGGCGGCCATCACGGCGATCAAGATCGACGGCGTGCTCCACGAGTTCTCGTCGGTCTCGGGCGTTGTCGAGGACACGACCGACATCATCCTCAACCTCAAGCAGATCCCGTTCCGTTGCCACAGCGACCACCCGGAGACGCTGGTCCTCCACGCCGTCGGCCCGAAGACGGTGAAGGCCGGCGACATCCAGGCCAGCGCGAACGTCGAGATCCTCGACAAGGACATGCCCATCGCCACCCTCTCCGAGGAAGGGAAGATCACGATGGAGATGCGGCTCCGGCAGGGGCGCGGCTACGTCTCGGCCGACCGCAACTTCGACGACGACCTCGGGATCGGCTACATCCCGGTGGATGCGATCCACTCCCCGGTCCGCAAGGTCAACTTCGTCGTCGAGGATGCGCGACTGGCGCAGAGGACGGATTACGACAAGCTCATCCTCGAAGTCTGGACCAACGGCGCGATCAGCCCCCAGGACGCGGTCGCGCACGCCGCGAAGATCCTCAAGGACCACATGGCGATCTTCATCAACTTCGAGGAATCGAACGAGGACGTCGTCGATTTCGCCTCGACGGAGGACGAGCGCGTCCTCGAGCAGCTGAACCGGTCGGTGGACGAGCTCGAGCTGTCGGTCCGGTCCTACAACTGCCTCAAGAACGCCAACATCAAGACGATCTACGACCTCGTGACGAAGACCGAGGCCGACATGCTGAAGACCAAGAACTTCGGGAGGAAGTCCCTGAACGAGATCAAGGACATCCTGGCCGAGATGGGACTCTCGCTCGGCATGGCGATCGACGCCCGAAAGCTCAAGGCCCGCACCTAGCGGGGTACCCACGGAGACGACGCGATGAAGCACCGGGTCCAGGGGCGGAAGCTCGGCCGCACGTCGGCGCACCGCCTGGCCGTGCTCCGGAATCTCTCGACGGAGTTGTTCCGCCGGGAGCGAATCCGGACCACCCTCATGAAGGCCAAGGAGCTGCGCCCCTTCGCCGAGAAACTGATCACGCTCTCCAAGCGGGAAACGCTGCACGCGCGGCGTCTCGTCCTGAGGGACATCCACGACAAGGACATCGTGTCGAAGATGTTCGACACCCTCTCCTCGCGCTACGCGCAGAGACCGGGCGGCTACACGCGCATCGTGAAGCTCGGCGCGCGCCGCGGGGACAACGCCGAGATGGCGCTCATCGAGCTGGTGGGTGCCGAGATCGCGAAGAAGGCCGCGGAGGCCGCTCCCGCCGAAGGGGCGAGCGCCCCCGCCGGCAAGGGGGCGGGCAAGCCGAAGCCGGACAAGAAGGCCAAGCCCGCGAAGGACAAGGGCGAGCCGGCGCCGAAGCGCTCGGGGCGCGACAAGGGGGCCGCGAAGCCCAAGACCGAGTCGAAGGGCAAGGCCAAGGGTGGCGCCGCGACCCGGAAGGTGGGGAACTCGGGGTCCTAGGCGATGCTCGACGTGAGACGATGGGAGGGAGCCGCGGGGCTCCCTCTTTTTTTCGCGCGGCCGAAGCACGGCCGGGAGGGGTGAGGGGACGTGCCGAAGCGCACCGACATCCGGAAGATCCTGGTGATCGGCTCGGGACCGATCGTGATCGGTCAGGCGTGCGAGTTCGATTATTCGGGCACGCAGGCGTGCAAGGCGCTGCGCGAGGAGGGGTACGAGGTCGTCCTCGTCAATTCGAACCCCGCCACGATCATGACCGATCCGGCGCTCGCGGACCGGACCTACGTCGAGCCGCTGATTCCCGAGATCCTGGAGCGCATCCTCGAGCGCGAGAAGCCGGACGCCCTGCTCCCGACGGTCGGCGGACAGACCGCGCTGAACCTGACCGTCGCGCTCGACGAGCGCGGCGCGCTCGCCCGGCACGGCATCGAGCTGATCGGCGCCAACCTGCGCGCCATCCGCGTCGCGGAGGACCGGCTGGCCTTCAAGGACGCGATGGCGCGAATCGGGCTCGAAACCCCGAAGAGCGGGACCGCGACCTCGGCCGAGGAGGCCTTCGCGCTCCTGTCGATCGTCGGCTTCCCCGCCATCATCCGGCCGTCGTTCACGCTGGGGGGGACGGGAGGCGGAATCGCCTACAACCGCGAGGAGTACGAGGAGATCGTCGAAGCCGGCCTCGACGCCAGCCCGACCCACCAGGTCCTGATCGAGGAGTCGGTGCTGGGGTGGAAGGAATACGAGCTCGAGGTCATGCGCGACCTGAAGGACAACGTCGTCATCATCTGCTCGATCGAGAATTTCGACGCGATGGGCGTCCACACGGGGGACTCGATCACCGTGGCGCCGGCGATGACGCTGACCGACAAGGAATACCAGGCGATGCGGGACGCCGCGATCCGCGTCATCCGGGAAGTGGGGGTCGAGACCGGCGGATCGAACATCCAGTTCGCCGTCGATCCGGGGACGGGGCGCCAGGTCGTCATCGAGATGAACCCGCGCGTCTCCCGGTCCTCCGCCCTCGCGTCCAAGGCCACCGGGTTCCCGATCGCCAAGATCGCGGCGAAGCTCGCGGTGGGGTACACCCTCGACGAGATCCCGAACGACATCACGAAGTCCACTCCGTCGTCGTTCGAGCCGACGCTCGACTACGTCGTCGTGAAGATCCCCCGCTGGGCGTTCGAGAAGTTCCCGGCGACGAGCTCCACGCTCGGCACTCAGATGAAGTCGGTCGGCGAAGCGATGGCGATCGGCCGGACCTTCAAGGAGGCGCTCCAGAAGGCGATTCGCTCCTTGGAGGTCGGGCGCGCGGGGCTCGGCGCGGACGGCAAGGACGGTCTCGACCCAGCGCGGCTTCGGGAGAAGCTGATCTCGCCCAACTGGGAGCGGATCTTCTACATCCGCCTGGCGCTGCAGTCGGGCCTTTCGGTGGACGCGCTCGCCGAGCTGACGAAGATCGACCCGTGGTTCCTGCGGCAGATCGAGGAGATCGTCGACGTGGAGGGGCAGCTTCGCGGGTTCGATCTCGGAAGCGTCCCGGAGACCCTCCTCCGCCGGTCGAAGCGGTTCGGCTTCTCCGACCGGCAGCTGGCGCACGTGCTGGGGGCCTTGGAGGGCGAGGTGCGCGAGCGGCGGAAAGCCTTGGGCATCGAGCCGGTCTTCAAGCGGATCGACACCTGCGCCGCCGAGTTCGACGCGGAGACGCCGTACCTGTACTCGACGTACGAGGATGAGGACGAGGCCCGTCCGACCGCCCGGCGCAAGGTGATGATCCTCGGCGGGGGACCGAACCGGATCGGCCAGGGGATCGAGTTCGACTACTGTTGCTGCCACGCCTCGTTCGCCCTCCGGGAGGAGGGGATCGAGAGCATCATGGTCAACTGCAACCCCGAGACGGTGTCGACCGACTACGACACCTCGGACCGACTCTACTTCGAGCCGCTGACGCTCGAGGACGTCTTGCGGATCGTCGACATCGAGAAACCCGACGGCGTCATCGTGCAGTTCGGCGGTCAGACGCCCCTCGGATTGGCGCTTCCGCTCCAGGCGCACGGGGTGCCGATCCTCGGGACCTCTCCCGACTCGATCGATCTGGCCGAGGATCGGCGCCGGTTCGGCACTCTCCTGGACGAGATCGGAATCCCGGCGCCCGCCTGGGGGACGGCGCGGTCGCTGGAAGAGGCGCGCGCGATCGGGCGCAGGATCGGCTACCCCCTCCTCGTCCGCCCGTCGTACGTGCTCGGCGGCCGCGCGATGTTCGTGACCCACGACGAGGACAGTCTCGCCGAGACGATGCGGCGGGCCGTGGAGGCGTCGCCGGAGCATCCGGTGCTTCTCGATCGCTTCCTCGAGGACGCGTTCGAGGTCGACGTCGACGCCCTCGCGGACGGAGAACGGGTCGTGGTCGCGGGCATCATGCAGCACATCGAGGAGGCGGGGATCCACTCCGGAGATTCCTCGTGCGTGCTTCCGCCGATCCACAGTGTGGTCGTCTCGTGCCTGGACGTGCTGCGGGACTACACCCACCGGCTGGCCAAGGCGCTGCGCGTCCGCGGCCTCATGAACGTCCAGTACGCGATCAAGGACGGCACGGTTTACGTCCTCGAGGTCAACCCCCGTGCCAGCCGGACGGTTCCCTTCGTCGCGAAGGCGACCGGCCTGCCCTTGGCCAGGCTCGCCGCCAAGGTCATGGTGGGGCGCACGCTCCAGGACCTGGGACTCGTGGATGAGCCGGTCGTGCGCGGCCGGTTCGTCAAGGCGTCGGTCTTCCCGTTCGTGAAGTTCCCGGGGGACGATCCCGTGCTCGGCCCGGAGATGCGCTCGACGGGCGAGGTCATGGGGGTGGCCGACGACTTCGGCCGGGCCTTCGCGAAGGCTTCCTACGCGGCCGGCATGAAGTTGCCGGTCGAGGGGACCGCCTTCCTGACCGTCAACGACCGCGACAAGCCGCAGCTCCTGCCGTCCGCCAGGGCGCTGGTCGAGATGGGGTTCAGCCTGGTCGCGACCGGCGGGACCGCGGCGTTCCTGACCGCGAACGGCCTGCCGTGCGCGCACGTCTACAAGGTCCTGGAAGGGCGCCCCAACGCGGTGGACCTCATGAAGAGCGACGCGATCCACCTCGTCATCAACACGCCGCTCGGGGGCGCCTCCTACTTCGACGAGAAGGCCTTGCGCACGACGGCATTGCAGCGGGGAATCCCGCTCATCACGACGCTCTCGGGCGGCCAGGCGATGGTCGAGGCGATCCGCTCGATCCGCCAAGGGTCGCTCTCGGTGCGGAGCCTCCAGGAAATCTACGGGCCGAAATGACAGGACAGGGGGATCGAGCGATGACGGCACGAGCGGTGGGAATCCTGATTGCTGCCGCGTGGAGCGCGGCCACGGTTGCGGTGGCCGCGGATCCGCCCAAGAAGCCGTGGGCCGACCAGGCGGACTTCGGGCTCGTCATGACGAGCGGCAACTCCGAGGGAACGAATTTCGCCTTCACCAACAAGTTCAAGTACACGTGGTCGAACGCCGAGCTCACCTTCGACGCGGCGGCGGTGCGAAGCGAGAGCACGACGCGGACGCTGACGAACCCGGCCGGTGTCGTCGTCGTCCAGGAGGACACGACGGTCACCGCCGAGACCTATGCGATGGGCGCCAAGTACCGGCGCAACATCTCGGAACGCCTCTTCTGGTACGTCGGCGCGTCGTGGTACCAGAACTTCTTCTCGGGGGTGGACGACCGGTACGTCGGCGGCGGCGGCATCGGCTACGTCTTCGTCACGACGCCCCGCCACCTGTTCAAGGGCGAGGCGGGGCTCGACTGGACCTACGAGCAGCCGCTCTACCGGCTCGAATCGGTGCGGCCTCCGCGCCCGCCTGAGCTCGACACCAAGAGCTACGGTGGCGCGCGCGTCACGTTGGGTTACGAATTCAAGATTTCGGCGACGGCGAAGTTGACGGAGGACCTCAACCTCTTCGAGAGCCTGAAAGACTCGAGCGACTGGCGGGCCAACTCGGCGACCGCGGTGACGGCCAGCCTGACCACCCACCTCGCGTTGAAGTTCAGCTACAACGTCCTGTACACGAATCAGCCCGCGTTTTCCGTGGTGCCGCCGGACGCGACCGCGCCGCCCGGAACGCCGTCCGCCCTTTACGAGTTCAAGAAGGTGGACTCGATCCTCTCGGCGGCCCTGGTCGTCAACTTCTGACGTCGCCTCGAACCCGGGCAATGAGATCGCGGGTGGCGTGGGCCTTCGGGTCGCCGACGATCGCCACCCGGATCCCGAGGGCGCGGGCGGCCTCCCGCTCGGGGACCGTGTCGGCGGTGTAGTCGGTCCCCTTGCAGTGGACGTCGGGCCGGAGCGCACGCAGCAACGGCTCGACCGTCAGCTCGTCGAAGATCGTCACGAAGCCGACGCAGGCGAAGCCGGCGACGAGCTCGGCGCGCTCGCGCTCGGGGACGATCGGCCGGTCGGGGCCCTTGAGCGCGCGCGCCGTCGTGTCGGCGTTGACCGCGACGACCAGGACGTCGGCTTCCTTCGCGGCATCCTCGAGATACCGCAGGTGGCCGACGTGGAGCAGGTCGAAGAGCCCGTTCGCGAGCGCGACCGTTCGTCCGGCGGCTCGGACTCCCTCGAGGCGCCGCCGCAGCTCGTCGCGGGGCAGAATCTTCTCGGCGGCGGTCACGACACGGGCCCGTTGCGGATAGCCTCGATGAGCTCCCGGGGCGTGACGACGGCGGTTCCGTACTTCATCACGGCGAGGCCGGCGGCGACGTTGGCGAGGATCGCGGCGTCCAGGAACGAGGCGCCGGCGATCCGCGCGAGCGTGAAGGTCGCGATCACGGTGTCTCCGGCGCCGGTGACGTCCGCGACCTCGCCGGCGCCGAACGCCGGGATCGAGATCGGGCTCCCTCGCCGCTCGAACAGCACCATCCCCTCGGCCCCGCGCGTCACCAGGACCGCGTCGTCTCCGGTGCGGCGCAGCAGCGCCGCCCCCGCCGCGCGAACGGCTCGGGGCCCGCGGATCGACGGCAGGCCGAGCGCCCGCTCGACCTCCTCCTGATTCGGCGTGCAGGCGGTGACGCGCTTGAAGGCCCCCACGCGCTCGCGGGAATCGACGGTGACCGTGAGTCCCGCCGACCGGAGGGGCGCTTGCGCCACGAGGGCCGGGGTGGCGCTGCCGTACCCGTAGTCGGCCACGAGGAGGCCCTCCGCCCGGCGGAGCGCCCGGCGCAGGCGGGCGGCCAAGCGGCCGACGACGGGGGCGGGTTGAGCCCCGTGCCTCGCCCCTCGATCCACGCGCACGATCTGCTGCCGCCGCGTGTGGACGCCGCCCGCGAGAATGCGGCTCTTGGTCGGAGTCTCGTAGCGGGGCTCGATCCGGATGCCCGTTCCGTCGATGCCGCGCTTCCGGAACGCCGCCAGGAGCCGCGCCCCCGCCTCGTCGTCTCCGAGGATTCCCACGGGAATCGGCTCGGCGCCGAGGGCACGGAGGTTCGCGACCGCGTTCGCTCCTCCCCCGGGGACGATTTCGGTCTTGGCGTGCTCGAGGATCAGGACCGGGGCCTCGCGCGATACGCGGGCGATGTCGCCGTGGACGAACTCGTCGCAGACCAGGTCGCCCAGGACCGCGACCCGGCGGCCGCGGAAGACGGCGACGATCGCCTCGAGCCGCTCGCCGTCGCGGGTGCCCGCGGCGCTCATCGTCCCGAGCCTTCGCGCGCGAGGATCCAGTCCACCGCCTCGAGCAGATCGCCGGCGACGTGATCGGGTCGTACCGTCCAGCCGTGCGATTGGTATTCGAGCTCGCCGCGCCCGTACCCCGTCAGGACGAGGATCGTCGTGGCGAGAACCCTGCGCCCGGCCTCGATGTCGCGCACGCTGTCGCCGATCATGTACGAGGACGGCAGGTCGATCCCCATCTCGTCGCGGGCGCGCAGCAGCATGCCGGGGCTCGGCTTGCGGCAGTCGCACACCTTGCGGTAGGCGGGGGCCCCCACCTCGGGATGGTGGGGGCAATAGTAGATGCCGTCGAGGCGCGCCCCCGAATCCGCGAGCATCAGCCGGACCCGGTCGTGCACGAGGTCCACGAGACTCTCCGAGAAGTAGCCGCGCGCGACCCCCGCTTGGTTCGTGACCACGACGGTCTGGTATCCCGCGTCGTTGGCCTTGCGGATCGCGGCGGCGCTGTTCGGGAGCAGGCGCACCCGGTCGACGTGGTTGACGTAGCCGACCTCCTCGCAGAGCGTCCCGTCCCGGTCGATGAAGATCGCGCGTCGTCCCATCGCTTCTTTCGCTCCTAGGCGTTCCGCGCGCCGTCGGTTGCGGCGGGAGGACGCGTCTTCCATCGCCGGTGCATCCAGAGCCACTGCTCCGGATGGCGGCGCACCCAGCGCTCCACGACCGCCGTGCACTCCGCGGTCACGCGCAGGACGTCGGCGTCG
>JBGQLU010000169.1:0-8071 GCA_041500265.1 Acidobacteriota bacterium | reverse complement strand
GACGAGGCCGTGGACCTCCGCCTCATTCGGCGCGAGCTCGGCGAGGATGCGGCCGAGGCGGAGAGCGTCCTCGCAGAGGGCCGGCCGCATCCAGTCGTCCCCGGCGGTCGCGGAATACCCCTCGTTGAAAACGAGGTAGACGACCTCCAGCACCGACGACAGGCGGGCGGCGAGCTCCGGGCCCCGGGGGATCTCGAACGGGACGCGCTCCCGCGCGAGCGTCCGCTTGGCCCGGACGATCCGCTGCGCGACCGTCGCCTCCGGCACGAGGTAGGCGCGCGCGATCTCCTTGGTCGTCAAACCCCCGAGGAGGCGCAGCGTCATCACCACCCGCGCGTCGGGGGGCAGCACCGGATGGCAGGCCGTGAACATCAGACGCAACAGGTCGTCGCCGACCTCATCGTCGATCGCCGCGTCCAAGTCCGGCGCGGCTGCCTCCTGCCGCTCCTCGAGCTCGCGACGAAGCTCCTCGTGCCTGCGTCCGAGCCGCCGGTTGCGGCGCAGGAGGTCGATCGCGCGGTGCTTCGCGGCGGCCATGAGCCATGCCGCCGGGTTGTCGGGGATCCCGGCATCCGGCCACTGCTCGAGCGCGGCGACGAGGGCGTCCTGCGCCAGCTCCTCGGCCAGCCCCACGTCGCGGACCATCCGCGAGAGGCCGGCGACGAGCCGCGCCGACTCGATCCGCCAGACCGCTTCGATCGCCCGGTGGGTGTCGGCCGTCGCCACGACCGCAGATCACACCACCTTCACGCGACCTGCGCAAGGGGGGCCGCAGCATCAACCGGTCGCCGCCCTCCGGTCGTCCGGGGGGAAGTCCGACAGCTCCTGCACCTGGCGGACCTCGACGACGTCGTTCTCCGACGCGGGGCAACGCCGGGCCCATTCGACGGCCTCGTCCCTGGACTTCACTTCGATCATCCAGTAGCCGCCGACGACACCCTTCGCCTCGGGGAACGGTCCGTCGATCACCCTCGCCTTGCCTCCGCCAAAGGAGACGCGTGCCCCCATCGAGGGAGGATGCAGGCCGTCCAGCGCGAGGAGCACGCCCGCCTGCTCGAGCGACTTGTTGTACTTCATCATCGCGGCCAGGAGCTTTGCGTCCGGCAGGGTGCCGGGGGTCGCGGTTTCGTACCCCTTCGGCATGATCAGCATCATGAAGCGCATGACTACTCGTCCCACTCGAGCATCGGGCGGATCTCGCAGTCGCTCTGCCGCTGGTAGCGCCCCGGCGCGTCAACCGTGACGAACCGCTTGGTCCACTCGATCGCCTCCTCCCTCGACCTCGCCTGGATGATCGCGTAGCCGGCGATAAGCTCCTTCGACTCCGCGAACGGCCCGTCGAGGACCGTGCGCTCGCCTCCCACATATTTGACCCGAGCGCCCTTCGAGGTCGGTTGGAGCCCCTCGCCGGAGAGGATCACGCCGGAGCTCATCCCCTCCTCGAAGAACGCTCCCATCGCGGTCAAGAGCTTCTCGTCCGGGAGGGCGCCCGCCTCCGTCTCCTTGTCGCCCTTGAGAAGGCCCAGGAACCGGATCGTTCCGGGCTTCCGGGGGGGCGCGGGGGCCGTCCGGAGCTGCTCTTCCCTGTCGCGCCAGCCGTCGGGCTTTTCCTCCGGGCCGACCGGGAAGTCGGTCAGCTCGAACAGCGGGCGAATCTCCACCTCGCCGTCCTGGAAGGGGATTCGCTTCGCCCATTCGACGCAGTCTTCCTTGGACTTCGCCTCGATCAGCCAGAACCCGGCGATCAGCTCTTTCGTCTCCGCGAACGGGCCGTCGGTCACCGTGACCTTGCCGCCGGCGTAGCGGACCCGGGCGCCCTCGGAGCTCGCCTGGAGCCTGTCCACCGCGAGCAGCGCACCCGCCTTGGCCAGCGTTTCGTTGTACGACCTGATCTGCGCCAACGTCGCCTCGTCCGGCGGGATCCCGTCCTCGCACTCCTCGTGGGCCTTGACCAACATGAGAAATCGCATCGGCGTGCCTCCTTGTGGATTCGAGCCGGGCCATCCCCGGCTCTACCCTGTACGTCGACCGAGGACGGGCGAACTCGACACGCGGTTCGATAATTCTTCCCGGCAGCCGCGGCGACGGCCTCCGTCTAGGTCTCGTTCCGGTAGAGGATTCCCCGCCTCACGAGCAGCTTCTCGCATTCCACGGCCAGGAACCCGATGGTCGAGACCGCGACGCAGATCGCCAGCTCCCGCGCCGAGAGCGGTTGGGTCTTGAACACGCGGTTCAGCGCCGGCACGTAGAGCGTCGCCATTTGCAGGACCACCGTGAACGCCACGGTCGCGAGCAACGGGAGATTCGAGAAGAACCCCAGGCTGAAGGTCGAGTCGCGCTCCGAGCGGACGGCAAGCGCGTTGCCGAGCTGCGACAACGTCAGCACGGTGAACGTCATGCTCTGCCAATGGCCGTGACCGGTGCGAAAGGCCCAATCGAGCGTGAAAAGAGTCGTCCCACCCATCAGCAAGCCGATCACCAGGGCGTCCTGCCAGAGGCCTCCGGCGAGCATGCTCTCGTCGGGCGGCCGGGGGGGGCGCGCCATCACGTTGCGCTCCTCGGGCTCGACCGCGAGTGCGAGCCCCGGGAGGCCGTCCGTGACCAGGTTGATCCAGAGGATGTGGATCGGAAGCAGCGGCAACGGAAGGCCCAGGAACGGCGCCAGGAAGAGCGTCCAGATCTCGGCGGAGTTACAGGTCAGGATGTAGCGAACGAACCTGCGAATGTTGTCGTAGATCCGGCGCCCCTCGCGCACCGCGGCCACGATGGTCGCGAAGTCGTCGTCCAGGAGCACCATGCTTCCGGCTTCCCGGGCCACATCGCTGCCGCTCCGGCCCATCGCGACGCCGATGTCCGCCCGCTGGAGAGCCGGGGCGTCGTTCACTCCGTCCCCGGTCATCGCGACGATCTGACCGCGCTCCTGGAGCGCCTTGACGATCTCGAGCTTCTGTTCCGGGGCGACCCGGGCGTAGACGCGCGCTTCGTCCACCGCCCGCCCCAAGGCCTCGGCAGACAGCCGGGCCAGCTCCGGACCCGAGACGATCCGGTCGCCGTGTTCCATGATGCCGAGCTGGCGGGCGATCGCGGCCGCGGTGGCCGGGTGGTCCCCGGTGATCATCACCACCCGGATTCCGGCGGCCTTGCACTCGTTCACGGCCGCTCGCGCCTCGGGGCGCGGCGCGTCGAGGAGGCCGACGAGGCCCAGGAAAGTCAGGTCGGTCTCGATCGGCTGCGGCGACACGTCGTCGGGCACGTCGGGGAAATCGCGGGAGGCGACGGCCAGCACCCGGAGCCCGTCCGCCGCCATCTCCTCGGCCTCGGCGATCGTCCCCGACGCGGTCGCGGGGCCGGTGCACATCGGGATCACCCGCTCCGGAGCCCCCTTGGTGAACGCAACGACCCCCCCACCGTCGCGATGCAGGGTCGTCATCGTCGCCCGCTCCGAGGAAAAGGGGATCTCCGCCAGCCGGGGCATCGTCCGCTCGAGGGCGGCCTTCTCGTATCCCGCGTCGGCTGCGGCCTCGAAGAGCGCGGCCTCCGTGGGATCGCCCTCCACGACACCGTCGGGTCCGCGCCGCGCGTCGTTACAAAGCGCCATCGCCCGCAGGAGCGACGGCGGGGCTCCGGCCCCGTCCGACGGCGAAGGAGCCCGCCCGAGGGCACCGGTCGCCCGGAGCGCCCGAACCCTCATCCGGTTGGCCGTCAGCGTGCCCGTCTTGTCGGAGCAGATGACCGTCACCGAGCCGAGCGCCTCCACGGCGGGAAGCCGGCGGATGAGAGCGTTTCGCGCAGCCATCCGGCGCGCGCCGAGAGCGAGGGACACGGTCACGACGGCGGGGAGGGCCTCGGGAATCGCGGCCACCGCGAGGCTCACGGCCGTCAGGAGCATCAGGACCGGCTCCACCCCTCGCAGCAGGCCGACACCGAAGATCACGGCGCACAACGCGAGGATCACGACGGCGAGAAGGCGCGCGAATCGGGCGAGGCGCCGCTGCAGAGGCGCCTGGACCTCGCCTTGGTCGCGGAGCAACGAGCCGATACGGCCGAGCTCGGTTTGAAGCCCCGTGGCGATCGCGACACCGGCCGCGCGGCCGTACGTCACGACCGTGCCCCTGTAGGCCATGTTGCGCCGATCTCCCAACGGGAGCTCGGCATCGGAGAGCGGATCGGTGACCTTGTCGACCGGAGCGGATTCGCCGGTGAGCGCCGACTCGTCGATGCGAAGGTGGGTGAGGACGACCAGACGCAGGTCGGCGGGCACCACGTTGCCGGCCTCGAGGAGCACGAGATCGCCCGGCACGACCTCCGACGCGGAAATCCGCCGGTCACCCGCGGCGCGCCGCACGTACGCCTGCGGCGCCGCCATCGCCTTCAGCGCCGCCAGGGCTCGCTCGGCACGATAGTCCTGGACGAAGCCGAGCAGCGCGTTCAGAACGACGATCGCGACGATCGCGACGGTGTCCTTCGGCTCGCCGATGGCGCCCGAGATCACGGCGGCGGCGAGCAGCACCAGCACCATGAGGTCGGTGAACTGAGCCAGGAGCATCCGGATCGGGCTACGCCGGCGTCCCTCGGGGAGCGCGTTCGGGCCGTGGGACGCCAGACGCCGAGCCGCCTCCGCGTCGTCGAGGCCGGACCGCGGGTCGGTCGTAAGCTCGGCGGCGACCTCGGCCGCGGTTCGCGTGTGCCAGGCCACGCTACGTCCGATCAGGATTCCGCGTGTCGCGGCGGCACCAGGAAAAGCTGTCGCCGGCAGCGCTGCGCGACCGCCTGCGCCACCGACCCGAGGCCGACTCTGGCGAGGCCCGAGCGGCCATGCGTCCCCATGCAAACCACGTCGACGTCGAGTCGCTCGCCGGCGGATGCGATGGCCGCCGCCACGTTCGAGTCGCTCGAGAACTCGAGCCGCGTCTCGACGTTCTTGCCCGGCACCGCCTCGGGGATCAGCGGCCGCAGTCGCTCGACCGCCGCGGCGTGGGCGAGGTCTTTCGTTGTCGCGGTCGTACGCTCCGGCTCCTCGACGTGGAGGATGTGAACCGTGCCGCCGTCGGCGACGATCGCATAGGCGTAGGCGACCGCTTGGTTCCCCACGGGCGAAAAATCGGTCGCCACGAGCACGCGGCGAAGGGGGGGAACGAACCGCGGCTCCGCCGCCGGAATCACCCCCGCCGGAATGCACGCGACGTTCGAACGCGCGTCGCTCAGGGCGATCTGCGACGACCAGCCGTGCCGCGCGCGACCCAACGCCGTGCGCTGACCCGTGCCGACGATCAGGAGATCCGCCGCCTCCTCCGCCGCGATGTCGAGGAGCGGCTCGGCCGCTCTCCCGAGGGTCCCTTCCACCCGGTACCGGACGCCTTCGGCGCCGAGGCTCGGGCCCGCATGCCGCTGCAGGTCCGCCAGGTTCGCCTGTTCGAGCTCGGGAACCCGTGCGTACAGCGAATCGCCGGCGCCGAGTCTCGAGTTCTCTCCGAGGAGCGAGAACACGTGGCACGCGACGATCTCGCACGGCCCGAGACGGCGAAGGTCCGCGGCCCAGCGGAGAGCGGCATCGGATGCCGGCGTCAGGTCGTCGCCCACGACGACTTTGAGCGGGCGCTCGCCGCCGAGCCACGCCTCGATCGGGAGCGCGCTCCGGACCAGGAGCACGGGGGATTTCGCCGCCGCCGCCACACGCTTGGCCGTCCCGCCGAGCGACCACGCCGGTCCCGCTCGCCGTCCCACCGCCCCGAGCACGACGAGCCCAGCCTTCCGGACCGCGGCTTCGGATACGAGGACCTCGTCGGGCGCGCCCTCTGCGATCGACTCCTCGACGGTCGGGCTTCCCAGCCCGCGGGCCTCGCCCGCCTCCTTTGCCAGCTGCCGGACCGCGGCGGCGCGGGCGCGGGTCTGAAGGTCGTCGTCCCATCCCGGCGCCATCGGCGGGTCGAACGCGTGCACGAGGCGAAGCGGCTCGTCGCGCCGCTTGGAGAGCGCCGCGGCGACGCGAACGGCTTCACGGCTCCCGGCGGTGAAATCCGTGCCACAGAGAATGCTCAAGGTCCGCCTCGCTTGGCAATGGAGATCATTGTTCTCGTGGTCGCGGAAGAACGTCAACACCGCGATGGTCCGGTATCGTCGCGGTTCGAAGTCGGACCGCTCGGCGAACCTAAACTACCCCGCCGCCGGCCCGAAGTAGCGGATCAGCGCCAGGCTCGCTCCGCTCGTCACGAGTGCTGTGACGAGCCCGAGCCAGAACGGCTTGAACCCGATCTTCCGCATGGCGCCGAAGGTGGTGCCGACGCCGACTCCGGAAAGAGCGACGAGGATCAGGAACTTGGCGGCGGACTGAGCATCGGCGGCGAGGTCGCGGTGGATCTGATGGGAGAGCCACGCGACGAAGCCGACGGTGTTCAGAAGGCACATGCCCAGGAACACGAGAACGAAGCCGGGGACGGATTGCTTGAGCCGATCCTTGAGCGAGCCCGCCTTTCCCTGGCCGCCGCCGGCGTAGAGCAGCCCCATCACCAGGATCACCGCCCCCATCAGCGTATTGCGGGTGAGCTTCACGACGGTCGCGATCTTTCCGGCGGCGGCCGAGTAGGCGAAGCCCGTGGCGACGACCTGCGAGGTGTCGTTGACCGCGGTGCCGGCCCAGGTTCCGAAGACCGGGTCCGACATGCCGAGCGCGTGCGCGATGGCGGGATAGGCGAAGACCGCGAGGGTGCCGAACAGCGTGTTGGTCGCGATCGCGAACGACGTCTCCTCGTCCCTCGCCCCGATCACGGGCGCGACCGCGGAGATCGCGGTGTTTCCGCACACGGCGGTGCCGACGCCGATCAAGCTCGCGAGCTTGTTCGGCGTTCCCAGGGCCCGCCCCAGCGCGTGCGCGGTGAGCAACGCCAGCAGCATGAGCGCGACCACCATGCCGATCGCACGCCCGCCGATCGACAGGGCGGTGGTGAACGAGAACGTCGCGCCCAGCAAGACGATCGCGGTGCGGAGAACCGTCTGGAAGGCGAACTTGATTCCGGGCTGCGCCAGCTTCGGGATCCGGAAGACGTTTCCCACCAGAAGGCCGATCGCGACCGCGAAGATCACCTCGCCGACGAGGCTCCCGACGTGAGTCGGAACGCGGTCGTGCACGAGTCGCGCGCACAGCGCGACCGCGACGACGAGCGCCAGGCCCGGGAGGATCGAAAGAGCGTTCGAGGGTTTCAAGGACGGGAAGGGACGATCAGTCGTCGTAGCGGAGAGATTTCCGGCAGCGCGTCCAGGTTCCGTCCGCCAGCGGCTCGTAGATGCTGCAGTGGTCCATCTCGCCTCCGTAGATGTGGAGGGTGACCGAGGTCTCGGTGGGAAGGGCGTTGGCGAGCACGTGGTATTCGTACGGGGGGATCAGCGCCCCCGATGACCCGACGCCGGCCTTGACCTCCTCCACCTGTTGGAACCGGAAGCGATCGCCGACCGTTTCCTCGAGATCGAAGCGGGTCACGTTCATCTGACCGGCGACGACCCCCTCGACGCACCAGATCCCCGCGTGGTCGTGCAGGCAGGTCTTCTGGCCGGGACCCCAGGTCATCACGACGGCGGTGTACCCGAGCTCCGGATTGCGGAACAGCAGCCGCCGCGCGTAGTGGTCGGGAATCGGGCGGGTCAACGGCTCCGGGATCTCCAGGTCGCGCGCGCGGATCAGGTCGCAGAGCGCCGTCTTCACGTGGCTCGTGATCGTGTGGACCTCGCCCAGCCGGACCGAGGCGTCGAGCCGGTCGATCAGGTGACGGACGGTCTCGAGCGAGGCCTCGCGCATGCCCTCAAAAGTGCCCCCGGAAGCGCCCTCCCGTCAAGGGCTGAATTGGTTTCCGGTCGCTTTCAGGACCTCGTCAGCTTCCGGTACTTGATCCTGTGCGGAGTGTCGGCCTCGGTCCCCAGGCGGCGATGCCGGTCGGCCTCGTACTCCTGGTAGTTCCCCTCGAACCAGACGACCTGGCTGTCCCCCTCGAAGGCGAGCATGTGGGTCGCGACGCGGTCGAGGAACCACCGGTCGTGCGAGATGATCACCGCGCACCCCGCGAAGTCGAGGAGCGCCTCT
>JBGQLU010000168.1:0-8117 GCA_041500265.1 Acidobacteriota bacterium | reverse complement strand
GTCGTGGACACCCTTCCCGCCAGCAAGCGGCGCGGCATCAACCGCGTGCTCTGGACGATGAACGTCAAGCCGCCGCGCGTCCCTCCCGCGGCGCAGGTCGCTTCCAGCGCGACCCGCGGCCCCCGGGTCGTTCCCGGGGCCTACACCGTGCGCATGACGAAGGGGGACAAGACGTACGAGACGAAGATCGACGTCGGGCTCGATCGCCGCGCGCCGTTCACCGTCGAGGACCGCCGCGCGCAGTTCGACGCCGTGATGAAGGTCCACGGGATGTTCGGCGAGATGAGCGAGCTCGTCGAACGGATTCAGGCGGCGCGCTCGGGCGCCCTCGCCGCCGCCGCCAAGATCGCCGAGAGCGACCCGCTCCGCGCGAAGCTGCAGGCGCTGGCCGACAAGGCCGACGTCATCCGCAGGAAGATCGTCGCGACGAAGGAAGGGGGTGCGATCACCGGCGAGGAGCGCTTGCGGGAGCACATGGACAATCTCTACGGAAACCTCGTCGGCTACGAGGGGCGCCCCGCCGCGACTCTCGTCGCCTACACCGGCGCGCTGCGGCGCGAGCTGGACGACGTCGTCGCGGAATTCGAGACCTTCCGCGCGAAGGACCTCGCCGACGCGAACGCGGCGCTTACGGCAAAGAAGCTCCCGGCCATCGCCGTGGAGCCGAAGCGCTAGCCGGCCGGCGACGCGGCGGCCTCCAGCTCGTCGAGCAGCGTGTCGAGATCGGGAACCACGACTTCCCGCGCTCCGAAGTGGGCGATTCCGTCGGTCTCGAAGACGCGGATGAGCCGGGACAGCGATTCCGGGCGGGTGCCGAGCATCGCGGCCATGTCCCGGCGCGTGAACGGGAGCTCGATCGTGAGCCGCCCATGCTCGTCCGCGACCGCGCTGCGGTCCTTGAGGACGAGGAGGAGGTGCGCCGCGCGCGCCCGTAGCGGGAGCGACAGGGCCTTCACCCGCTCCTCCTCGGAGCGGTTGACGTCGTCCGACAGCCGGCGGAGGAACGCAAGCCCGACCGCCGGGCTCTTGTGGATCAAAGCCTTCACCGCGGCGCGGTCGACGAAGCAGATCCGGCCCGGCGTCATCGCCTCGGCGGTCGTCGTGTAGCCGCGATCGCCGAAGTAGGCGAGGTAGCCGAGCGTGTCGCCGGGTCCGGCGAGTCCGACGACCACGTCGTCGCCCTTGGGCCCGGACTTGCGGAGCTTGACCGAGCCCGCCTCCACGCAGTGGATCCCCAGGCAGGCGTTCCCTTCATAGAAGACCACCTGGCCGGGCTCGTAGACGTTGCAGGTCTTGGCGCGGTCCAAAACCTCGAGGTCGTCCCCGGTCAACGACGCCCACTCGGTGCGGTGGCGCGACTGGCATTCGAAGCACGACGGGGCCTTCAAGACCTTCAGCTTGGATTCCGGGCGCCCGCGGCTCGTCGACACGCGCTCATTCTTGTGGGCCGCTTGACTTTTATCAAGCGGGGAACTGTCGCGGGTCAAGGCTCTTTCGGTCCGGAGTCCGTACGCTTCGCCGGCCATGAGGCCCGTCGACGCCCTAGCCGCGCTTCCCGAGGTCGCCCGCCTGACCGTTCACGCGGGTCAGGTGCTGCTTTACCCCCGGCACACGCCCCCCGGCGTCTTCGTCGTCGTCGGCGGCGTCCTCCGCCGGTTCGCCGACGGGACGCTCCCGGAGGCGGGGTGCGGCGACCGCATGGACGCGGCCTCCGGGGCGTTCGCGGTCCCCTCCCCCGCCGAAGTCTCCGAGCCCGCCCGGGCGGGAGTCGCCGCCGAGACCGACGCCGAGATCCTGTTCGTGCCGCGGAGCGTCGTGCTTCGAGGGGCCGGGGTCGCGCGGGTGCTGGCCGCTGCGGGGGTCGCGGTGGTGCGGTTGGGCGAGAAAACCCCGGGAGCCGGGGAATCCGTGACGCGAGGGAGAGCTCGATGAGCGCGACGCTGGAGCGGTTCACCTACGACGATGCGATCGTGCGCAAGTTCCTGCTCGCCACGTTCGTCTGGGGGCTCGTGGGCATGCTGGTCGGCCTGATCATCGCGCTCCAGCTCGCGAACCCGCTCTTCAACCTGGGGCTCCCCTGGATCTCCTTCGGACGACTCCGCCCGCTGCACACGAACGCCGTGATCTTTGCGTTCGCGGGGAACGCGATCTTCACCGGCGTCTACTACTCGACGCAGCGCCTGTTGAAGACGCGGATGTTCTCGGACCTGTTGGGCCGCCTCCATTTCTGGGGCTGGCAGCTCATCATCGTGTCGGCCGCGCTCACGCTTCCGCTCGGCTACACCACGTCGAAGGAATACGCCGAGCTCGAGTGGCCGATCGACATCGCGATCGCCCTCGTCTGGGTCATCTTCGCAGTCAACGTCTTCGGGACGATCGCCAAGCGGCGCGAGCGGCACCTGTACGTCGCGATCTGGTTCTACATCGCGACGCTGATCGCGATCGCGATGCTGCACATCTTCAACAGCCTCGAGGTCGCGGCCGGACCGCTGAAAAGCTACTCGATCTACGCCGGCGTCCAGGACGCGTTCATGCAGTGGTGGTACGGACACAACGCGGTCGCCTTCTTCCTGACGACGCCGTTCCTCGGGATGATGTACTACTTCCTTCCGAAGGCGGCCGGGCGCCCCGTCTACTCGTACAAGCTGTCGATCCTCCACTTCTGGACGCTCGTCTTCATCTATATATGGGCCGGGCCGCACCACCTCCATTACACCGCCCTGCCGGCCTGGGCCTCGACACTCGGGATGCTCTTCTCCGTGATGCTCTGGATGCCGTCGTGGGGAGGCATGGTCAACGGCCTGCTGACCCTGCGGGGCGCCTGGAACAAGGTGGCGGAGGACGCGGTCCTCAAGTTCTTCGTCGTCGCCGTCACGTTCTACGGCATGTCCACCTTCGAAGGGCCGCTGATGTCCATCAAGTCGGTCAACGCCCTCTCGCATTACACGGACTGGACGATCGCCCACGTCCACGGCGGAGCGCTCGGTTGGGTCGGGTTCATGAGCTTCGGGATGATCTACTGGCTGCTCCCGCGCCTCTTCCAGACCGAGCTCTGGTCGAAGAAGCTGATGGAGCTCCACTTCTGGATCGCGACCGTCGGCATCCTCTTGTACATCGTCGCGATCTACGCCGCCGGATTGACCCAGGGGCTCATGTGGCGCGCCTTCGACGACACCGGCCGCCTCGCCTACCCCGACTTCATCGAGACGACGCTGCGCCTGATCCCGATGTACTGGGTGCGCGTGGCCGGCGGCACGCTCTATCTGGCGGGCACCGTCCTGCTCGGCGTCAACTTCCTGCAGACCTGGCGTCGCCGTCCGGCGCGCTACGCCGAGCCCGAGCTCGAGGCTCCGGCGCTACGCCGGGACTGGGTCGAGCCCGCCCCCGCGCCCACCGAGCTCGAGCGCAAGGAGGTCCCGGTGTCCGGCTTGGGGCTCGCCGTCGGCCGGTGGGCGGAGGCCGCGTGGCACCGCCGCTGGGAAGGATTGCCGGCGACGTTCACCGTGTGGGTCGTCGTGGCGTGCGTCACCGCCTCCCTCTTCGAGATCGTCCCGATGTTCCTGATCCGATCGAACGTCCCGACGATCGCGTCGGTGAAGCCGTACACGCCCTTGGAGCTGGCGGGGCGCGACGTCTACGTCGCGGAGGGCTGCAACAACTGTCACTCGCAGATGATCCGGCCGATCCGCATGGAGACGGTCCGTTACGGGGAGTACAGCAAGCCGGGCGAGTTCGTGTACGACCATCCGTTCCTCTGGGGCTCCCGCCGCATCGGACCGGACCTCCAGCGCGTGGGGGGGAAGTACCCGAGCCTCTGGCACGTGCGGCACTTCGAGAACCCCCGGTCGGTCACGCCGCAATCGATCATGCCGTCGTACGCGTGGCTGCTGACGACGCCGCTCGACTTCGACGTCCTCCCGGCGCACCTCTCGGCGCAGCGGACGGTCGGCGTTCCCTACACCGACGACGACATCCGGGGCGCGAAGCAGGTCGCAAAGGCGCAGGCGGCCGCGATCGCCAAGGACGTCGCCGACCAGGGCGGCCCGAAGAACCTCCAGGACGCCCAGGTGATCGCTCTGATCGCCTACCTCCAGCGCCTGGGGCGCGATATCCAGGCGGTGCCGGCCGCGCCTCCGTCCGCTCCCCCGGCCGGCGCGTCGAAATGAGGACCCCATGAGACTCGGCGAGATCATGAGCGCCGCCGGCCTGCAGGTCTTCGCGGAGATCGGGCTGATCCTCTTCGTGGTCCTGTTCGCGGGCGTCCTGGTCTACACGTTCACCAAGAAGAACCGCGCCATGTTCGAGTGCGCGCGCAGCGCTCCGCTGCGGGACGCGGCCGAGGCCTCCGGGGGGAGCTCGACCCATGAGTGAGACCGACAAGATCCTCGACCACGAGTACGACGGCATCCGGGAGTACGACAACCCGCTCCCCGGGTGGTGGATGCTCCTTTTCTGGGCGACGATCGCCTTCTCCGTCTGGTACGTCGTCTACTACCACATGGGCCACGGCGAGAGCGTCGAGCAGCAGTACGACCGCGAGATGCTGGCGCTCTACGACCTGCAGACCAAGCAGCTGTTGAAGCTCGGCCCCATCACCGACTCCACGATCGCCGGGTTCGCCGCCAAGCCCGACATGATGGCCTCGGCCACGGCGCTGTTCGCGCAGCGCTGCGCCGTCTGCCACGGCACGTTCGCCCAGGGAAACATCGGCCCCAACTTGACCGACGACTACTGGCTCCACGGCGGGCGGCCGACGCAGATTTACCAGACGATCACGGACGGCGTTCCCGCCAAGGGGATGATCGCGTGGAAGTCCCAGCTCGGCGCCGGCCAGATCCTGGCGCTCGCGGCGTACGTGGAGACGCTCCACGGCACGAATCCGCCCAACCCGAAGGCGCCGCAAGGCGATCTCGTGAAGCCCGCTTCTCCGGCGCCGGAGACGAAGTAGCCGTGCCCACGGCGCCGCCCGCCGCCTCCGAGCGCGTCCTCCCGACGTTGAACGAGGACGGCTCGCGCCGCTGGATCCGCCCGAAGCTCACGCGCGGGCCGTGGTGGAGGCGGCGGCTGGCGCTGGGGTGGGCGCTCATCGTCCTGTTCACGGCGATCCCGTACGTGAGGATGGGCGGGAAGCCCCTCATCCTGCTCGACGTGGCGCACCGGCAGTTCACCCTGTTCGGGACGACGTTCCTCCCGACCGACTCCGTGCTCCTCATGCTCCTGCTTCTCGGGCTGTTCGTGGGGATCTTCCTCCTCACGGCGATCTTCGGACGGGTGTGGTGCGGGTGGGCCTGCCCGCAGACCGTCTACATGGAGTTCCTCTTCCGGCCGATTGAGCGGCTGATCGAAGGGAACCGCGGGCGGCAGATGAAGCTCGACCGCGAAGGGCCCGACGCGCGGCGTTGGCTCAAGCAGGTCGGGTTCGTCCTCGCGTCGCTGTACCTGGCGCACACGTTTCTCGCCTACTTCGTGGGGGTGGACACCCTGCTCCGCTGGATGACGGAGCCGCCGACCCGGCACGGCGCGGCGTTCGTGGTCGTCGCCGCGGTGACCGGATTGATGATGCTCGACTTCGGCGTTCTACGGGAGCAGGTCTGCCTCGTGGCCTGCCCCTACGGGCGCTTGCAGTCGGTGCTTCTCGACCGGCGCTCGCTGATCGTGGGTTACGACGCCCGGCGGGGCGAGCGGCGCGCGCGCCGGAACGCGCGCACCGACCCGGCGGAGGCCTACGGCGACTGCATCGACTGCGCGGCGTGCGTGATCACCTGCCCGACCGGGATCGACATCCGCGACGGCCTCCAGATGGAATGCATCCACTGCACCCAATGCATCGACGCCTGCGACGTGGTGATGGAAAAGATCGGAAAGCCCAGGGGGCTGATCCGCTATGGCTCGCGCGACGAGCTCGAGGGCAAGCCCGGGGGCATCCTGCGCGCGCGCGTGATCGTCTACCCGCTCCTGATGGCGCTGGTGTGGGGCGGCCTCGCCTACGGGCTCGCCCACCGCGGCAGCGCCGACGTCACGGTGTTGAGGGGGATCGGTGCGCCCTACGGCCTCCTCCCGGACGGGCGGATCTCGAACCAGCTGCGCGTCAAGGTCGTCAACCGGACCGGGGAGGCTCGCCGCTACGCGATCTCGATCGAGAACGCCCCCGACCTCACGCTCGTCTCGCCGGACAACCCGCTCGAGGTTGCGCCCGGACGGTCCGCGACCGCCTCCGTGTTCGTCATGGCGCCCAAGTCGTCGTTCCCGCACGGCCTGCGCGAGATCGAGGTCGAGGTGAAGGACGGCGCCGGCTTCGAAACGTCCACGCACTACCGCCTGCTCGGGCCCGAGGAGTAACCGATGAAGACGGGCCGGTACTGGCCGTTCCTCCTGGTGGGGCTCCTCGCCTCGGGCGTCGGCGCCAATCTCTATTTCCTCGCCCGCGCGCTGGACGATCCGTCGTTCGCCGTCGAGCCGGACTACTACGCGAAGGCGGTCGCCTGGGATGCCCACCAGGCCCAGGCGCGGACGAACGCCGTTCTCGGCTGGCGGCTCCTGATCGACGTCGCGGGCGCCGATCCGTCCACCGGCCTGGCGCGCGTGACCGCGAGGCTCACCGATCGGAACGGAAGCCCTGTAACCGGAGCCACACTCGGCATGGAGGCGTTCCACAACGCGCGGGCGGCCGACGTGCTGAAGGCCACGCTCCGCGAAACCGCCGGGCACGACTACGCTGCGGACCTTTCGATCCGGAAGCCCGGGCTGTGGGAGTTCCGCGTCGTCGCCGCGCGTGGCAAGGACACCTTCACGGCGGTCGTGGATCAGGACGCCCCCGGAGCGCCGCGGTGACCGCGATCGTCGTCGGCGTGTTCGTGTCCAGCCTGCTGGGAAGCCTGCACTGCGCCGGGATGTGCGGCCCTCTCGTCGCCGCGTACGCGGGCATGCCCGGCCCCGACGCTCCCTGGCGCCGCCGGGCCGCGGCACACGCCGCCTATTCGTCCGGGCGCCTGGCCGCGTACCTGGCGCTCGGCGCGCTCGCCGGGACGTTCGGCGCCGCGATCGATCGCGCGTCCGCCTGGACCGGGATCACGCGCGCCGCGGCCGCGGTATCGGGCACGCTCATCGCGGCGTGGGGGCTCCACGCGTTTCTCGCCGCCCGAGGCCGGCGGGTGCCGCGCCTCGAGCCTCCGCCGATCGCGCGCCGCGCCTTCGCCGGCGCCCTGCGCTTCGGCGCGTCGCGTCCCCGGGCGGCGCGAGCCGCGATCCTTGGGCTGGGCTCGGCGCTGCTCCCGTGCGGCTGGCTCTACGCGTTCGTGGTGACCGCCGCCGGCACGGGGCGTGCTCCGGCCGGCGCCCTCGTGATGGCGGTCTTCTGGACGGGGACCCTTCCCGTGATGCTCGCCTTCGCGGAGGCGGTGCGGTCGCTGTCGGGTCCCCTTCGCCGCCACGTTCCGGCCGCCTGCGCGGTCGTGCTGATGGTGCTCGGCCTGCTCACGGTCTTCGGCCGCGCGCACCTTTCGCCCTTCCCCACGACGGCGTCCGCCTCCACAACCCCGGCCTGCCATGGAACGCGCTAGATCCCTCGCGTCGGGTTGCGCGCACTGCGGCTTGCCGGTGCCGCCGGCGCGAGGCGGTCCCTCCGGGTCGCCGTCGTTCTGTTGCGACGGCTGCGCGACCGTGTGGGAGGTCCTTCACGAGCACGGGCTCGAGCGCTACTACGCCCTCGCCGGCGACGCCGATTTCGCTCGGCCTGCGAGGGTCACAGGACGCGGTTACGCCGAGCTCGACGATCCCTCCTTCCGCGCGCGGGCGTGCGAGGCGCTTCCCGGGGGGTTGCTGTCGAGCGATCTCTACCTCGAGGGGGTGCACTGCGCGGCGTGCGTGTGGCTGGTGGAGAAGGTTCCGGCGCTGGTCCCGGGTGCCGTCGAGGTGCGCCTCGACCTTCCGCGCTCCCGGGCGCGCGCGGTGTGGGACCCGGCGCAGACGACGCTTTCCCGGGTGGCGACGGCGCTCGATCGCCTGGGCTATCCGGTGCATCCCTACCGGGGCGCGAAGGCGGCGGCGGCCCGAAGGCGCGAGAACCGAATGATGCTCGTCAAGATCGGCGTGGCGGGCGCGGTCGCGGGCAACGTGAT
>JBGQLU010000167.1:0-8164 GCA_041500265.1 Acidobacteriota bacterium | reverse complement strand
GGCGGGAACGAGCGCGGGCGGGATCGCTCCGGGCGGCAGCGCGCTTCTCGCCTCGGGACGAGCCCCGGGGTCCGCCAGGGGTGCGAGGGCGAGCCGCACCCGGGCGAAGAGCTGCTCGCCGGCGACCAGGCGCTGGTAGGTCGCGCTCCCCTCGCCGCTGCCGCCGGCGGTCTCGCGATAGGAGACCCGCGGCTTTCCGGAGCCGAGCTTGATCCCAAAATCGCGCGCGATGCGATTGAGCACGACCTCGAGGTGGAGCTCGCCCATTCCGGAGAGGAGCGCTTGCCCGCTGTCGGGATCGACCGAGGCGACGAGGGTCGGATCTTCGCGCTGGAGGCGCGGCAGCAGCTCGGAGAGCTTGTCGCGATCCGCGCTGGTCTTCGGCTCGATCGCGATCGACACGACCGTCGAGGGGAAGCGGATCGGCTCGAGCAGCACCGGCCGCCCTTCTTCGCAGAGCGTGTCGCCCGTCACCGAGCGGTGCAGCCCGGCGACCGCCACGATGTCCCCGGCCTCCACGACCTCGACGGGCTCGCCGCGGTCGGCGTGCATGCGTAGCACCCGGCGCAGCCGCTCGCGCTCCTTCGTGCGCGGATTCCAGGCGCGGCCCCCCGCCTCGAGCGTCCCCGAGTAGACGCGGAGGTAGAACAGGTCGGCGGCCTCGCTCGCCTGGATCTTGAAGACGAGCGCCGCGAACGGCGCGGCATCCGTCGGCTGTCGCTCGACCGGAGATCCGTCGCGCGGATCGACGCCGCGCGCGGGCCCGACCTCCGCCGGCGAGGGCAGATAGGCGCAGACGGCGTCGAGGAGCGGCTGCACGCCGAGGTTCCGGAGCGCGGCGCCGCACAGGATCGGCACGGCCTTGCCCCCGACCGTCACCGCGCGCAGCGCCGCGCGCAGGTCCTCCGGCCCGATCGGGCGCTCCGCGAGGAAGAGGTCCGCGAGCGGCTCGTGCAGCTCCGCGAGCGCCTCGATCGTCGCGCCCCGACGCGCCGCCGCCTCGGCGGCGAGGCGCTCGGGCACCGCGGAGGCGGTCACCTTCTGTCCGAGGGTGGCGTCGTCGAAGGCGAGGTAGCGCATCTCGATCAGATCGACGATCCCCGCGAGCGTCTCCGCGGCGCCGTCGGGCATCTGCACCGGGATCGGGCGGGCGTGGAGGCGCTCACGGATCGCCGCGACCGCCCCGTCGAAATCCGCCCCGATCCGGTCCATCTTGTTGATGAAGCCGATCCGCGGAACGCCGTAGCGGTCGGCCTGGTGCCAGACCGTCTCGGATTGCGGTTCGACCCCCTCGACCCCGTCGAAGACGACGACGGCGCCGTCCAGGACCCTGAGGGCGCGCTCGACCTCCGCCGTGAAGTCGACGTGCCCGGGCGTGTCGATCAGGTTGATCCGGAAGTCGCCCCACGTCAGCGTGGTCGCCGCCGCGGAGATCGTGATCCCCCGGTCGCGCTCGTCCTCGCGGAAGTCCATGACCGCCTGGCCGTCGTGGACCTCCCCGAGCTTGTGGGAGCGCCCGGTGTAGAACAGGAACCGCTCGCTCGTCGTCGTCTTTCCGGCGTCGATGTGCGCGACGATGCCGATGTTCCGGATGCGGTCCTTCGGGAACGGTGGCACGGCGCGGCTCCGGGGCTAGTTGACGAAGCTGCCGCCGTCGCGGTCGCGGCTCTCGTCGTCGGCCTCCGGCTCGGATTCCATGCGCCGGCGCTCGTCCTCGATCGCGCGGAGGATTTCCTCTTCCTCGGGGATACGGACGTTGTGGATCGCGCCGAGCAGGAGGACGCCCTGGCCGACGAGGGCCGGATCCTCCTCGAGCCAGTCGCGGAGCGGATCGATGAGCTCCTGCGTCCCGAACAGGCTGACCCATTCGGCGGTCGAGCCCGGCCCGATCTCTTCCATGAACCAGTCGAGGTTGGACGTCACCGTCTCGTACGCGCCGCGCGTGCCGAGATCGCAGAGGAGGACGAGGAGCGAGTGCGCGGCGTCGGGGTCGAGCGACCGCGACTCGATGTGGGCGCGCGCGGGGGCCACGACCGCCTCTCCCATCGCCGAGAGGGCGCGCTCGGCGGCGCCGTAGACGTACGAGTTCTCGTCGGACAGGTACTGCATGACCTCGGGGATGAAGTGGACCGCGCGCAGCTCGCCCAGGGTCTCGAGCGCGACGACCTTGGGGAAGAACGGCCCCTGCGCCTCGAGCATGCGCAGGCACCAGTCCTGCGCCTTCCGCGCGCGGACGTCGTCCTCGCGGCAGATGACGGCGATCGCCGCGGGCAGCTCGGGGACGAGGAACGCCGTCTCGACCTCGGCCAACCGCAGCAGGCGATCGAGGTCGCCGCGGGCGCGTTTCAGCGCGAGCCCCGGGTTCATGTAGCGCGCGATCGCGAAGGCGGCCGACAGCTCGAACCCGACGACCCATTGCTGGAACTGGTGGCCGAGCTTCTCCGACCCCTCGAGGATCGGCGAGGTCGCGAAGGCGGCGACCGCGGCCGACACGCGCGCGGGCATGTCGTCTTCGGGATCGGAGGCCAGCTTGGCCGCGGCGGCGCGGGTCCAGTCGCCGATCGCGCGGACGATCTCCTCATGGCCGCCGGCCCGGAAGCGTTGGGCGATCTGCTTGATCGTCGTCTCGCCCATCGCGGCGAGGATGTCGCAGTCGTATCCCGATTCGACCGCCTTGATCGTCTTGCGGAGCTCCATGCGCCCGGACGGGCCGGTGCGGAAGCACCACCCCGCGTCGTCGATCATGAGCGCGTCCATCAGCGTGCGGAATCCCTCGCCGGCGCGGTGCGCGCCGCGCCACTGCAGGGCGGTCACGAAGCGCGAGAGGACGTCCGCGATCTCCTGGGCGTCCACGACCTTGAGGGCCCCCTGGAGGGCCTGCGGCTCGGCCAGCAGCTCGCTCTTCTTGTGCACGAACTCGCGCACCAGGTTGCGCGCCGGAACCGTGCCCAGGTCCGCGAGCGATTCGACGATGATGGCGACGGCGGAATCGTTGAGGTCGCCGCGCTGGAGCACGGTGGCCGCAAGGTCCACGGTGCCGGCGTACCCGAGGCGCGCCAGAGCCTGCAAGCAGGTACCGGGAATGGCGCCGCGCAGGAGCTTGAATCCGCGGATGAGGATCGCGTGGTGCTTGGCGGAGCCGTGCTCTCCGAGGTGTCGCGCGACCCTCTCGGGGGTGAGATCGTGGTCGTCCAGGACGAACGGGGCCACGACGTCGCAGCAGTCCTCGGGAAAGTGCCGGATCAGCCGGTCGATCGCCCAGTAGCGGACCTCGGCGTCCTCCCACTTGGTGAAGCGGGCCAGCTCGTCGAAACTCCAGATCAGATCGGACACGCGCCTCGCCTCCGTGGTCGGGGCAGGGATTGTATCAGCGGCCCCGGCTCGCCGGCCTGTCCTCCGCGACGAGCCTTTCTCCCCAGCTCAGGAGGGAGGCGACCGCAGGATCGGCCTTGAGGGCCTCGTCCGAGGCCAGCGGCGCCGCCATGGCGGCGAGTGCTATGTCCGCGATCGTCGGGCCGCCATCGAAGAGCCACGGCCGGCCCCCGAGGCGCGCGAGCGCGAGCGCCGCCAATCGCTTCGCCTCCGGCGCATCCCGGCGGTACGACGCCTCCGAGACGTGGAAACGGTCGAGCACCCGCCGTTTCGCGATCCGTTCCTTGAGCCGCACCGTGAAGCCGGTCTCCCCCGGGAAGAACATCCGGGCGAGCTTTCCGGGGGTCGAGGTCACGTTCCAGTAGGCGACCCGCCGCGAGAGGGCCATGAGCGCCTGGTCGGCCCAGTCCTCGAGGAGGAGGCATTCGGCGCGCATCTTGGGGTCCGCGGGTACGAGGGGAGGATCGGGATGGCGCTCCTCAAGGTACAAGAGGATTGCCGTCGAATCCGCGACCGCGCGGTCGCCGTCGATCAGCACGGGCACGAGCCCCTGCCTGGAGGCGGCGACCACCGTCGTGCGGTCCATCGGCGAGATGTTCTGGATTTCGTAGTCGATCTTCTTCAGAGCGAGCGCGATACGGACCTTCACGCAGTTGTGGCTGAACGGGATCTGCACGAGCTTCACGGGTCAGGCTCCGCCATGGATGTGATCCCCGATCCGCCGCAGGCGCTCCACCACGCCGGGATCGAGCGGACCGAGGTCCAGCGTCCGTACCGCCTCGTCCAACTCGCCGTCGTCCTTCGGCCCGCACAGAACGGCGTCGACGCGAGGATCGGAAAGGGCGAATCGATAACAGTCGGCGGCGCGCGGAGGCGGCTCACCGAGAGGCATGCGCTTCGGGTCGAGCAGCCGGCCCCAGCAGGTCGCGGTGTACGCAACCGTGCCCGGCCGCCCCTCCCCGCCGAGGCGCGGGAGGATCTCCGTTTCGGCGCCGCGATGCACGGCGTTGTAGCGGAACAAGAGCACGTCGAACGGTTGAGCCGGGTCGGCGGCGAGCTCGCCGATCAGCGGCCGGTGGTGACCCGACAGCGCGAGGAACCGGACGCGTCCACGACTCTTGAGATCGAGGGCCGCATCCAGGATCCGCGAGGACGGACGGGATTGATGCCACCCCAGGATGAGGAGGTCGGCGCGATCGAGCCCGAGGGCGTGGCAGCCGCGCTCGAACATCGGCTTCAAGAACACGCCGGATCGATCGTAGCTCTGCAGCGCGACCACGATTCGGTCGCGGTCCGCTCTCGCCAGCCGCCGCACCGCCTCCCGCATGCCGGCGCGGCGGATCGACCCCCAGTAGAAGACGTTGACCCCGTGCTCGTGAAACGCCCGCTCGATCGCGGCGGCGCCGACGCCGTAGCTCGCGCCGATCCCGAGGCGCGAGACGCGAAGCCCCGTGCGGCCGAGGACGATGGGCTGGTCGAAAACCACGCTCGCATCCTAGCGTGTAAAATGAAGGGATGCGGTGGATCGTGGGGGATGTCCACGGCTGCGTCCGCGAGCTCGACGACCTGTTGCGGCGGATCCGTTTCGATCCGTCGGCCGACGAGCTCTGGTGCACCGGAGACTTCGTGAACACGGGGCCCGACTCCGTCGGCACGCTGCGCCTGTGGCGCGAGGCCGGCGGCCGCGCCGTGCTCGGAAACCACGACATCTACGCCCTCCTCGTTCGCTCGGGCCGCATCGAGCGCCGGAACGACCGGATGGAAGCCCTCTTCGCCGCCCCCGACTGCGACGCGCTGCTCGCGAGCCTCCGCGCCTGCCCCGCGCTCGCCCGGTTCGAGCGGGAGCTGAAGCCCCGCGGCGTGCGCCTCGTTCACGCCGGCCTCCACCCCGAATGGACGGAGCTGGACGCCCTCGCCGCGCGTCTCGACGCGCAGCCCCACGACGACGACTGGCTCCAGAGCACGGAGCTGAACTTCATGACCCGCGTCCGGTGCTGCGACCGTTTCGGCGATCGCATCCGCTTCACCGGCAAGCCCGAGGAGGCGCCGCCCCCCTACCGGCCCTGGGATGCCTTCTACGCCGGCGAGGACCTCGTGGTCCACGGCCACTGGGCGATGCGCGGGTTCTACCGTGGCCCGTCGACCTTGGGGCTCGACTCGGCGTGCGTGTACGGCGGCAAGCTCACGGCCTACGGCGTCGAGGACGATCGGATCGAGAGCGTGCCGTGCCGGGTGGCGCGGGGGTATCTGGTCTAGCGTCGAGGCGTGGCACACTCCCGCCACGATGACCTCTCCCGCCTCCGGCGCCTCGCCCTCCGGGTCCTTCGAATCCCGGACGATCCGCAAGATCCAGCTCCGCCTGCTCCCGTTCCTGTTCCTCCTCTTCGTCATCGCGTTCATCGATCGCATCAACCTCGGCTTCGCGGCGTTCACGATGAACAAGGAGCTCGGGATCGATGCCGGGCAGTACGGGCTCGCGGCCGGCATCTTCTTCTTCGGCTACTTCCTCTTCGAGATCCCGAGCAATCTGCTCCTGCACAAGATCGGCGCCCGCATCTGGATCGCCCGCATCCTGCTGACGTGGGGGGTTCTCGCGACGCTCACGGGGTTCGTGACGAGCGTCCGCCAGCTCTACGTCGCGCGGTTCCTGCTCGGGTTCGCCGAGGCGGGGTACTTTCCGGGCATCGTGCTGTACCTGACCTACTGGTTCCGGCAGCGCGATCAGGCCAAGGCGGTCGCGCTGTTCCTGGCTGGGCTGCCGGTCACGAGCATCGTCGGCGCCCCGCTCTCCGGGATGATCCTCGACCACGTGCACTGGCTCGGCCTCTCCGGCTGGCGCTGGCTGCTCGTCCTCGAGGGGCTACCCGCCATCGCCTTCGGGGTCCTCACCTACGTCGTCCTGCCGAACCGCCCCGAGGACGCGAGCTTTCTGACGACGGAAGAAAAGACGTGGCTTCGCGACGACCTGCGGCGCGAGGAGCAGGCCAAGCTCGAGAGGCACTCCCCTTCGGTGCTGCAGTCGCTACGAAGCGCACGGTTGTGGCGGCTCACCGCCATCCACTTCGGCATGATGATCGGGCTCTACATCCTCAGCTTCTGGGCGCCGCAGCTGGTGAAATCGCTGTCGGGAACGTATTCCAACACCGTGGTCGGCGCCGTCGTGATGATTCCGCATCTTGCCGGTCTCGTCGCGATGGTCCTCGTGGCGCGCCACTCCGACCGGACGATGGAGCGGCGCTACCACGCCGCGATACCGGCTCTCCTGGGCGGGACGGCCCTGCTCCTGATGGGAACGTCCCCGCCGCCCTGGGTGTCGCTCCTGCTCCTGTCGCTTCTCGCGATCGGCGTCTACAGCTACGTCGCGCCGTTCTGGGCGCTGCCCAACCGGTTCCTGACAGGGTACGGCGCGGCCGCGGGGATCGGACTGATCAACTCGGTGGCCAACCTTGGCGGGTTCGCCGGACCCTACGCGATCGGCATCGCCACCCGCGCGACGGGAAGCACGTACCTGGGACTCGCGCTGGCTGGCTTGCCGCTGATCGCCTCCGGCGGGATGCTCCTGCTCCTTCCGAAGGACCACTGACGCGGGCGGTCACACCCTCCGGATGTACTCGAAGTCGAGTGGCTGCCCCTTGACCCCGCGCTCCGGCGCCGCGATCCAGTTCGCCATCTTCCCGCGCTCGAGCACGGGGAGCATGAGGTCCTTCACCCACGCGCGGTCGGAGGCGTTCGGGAGCCATTCGTCCCGGCGGCGGCTGAACTCTTCCTTGGAGATCGGATTCCCCGCGGGATCGAACTGGTGGCCCGCGTAGATCCCCATCGTGCGGTTGAACCGGCGCGAAGGGAGCGTGATCGTGTAGTTGACGCCCGCGTCCGCGATCATCTTGTTCCAGCGATCGACGCCGCGTTGATTGTCGTCGATGTAGGCGTCGCGAAGGACCTCGTTCATCGCGTTCCGCAGCGGGACCGTCTGCTCGACGAGCTTCCCCCCCTCCATCACGGGGAGGTTGTAGGTGCCGTTGAGCGCGACGTGGTCGTCCCACCGCTCCTCGTGCTCCCGCCCCTTGAGGCCCGAGGCGAAGTAGTCGGCGGCGTTGGTCGAGATCTCGCCGCCGAAGAGGTCCAGGCTCGAGGCGTACCAGAAGTTGACGTACTTCTGGACCGTGTCGAGATCGATCCCTCCCTGAGCCCGCACGTCTTCGTTCTTGTCCTTCTTCATGAGGTCGCAGGCGAGCTTGACGATACGGCCGATCCCGGTCTCGCCGACGAACATGTGATGCGCTTCCTCGGTGAGCATGAAGCGCGTCGTCCGCGAGAGCGGGTCGAACCCGGATTCCGCGAGGGCGAGGAGCTGGTACTTCCCGTCCCGGTCGGTGAACATCGTGAACATGTAGAACGACAGCCAGTCGGAGATCGGCTCGTTGAAGGTGGAGAGGATGCGCGGCTTGTCCACGTCCCCCGAGCGCCGCTCGAGCAGGTCCTCCGCCTCCTCGCGGCCGTCGCGGCCGAAGTAGGCGTGGAGCAGATAGACCATCGCCCAGAGGTGGCGCCCTTCCTCGACGTTGACCTGGAAGAGATTGCGGCAGTCGTACATCGAGGGCGCGAGGTCGCACAACAGGCGCTGCTGCTCGACGGAGGCCGGCTCGGTGTCCCCCTGCGTGACGATGATCCGGCGGAGCGCGTTCCGGAATTCCCCCGGGACCTCTTGCCACGCGGGATTCCCCATGAAGTCGCCGTGGCCGATCTTCCGGTCGTGCTCCGGCTCGGCGAGAAAGATCCCCCACTTGTAGTC
>JBGQLU010000166.1:0-8236 GCA_041500265.1 Acidobacteriota bacterium | reverse complement strand
GCCGCGCCCTGTACCGCCTCGCCTCTCGAGGAGACCACCCTTGGCCCCCACCGAATCGAAGTTCGACCTCACGATCATCGGCAGCGGACCGGGGGGATACGTCGGCGCGATCCGCGCCGCCCAGCTCGGGCTCAAGACCGCCTGCGTCGAGTCGGCCCCTCTCCTGGGGGGAACCTGCCTGATCTGGGGGTGCATCCCGACGAAGGCCCTCCTGCAAGCCGCCGAGGTTCTGGAGACCTCGCGGCATGCGGGCCGCTTCGGGGTCGAGGTCGCCCCCGGCAAGCTCGACGTGGACGCCCTGCACAAGTACAAGGACAAGGTCGTCCTCGCGAACGCGAAGGGGGTCGAGTACCTCTTCAAGAAGAACGGTGTCGCGCTCGTGCGGGGGCGAGGCTCGCTCGCCGGCCGCAACAAGGTCAGGGTCGATCAGCCGGACGGCACCTCCGCCACCCTCGACACGAAGTTCGTCGTGGTGGCGACCGGCTCGGCGATCCGCGGCCTGCCCGGGGTCGAGTTCGACGGGAAGCAGGTCATCAACTCGGACCACGCGCTTTCGCTGAAGCCGATCCCCGCGTCGATGATCGTGCTCGGAGCGGGGGCGGTCGGCGTGGAGTTCGCCTCGATCTATGCCTCCTTCGGGACCAAGGTCACGATCGCCGAGCTCCTGCCGCGCCTGATCCCAGTCGAGGATCAGGCCCTGGGGGCCGAGCTCGAGAAGGCGTTCAAGAAGCGCGGGATCGCGGTCCACACCGGAACCAAAGTGGAAAAGGTCGTCAAGGAGAAAGACCGGGTCCGGGTCTCGGCCTCGAAGGACGGAAAGCCCGTCGAGCTCGAGGCGGAGGTGCTCCTCGTCGCCATCGGACGCCGTCCGCTCACGGAAAACCTGGGACTCGAAGCCCTGGGGGTGAAGCTGGACCGGGGATTCGTCGAAGTGGACGGGATGATGCAGACCTCGGTCCCGGGGATCTACGCGATCGGGGACATCGTCAAGACCCAGGCGCTCGCCCACGTCGCATCCCACGAAGGGATCGTCGCCGTCGAGCACGCGGCGGGCCGCCACCCGCACCCGATCGACTACGACAAGATCCCGTCGTGCACCTACTGCGACCCCGAGGTCGCCTCGGTCGGCCTTTCCGAAGAGGAAGCCAAGCGGCGAGGGTACGCGGTCGTCGTCGGCCAGTTCCCGTTCTCGGCGCTCGGGAAGGCCAGGATCCTCGAGGACACGCGCGGGTTCGTGAAAATCGTCGCCGAGTCGAAGTACGACGAGGTCCTGGGAGTCCACATCATCGGCCCCCATGCCACCGAGCTGATCGCCGAGGGCACGGCCGCCGTGAGCCTCGAGGCCACCGCCGCGTCGCTGTTCGAGGCGGTTCACGCCCATCCGACGCTCGCGGAGGCGATGGGCGAGGCGGCGCTCGCGGTCCACAAGCGGGCGATCCACATCTGATCGGATCGGGGCCCAACACCCCGTGGAGAACGTTCGATGCGCGTTGACGTCGTGATGCCCCAGATGGGCGAGTCGATCGCCGAAGGCACGATCACCCGTTGGATCAAGCAGCTCGGCGAGAGCGTGCAGCGCGACGAGCCGCTGTTCGAGATCTCGACCGACAAGGTCGACGCGGAGATCCCCTCCCCCTCCGCGGGGAAACTCGTCGAGATCAAGAATCAGGCGGGTGAGACCGTCCCCGTCAACCAGGTGGTCGCGGTCCTGGAGACCGATGCCTCCGCCGCCGTCGTCGTCGCCGCCGCCGCCAAGCCCGCCGAAGCGCCGGCCGCGGCGGCAGCGCCCGCGCCCGCAACCCCGCGGGCGGTCGCCCCCCCGGCCCCGGCGCCCGCCCCGGCCGCGGACGGAGAGGGGGCGTTCGTCTCCCCCGTCGTCCGCAAGATCGCCGCCGAGCACGGCCTCGATCCGTCGCAGGTCCCCGGCACCGGAGCCGGCGGACGCGTCACGAAAAAGGACATCCTCGACTTCGTCGCGAAGGGCGCGCCTGCCGCTCCCCGTCCGGCTCCCGCCGCTCCCGCTCGCGCGCCGCAGCCCGCTCCCTCCGTCACCTTCGCGCCGGGGGCCCGGGTCGAGCGGCAGACGATGTCGCCGATGCGCAAGAAGATCGCCGAGCACATGATCGAGTCTCGCAGGACCTCCGCTCACGTCCATTCGGTCTTCGAGGTGGACATGACGACGGTCGTGAAGCTGCGGGAGCGCAACAAGGCGATCTACGAAGATCGTCACGGCACGAAGCTCACCTTGACACCGTTCTTCGTGAAGGCGGTGTGCGACGGGCTCCGGGCGTGGCCGATCGTCAACAGCTCGGTCGAAGGGGACGAGATCGTCTACCGGAAGGACCTGAACATCGGGATCGCGGTGGCCCTCGACTGGGGGCTGATCGTTCCCGTCGTTCGTAACGCCGACCAGCTCTCGTTGGCGGGGCTCGCGACGAGGGTCAACGACCTGGCCGAACGGGCGCGCACCAAGAAGCTCCTCCCGGACGAGGTCCAGGGGGGAACCTTCACGATCACGAACCCCGGGATCTACGGGGGGCTTTACGGGCTCCCGATCATCAACCAGCCCCAGGTCGCGATCCTCGGGATCGGCGGGATCGAGAAGCGACCGGTGGTGGTCGACGACGCGATCGCGATCCGGTCGATGATGTACATGGCGATGTCCTACGACCATCGCGTGGTGGACGGCGCGGTCGCCGACCAGTTCCTGGCGCTCGTCAAGAAGGGGCTGCAGGAGTTCGACGCATCGCTTCTGTGAGCGAGCTTGCCATCCGTTTCCTCGGGCGGGTGCCGTACGGAGCCGCCCAGGCCCTCCAGGAGCGCCTCGTCGCCTGCCGGCGGCGGGAGGAGATCCCCGACACCCTCCTCCTGCTCGAGCACCCGCCCGTGGTCACGCTCGGCCGCGGCGCGCACGCCGAGAACCTACTCATGGACGAGGCGGCGCTCCGCGCGCGGGGGATCGAGCTCCACGACGCGGGGCGCGGCGGCGACGTGACCTATCACGGGCCGGGACAGCTGGTGGGGTACGCGATCGTGGCGCTCGCAGGGGAGCGGCGCGACGCCCACCGCCTCCTGCGCGATCTCGAGGGGGGCCTGATCGACGCCGTGGCGCCCTACGGGATCGCCGCGAGCCGCCGTCCGGGCCTCACGGGCGTGTGGGCGGGCGGCGCCAAGCTCGCGGCGATCGGCGTCCGGATCGGAACCGGCTGGATCACCTCGCACGGGTTCGCATTGAACGTGGGACGCGACCTCTCCGGATTCGAGACCATCATCCCGTGCGGCATCAGGGACGCCCAGGTGACCTCGCTCGCCCTCCTCACGGGGCGCGACCTCGACCTCGAGGAGGTCGCCCGCGCGGTCGTGCTTCCGGTGGCGGAAGCGCTCGGGCGGGTGGGGGTCCCCGAGAAAGGGCAGCTGGCGGCGGCGATCGCTGGGGAGCTATCCTCCCGGCTCTCCCGGGGAGGCCCATGAGCGACGCGGTCACGGCACGCCGGCCCGAGTGGCTGCGCATCTCGATCCGCACCGACGAGAGCTTCCGGCAGATGCGCTCGATGGTCGGCGAGCTCCGTCTCAACACCGTCTGCCAGGAGGCGCGCTGCCCGAACATCTGGGAGTGCTGGAACGCCGGCACCGCAACCTTCATGATCTTGGGCGACACCTGCACCCGCTCGTGCGGGTTCTGCAACGTGCACAGCGGGAGGCCGAAGGCGGGGGTCGATGCCGAAGAGCCGGCGCACGTCGCCGAGGCGGTGGCGCGGCTTGGCCTGAAGCACGCGGTCATCACGAGCGTCGACCGGGACGACCTCGACGACGGCGGCGCGCGGCACTTCGCGGAGGTCATCGGCGCGATTCGCTCGAAGATCCCGGCGTGCGCGGTCGAGGTGCTCACCCCCGATTTCAGGCGCAAGACGGGAGCGCTTCACGTCGTGCTCGACGCCGCCCCCGCCGTCTTCGCTCACAACGTCGAGACGGTGCCGCGGCTGTACAAGACCGCGCGTCCCGGGTCCGACTACCGCGGCTCCGTCGGCCTCCTCGCGGAGGCCGCGCGCCGGCGGGATCGCGACGGCTCCACCCTCCGCGTGAAGTCGTCGATCATCGTGGGGATGGGAGAAGACGACCGCGAAGTCTTGGAGGTGATGCGGGACCTTCGGGCCGCCGGTGTCGACGTCGTGACCCTCGGCCAGTACCTGCAGCCCACCCCCGGTCATCTTCCCGTGTCCCGCTTCGTGCACCCCGACGCGTTCGCGAGCTTCCGGGAGGCCGGGCTCGCGATGGGGTTCCTGCACGTCGAATCGGGGCCGCTGGTCCGCTCGTCGTATCACGCCGAGCGCCACCGCCCCGATCCACCCGCTCAGTGGGCGGCGGGGGGAGGCTCGTCCGGCGGCGGGAGGTAGGGCGCGCCCAAGGGCCGGCCGGCCAGGACGTCGTCCACGTCCGTCGCGAGCGCCTCCATCTGCTTGGGGCTCGTTCCCACGAATTTCCGCAGGATCGTCCCCTTGCTGTCGACGAGGAACGACGTCGGCACGGTCGCGACACCGCCGAAGGCGCGCTGGGTGTCCCTCTCGGAGTCGACGACGATCCGGTAGGTGGCCTTGGCGGCATCCGCCGCGGACTTCACGGCGGCGACCGGCGAGTGGTCCATCACCACGACGCCCAGGATCGTGAGGTCGGTGGCCGGATGACCCTCGTGGAGCTTTTCGAGCCCCGGCATCTCCTCGCGGCACGGACCGCACCAGGTGGCCCAGAGGTTCACGAGGGTGAGCTTCGAACCCGCCCACGACACCTCGGATTCGGTGCCGTCGAGGTTCAGCACGTAGACGGGACGGACGTTGTCGCCGGGAGCCAGCGCGAGCCGGCCGACCAGCGTCGTGTTGGGCCTGGCTCCCGGGGTGATGGTGGACTGGACGGCCGCCGCGGCCGCGAGCGCCGACAGGGCCGGAACGAGAACTGCCGCCGCGATTCCCGCACGCCTCATGGTGCCTCCGCGCATCGGACGAATGGAGCGGGAAACGGGACTCGAACCCGCGACCCCGACCTTGGCAAGGTCGTGCTCTACCAACTCAGCTATTCCCGCGCACGGGGGAATTTCCCCCGGCAAGTCGCTGAGCATACCGGAGGCCCCGGATCGCGTCAAACGCCCGGCCGGAATGCATCGGCGATGTGCCGTACCGCCAGCTCCCCCTCGGACGGCTCGACCTCGACGACGTCGAAGCGGCAGGGAAGATCGCTCCAGCCCGACCGCCCGAGGAAGACCTGCGCGACCCGCGCGAGCCGCCGTTGCTTGGCGAGCGTCACCGCCTCCGACGGGCGGCCGAATCCCCGGCCGCGTCGCGTCTTGACCTCGACGAACACGACGAGCCCGCCTTGCCTCGCCACGAGGTCGATCTCGCCGAGCCGGATCCGGAACCCGCGCGCGACGATCGTGTATCCGGCGCGCCGCAGCCACCGCTCCGCCGCCGCCTCTCCCGCCGCCCCCAGCGCGCGCCTCGGATCGCCCGCGGTGGATGGGGTCACCGGCGGTACGATCCGGCGCCTCCCCGGCGCAGCTCGCGGATCCGCTCCGCCATCTCGGCGCGGAATCGGACCAGGAGGAACCGGATGCGGACTCTCTGCGGGACGGTCAGCAGCGCGTCGATCTCCTGAAGCCCCTTCTCGTTCGCGCGCAGGAGCTCGCCGGCGAGCCGGTCGAGGCGGTCGAGGCGCTCCTGAAGCGCCTTGTCGGAGACTCCCCCATCGAGCCCCTGCCGGAGCCCCCGGAGCGTCGCGCCCCGCTCGCGCTGGATCCCCGCGCGCTCCCGCTCGAGAGCCTCGACCCGCGGCACGACCGCCTGGATCTGAGCGTCGTCGAGTCCCACGTCCCGCTTGAGCCGCGCGGCGAACAGGCCGCGCATACGCTCCGCGATCGCGCCGCGGTCCCGCCCGAGGGCCCCGGGCGGGCCGGGGACGGACGGCTCGCCCTCCGCGCGGGAGGGCGCCCACGCGATCGCTCCTCCAAGGACCAGTACCGCGATCGCGGCGAGTCGGCGCCCTCGGCTCATACCGCACCTCGTCTCACTCGCTCCTCCTCCAGCGCGAGCCAGTCGGCGAAGCGTTTCTTCTCGTCGTCGGACAGGTCGTCCACCGACGGGAAAAGCGCCGCCTCGTCGGCCTCGGCGAACGGATCGGGCGGCGCTCCCAAGACGGACGCATCGGCGAGATCGTCCTCCTCGACCGCCTCCACGTCGACCGGCAGGGGCGGCGGGGGGGTTGCGGATCGGACACCAGAGCGCGCCCCGGCCGCTTCGGCCGGTGCCTTGGCCAGCGCTGGGGCGGGAGCCGGGTGGGGCGGCTGGGCGGGAGACGGGGCCACGACCTGAGGCGGACGTGCGGCGGCGGTTACGGCTCCGGAAGGGGCGCGTCGCGGGACGAGCAGGGCCAGCGCGCAACACGCAGCGACCGCGATGGCACCGGCTCCCCAGAAGGCCAGCCTAAGGCGCGAGGAACGCCGGGTCGGGCCGGCGATCCGCTCCGCAAGCCTTTCTTCGAACCCTCGCCAGTAGCCGGGGCCGGGATCCGGAATCGGATCGCGCGATTCCGCTGGGGCCGCGGCGAGATCGACGAGACCGAGCGCGCCACGGCACCGGTCGCAGGAGGTCGCATGGCGTCTCAAGCGCTCCCGCCGGTCGTCCGCCGCCCCTCCGGGCTCGGCGAGCAGGTCGGCGAGCGCCGACTCGAACTCCGCGCAGTCGACGATCGTCATCGTGCCTCCCCTCCCGCCGTCCCCCGCGTCATCCTCCGGCGGAGATTCGACACCGCCTGGTGGAAGTGCGCCTTGACCGCGCCCACCGTGAGCCCCATGGCCGACGCCACGTCCTCGTAGGTCATGTCCGAGAAGACCTTCAGCAGGACGACCTCCCGCTGCCGGGGAGGAAGCGAGGCGACGGCCGAACGAACCCGCGCCCCCGCCTCGGCGCGCCCGGCGGCCGCGTCAGCCCCCTCGCGCTCATCCAACGGTTCCGCCGTTTCGTCCAAGACCGCCGTCCTCCCCCGGGCGGCGCCGATCGTCCGGCTGACGTTCAGCGCGATCCGGATCAGCCACGTGCGCAGCCGGGACTCCCCGCGGAACCCCGCGAGCGCGCCGTAGGCGCGGACGAACGTTTCCTGCGCGGCCTCGTCCGCGTCGTCGTGGGAGCCCAGGATGCGCCGCGCCACGCGATAGACCGCCAGACGGTGGAGCCGCACGATCCGGTCGAAGGCCGCGGCATCCCCTTCTCGAAAGCGCTCGAGAAGCCGCCGCTCCAGCTCCGGGTCGTCGTGCTCGTGGTCCACGGTCTCCCGATTCATGTAGACCGGCGGGACCCCGCCGCGGTTTAGTCTCCTAGCCTCGTCCCACCGTGCGCCTCCAGCGCACCCCCTGGGGCGTGTCCTCGAGAACGATCCCTTTTTCCGCCAGGAGGTCCCGAATTCGGTCGGACTCGGGGAAATCCCGTGCCGCGCGGGCGGCGGCGCGCCGCTCGATCAGGGTCTCGATCTCGGGGGCGAGCAGCTCTTTGGCCGGCGCCAGCACGGCGAAAACGGCGTCCGCGCGTCCGAGCGCATCGAGAAGGGCGGCGGCGCTCCCCTTCGGCAGCTCGCGCCGATCGAGGGCTGAATTCGCCTCGCGGACGAGGCGGAAGAGAGCCCCCTGCGCTCCGCTGACGTTGAGATCGTCGGCAAGCGCATCCCTGAACTCCGACGAGAACGCGGCGACCTTCGCGTCGAATCCGGGGTCGCCGCCATCCGCCGCCGGTTCCTGGGCGAGGCGCGCGGAGAGGGCGTCGAACCGCTGCAGCTCCTGCGCCGCCCTGGACAGGGCGTCGAAGGTGAAGTTCAGCGGGGACCGATAGTGCGTCGTCAGCAACAGGTAGCGGAGAGCGCGCGGGCTCTGGCCCTGCGCCACCAGGTCCCGCAGCGTGTGGAAGTTCCCCTTCGACTTCGCCATCTTCTCGCCGTCCACCATGAGGTGGGCGGCGTGCATCCAGTACGTGACGAACGGGTGCCCGGTGGCGCCTTCGCTTTGCGCGATCTCGTTCTCATGGTGCGGAAAAATGTTGTCGACGCCCCCGGTGTGGAGGTCGAAGCTCGGCCCGAGGTACTTCATGCTCATCGCCGAGCATTCGAGGTGCCAGCCGGGGCGCCCATTCCCGAACGGGCTCGGCCAGGACGGCTCCCCCTCCTTGTGCGCCTTCCAGAGCACGAAGTCCCTCGCGTCGTCCTT
>JBGQLU010000165.1:0-8258 GCA_041500265.1 Acidobacteriota bacterium | reverse complement strand
CTTCTTTGGCCGGGGCGAGATCCTCGATCTTCGCCAAGATCTCGCTCTCCTTGAACGGCTGGCCCTGCACCTTGTTCAGCTGCACCGCGTCCACGAGGAACTTCGCGCGGATCAGAAGCGCGAGCTGCCCGAGGTTCATCTCGGGGATCAGCACGCGATCGTAGCGGGCGAGGACGTCGCCCACGTTTCTCGGCATCGGATTGAGGTGCCGCAGGTGCAGATGCCCGACCCGCCGCCCCGCGGCGCGAGCCCGCCGCACCGCGCCCGCGATCGCTCCGTAGGTCGAGCCCCAGCCGAGGACGAGCAGCCCGCCGTCGTCCCCGTCCACCGTGGCCTCCGGGATGTCCATCGCCACGAGGGCGACCTTGTCCGCCCGCAGCTTCACCATCCGCTCGTGGTTCGCCGGGTCGTAGGAGATGTTCCCGGTGCCCTCGGCCTTCTCGATCCCTCCGACCCGGTGTTCCAGCCCCTGCGTGCCGGGGATCGCCCACGGCCGCGCGAGCGTCTCCGCGTCGCGCTGGTAGGGGAGGAACCCCTCCGGGTCCTTCCGGAAATGCACGTCGATGGCGCGCAGGTCCTCGATCCGCGGGAGCTTCCACGGCTCGGCGCCGTTCGCGATGTAGCCGTCCGAGAGGAGGATGACCGGCGACATGTGCTTGATCGCGAGCCGCACGGCCTCGTAGGCGGCGTCGAAGCAATCGGAGGCCGTGCGGGCGGCGATCACGATGCACGGCGATTCCGACGGGCGTCCGTACATGGCCTGGAGGAGGTCGGCCTGCTCGGTCTTGGTGGGAAGCCCCGTCGACGGGCCGCCGCGCTGGATGTCGATGACGACGAGCGGAAGCTCGACCATGATCGCGAGGCCGATGAACTCCATCTTGAGCGCCATCCCCGGCCCCGAGGTCGTCGTGAGCCCGATCGATCCGGTGAACGACGCGCCGAGCGCGGCTCCCACCGCGGCGATCTCGTCCTCGGCCTGGAACGTCACCACGCCGAAGTTCTTGTACTGCGACAGCTCGTGCAGGATGTCGGAGGCCGGCGTGATCGGATAGCTTCCGAGGAAGAGCGGGCGCCCCGCGCTCCGGGAGGCGGCGACGAGCCCCAGCGCCAGCGCCTGGTTCCCCGAGATGTTGCGGTAGATGCCGGGAGGGAGATGCGCCGGGGGGACCTCGTAGGTGACGTGGAAGATCTCGGTCGCCTCGCAGTAGGTGAACCCCGCCTTGAGAGCGAGCGTGTTCGCCTGGACCATCTCGGGGGTCTTGGCGAACTTCTGCTCGATCCAGCGGATCGACACGTCCATCGGCCGGTTGTAGAGGTAGTACATCATCCCGAGCGCGAAGAAGTTCTTGCACCGGTCCTGGTGACGCTGCGGGAGGCCGGTCTCCTTGAGCGCCGCGCGCGTCAGGCGAGTGATGTCCACCTGGTAGACCGAATACCCCGCCAGCGAGCCGTCCTCGAGCGGATTCTTCGCATACTCGGCCTTCGCGAGGTCGGTCTCACGGAAGGCGTCGGTGTTCACGATCACCGTCCCGCCGGGGCGCAGGTCCCTGATGTTCGCTTTGAGCGCCGCGGGGTTCATCGCGACCAGCACGTCGGGGGCGTCCCCCGGGGTGAAGATGTCCTCCGAGGAGAAGTTGACCTGGAAGCCCGACACTCCGGGAAGGGTTCCCGCGGGAGCGCGGATCTCGGCCGGATAGTCCGGGAAGGTCGCGAGATCGTTGCCGATCGAGGCCGCGGTCGCGGTGAACTGCGTTCCGGTCAGCTGCATGCCGTCGCCGGAGTCCCCGGCGAATCGGATGACGACCCTCGAGAGGGTTTCGACCGGCTCCTTCGGGTGAGGAGCTTGGGACGTCGTGTCCATGTGCGCCTTTCGCCGCGGCAAAGGAGCCGCGGCGCGGGCATTATGGCCGAGCCCATCTGAGGGTTCAAATCCGGGGCTGTCGCCTTAGGCGTTCGAGCCCATCTTCTTGAGGATCCAGGCCAATCGCCCTCGCACCGATTCGGCGTCGGCGGCCTGCGGGGCCATGGCGAGGTAGCACTCCAGGTCGGCCACGGCGGCCCCCGGCTGGCCGAGGTGGGCGAGGAGGAGACCGCGGTCGCGGATCTCCTTGGCGTCCCCCGGGGCGATCAGGAGGAGCCGCTCGACGATCGACAACGCGCGGTTGTATTCGCCGGCCGCCAGGTGGATCCGCTTCAAGTTCAGGAGGAGCCGGGTCAACATCGCGCGCGGCGGTGCCACGTCCAGCGATTCCTTCTTGAAGAGCGACGCGCGTCCCGTGGTGCGGACGACCAGGTCCCGGCAGTCCTCGAGCGTGACGACGTGCCCGCCGTGGAAGGGGTCGACGAGGAGATTCCGCCCCTGGTCGATCACCCGCACGATGAAATGCCCCGGGAGGCCGACCCCCTCAGCGTAGATGCGGGCGCGGCGGGCGACCTCGATCGTCAGGATCGAGAGGGTCAGGGGGATGCCGAGCTTCCGGTCCAGGACATCGTCGAGATAGGAGTTCCTCGGGTCGTCGTACTGATCGACGTTCCCCTTGAATCCCAGGTCGTCGTGAAGGAGGGATCGCAGCGCCTCGAGCCGGGCGAACGGATTCGACAAGCCCGCCACGCGGCGCGCCGCCTCCACGCCGATCGTCTCGACCCGCGAGATCTGGGCGAGCAGGTCCAACCCCTCGTGCTCTTCCGCTGCGATCAGGAGCATCGCCTCCAGGAGGGGGAGGGGGCCGGGCTGACCGAGCAGCTGCGCGAGCCGTTCCCGCGCCTCGCGCGCATGCTGCGGCAGGGAGGGGTCGTAGGTGTGACCGTCCTTCGTGCGAGCCCGTGGGCGCGGCGCGGGCCGTGTCGAAAGGGCGTCGTCGTTTCGCATCAAGCGATCCCCTCGATCGGCTCGCCCTTGGTTCGGGGAACCGCGACCAGGATGGTACGCCGCCGGCAGTACTCCTGACGCGCGATCTCGCCCTGGGTGAGGTCCTCACGGATCGACGCATACAGCTGCGCCGCCTCCGAGAAGCTCCGGCGCTCCCAGGCCGACTCGGCACGGCGCCGCACGAGCTTCAGCCGGGCTTCCTTCACGAGGCGCTCGGACTCCCGGCGCCACTGCTCGAGCACCTGCCGCTGGTGCGCCTCCAGCATCGCCCATCGCGTGAACTCGCCGCGGAGGGCGTCCGAGGCGAAGCGCGCGAGGAGGTCGGCTTGCCGGAAGATCTCATCCTTCGCTTCGTCCGGGCCCCAGGGATAGCGGGGGAGAAAGAGGATCGAAGGGTCCTTGGCGCCGACGACGAACGACAGGCGGACCGGCCGCCCGGTCGCCGCGGGCCGGATCGAGACCACGATCGAGCCCCAGTCGAGCTCGATCGTGACGTCGGCGTGGGCGGCGCGCGCGATGAAGCTCGACTCGTCTCCGCGCTCCAAGTGGAAGCGGTGCCGCTCCTCCAGGAACGCGAAGGCGTTCGGCACTTCATCGTGGAACACGTCGAGCACGCTTCGGATCTTCATCGTCCGCCCCTCGGCCGCTTCGTCCCGCGCATCGAATGCCGCGAAACGCCGAGAAAGTACGCCGGGCGATCGGCCCTGTCCATGAAAACAGCGCCGATCGCCGCCGCTTTTCAGCGTCAATGTTGTAATCGTGTCGTTGCGAATGCCGACGACGCAGGAACCACCGCCACCCCCGCGGACGGGTCGGGATTGTCGGGGTCGCGAGCCGCGCCCGGTCACTCGGCCGGGACGAAGCGCATCGTCGAGATCGCGGCCTTGGCGACCGCAGCTTCGTGGAACGGGAGCGCGACGTCGCGTCCCGCGGCCCACGGTCCGAGCAGGTCGCGGGCATGACCGTCGAAGAGCTGGCCGGACTGCCCCAGCGGGAGAACGATCCGCGAGGCGTCGGGATCTCCGAGGTCGATCACGAGGCGCGCCGACGGGATGTGCACCACGCGGTACCCGTCCCCCTCGAGCCGGAAGCCCGCGACCGCGAGCGTGTGCCACTCGCCTGGGAGGGGCACCGGCCCGAACCTCAGGCGGCTCGCGACGACGGCAGGCAGGATCGACGCGAACGGATGCTCGTAGGCGAGCTCGTGGACGCGGCCCCACGACCATCGTCGCGGGTCCCGCCCGTCCTCGCGCTCGACCGTGTCGATCGCCGCGGCGAGGGCGCGCTCGAGGACGCTCGCGCGCGTCTCGCGCAGCGGTGTCGCAGGATCGTCCCAGAGTGCCTCGCCCCCCCGCCCCGTGATCATCCGGTCGAGCAACGACCAGGTTACCCACGCCCCCGAGGTCCCGCGCCGCAGCGGCGATGCGATCTCCTCGCGCACCTCCTTCAAGAACGCGTAGAACAGACGCGACGGCCCACGCAGCGCCGCGCGGCCATCCCAGGCGGCGAGCACCGCGGCGGCGCGCACGGCGCGAGGGTCGGTCAACTTCAGACCGAGCAGGCCGGCGACGACGCGGGCCGCGTACGGGGAGAAGACGTCCGCCTGCATCGTCCGCATGTCGGCGACGGCGGCATGGCGGAGAGCTCCCGCCAGCTGCCGGGCGCGGATCGCGCGGTCCGGCGCCGCGAAGAGGCCGGGGAAGGGGAGGCGCGCTCCCGAGGCGCTCCAATCGTCGTTGGCGCTCGTGACGAACCCGTCGGGGGGATCGGTGATTTCCGGGAGAATGCCCGGCGGGATCAAGCCGTCCCAATCTTCATCCCGAATCCAGCCCGGCACCGGGAACCGTCCGTCTCCCGAGCGTCGCCGCGGGATCGCGCCCACGACGCGCAGCCCGAAGTGCCCGGCGGCATCCGCCCAGCAGAGGTTGACCGCCGGCCCTCGATAGCTCGACCACGCGGCCGCGAGCTCCTCCCCGCTTCGCGCCCTGTCGGCGTCGAGGAAGGGACGCATCCCCAGACGGACTCCCTCCTGCGCGAAGGCCCGAGCGGTCGCGATCGCGTAGCCGGGGGCGAGCCCCGGCACGTCCAGGATCGGTCCGTGCCGCGTCTCCAGCACTTCGAGCGAGACGTCCGGGCTCCCCTTGACCCGGATCGTCTCCGCCGTTCGGGTCATCGGGACCCACGACGTTCCGTCGAGCACGGTCCCCTCGTCGAGCCGGACCTTCTCGAGGTACAGGTCCGCGTCGTCGGCCTGGTTCATCGTGAGCGACCAGGCGACCCGGCCGTCGTGACCGATGACGATCCCGGGGCACCCCGCGAGCGTCAGTCCCGCGACGTCGAGCCCGTCGGCGCTCGACAGGTGGGCCGCGTACCAGATCCCCGGCCGCTCGGCGTCGAGGTGCGGGTCTCCCGCGAGCAGCGGCTTTCCCGAGGCCGTGCGCGCCCCGGAGAGCGCCCAGGCGTTGCTTCCCGCAGGAGCTTCCTCCCGTGTGGGCTTCGGCCGGCCCCCCTCGGAAAGCCCCGCCAGCGCCTCGCGCATACCGGGGGCCGTACGGGTCGTCTGACCGTCCGACGCGTCGGCGAGCGACACCGCCGCGTCGATACCGCGCGCCCGCGCATCCTCGAACACCGCGCGTTCGCGCGAAGCCGCCATCGTCAGGCCGTCGCACAGGGTCCGCTCGAAGGCGAGGGTGTCGATCGGCGTCCACGGTTCGGGCGAAGCGCCGAGCGCCTGAAGCTCGAGCGGGCGGGGGCCCTCCTCAAGGAAGGCGTTCACGCCGTCGGCATAGGCGAGGAGAGCCCGCCGGTCCCGTTCCTGGGCCGCCTCCCAGTCCTTCTCCGCTTCCGCGCGATGGCGCAGGATCCGGGCCTCCTTGTCGAGCGGCACCGCCTCGGGGCCGAGGAGCTCCGCGAGCCGTCCGGCCGCCGCCCGGCGGCGTAGCTCCATCTGGAAGAGGCGGTCGGAGGCATGAAGCCAGCCGAGAACGCGCCAGGCGTCGTCTTCGAGGATCGCGTGCACGTGAGGGATTCCCGCCCCGTCGAAGCGCACTTCGACCGGCGCCGTCAGGCCCCGCAGCTCGACGGTCCCGCGCCGCGACGGGAGAGGCCGCAGGACGAAGACGACGGCCGCGAGAACGAAAGCCGCCGCGACCCCGGCCGCGAGCGCCGCGAGCCGCTTCGCCACTAGGGGTTAGCCTCCGGGATCCGGGCCTTGATGTCGGCCTGCGGTCCGACGGCGAGGATGCGCTCCACGAGGCCGGGGGTCTTCGGGAGCTGGTTCACTCCGGGAAGCCTCGGCACCAGGAGCATCCACGAAGGGTTCATTCGAAACGCCTTCCCGAACATCGGGAGGGCTTCGTCGGTCCGGTTGTTCGAGACGAGCGTGACGGCGGTCCAGAAGACGAACTCGTCGTTGTCCGGCACCATCCGCTGCGCCTCGCCATAGTCGGCGAGCGCCACGTCCATCTTCCCTTCGGCGGTGGCGTCGTCTCCCCCGTTCATCTTCTCGTAGGCGCGGTGGAGCGTCAGGAGCCGCCGCATTTCCTTGATCGGCTCGGCGTGATCCTCGATCCGCAGCTCGACCAGCCGGTCGGTCCAAGGCTTGTCCGACGTCTTTCCCCGGACCACCAGGATCGCCGCCGATTGCTTTCCCCGGATATCGCCGCCGACCGACTGCGCCGCCTCGAGGGCGGCGAGCATCCGCTCCGCGAGAGGTCCGGTGGCGGCCTCGAACGCCTTGGCCATCGCGTCCGGGACCTCGTTGGTCAGCATGAGGTTCGCTTCCGTCGTGTAGCCGTTCCCGACGTGATGCCCGGCGCCGGGAATGCAGTGGGCGCCGGTGTGCGCCGCCGCGCGTCCTCGCGCATCGACGAAGGCGACCTGCCGGACGTCCGGGTGGTCGTCCTTGGCGAGCAGCTGCTTCAAGGCGTCCACCGGCAGGACACCCTGCTTCATGAGCGCGAGCCCCTTCGGCCCGTACGAGGGCTCCACGAACGACTGGGTCGCGACCGCGCCGACCCCCGCCTCGGCCCAGGTCACGATCGATCCGACCGAAAACCAGTGGCTCTGAACGGCGACCCCCATCTCGCCGGTTGCGGGATCCCGCGCGACGATCGAGAAGGTCGCCACGGGAATCGACGGCTTCGAGACTTCGGGCACGGCGGCGCCCGAGGCGGAAGCCAGGAACACCGAGAGCGCCACCGGCGCGAACAAGCGGGCGATCGTCATCGGGGAGGCCTCCTCTTAATCCTCGTCGAACCCGGGCTTCGGAACGGGATTTCGCGGCGAGATCAGCTGAGGGTCGAACGCCTCTCCGGCCGGTCCGCGGTCCCGCCGCCCGCGGCCCCGTCCCCCGCGGCGCCGCCCGCCGGTGGCCGCGGGCATCAGCTCGTGCGCCGAGACGTGCTGGGGAACGAACGGCTCGTCGTCCCCCTTCGCGACTTCGCGGGGTGCTGCGGGTTGTTGATCCACGAGCGGCGTCCCTCCGCCGGTCTGCGGCGCCTGGATCCCACCGCCGCCCCCTCCGCCGCGTCCACGGCGGCCCCGGCGGCGACGGCGTCTCCGCCGCTCCCCGGCGGCTCCTTCGAGCGTCTCCGGCGGTTCCGGCGGGGCGCCGACCGCGGGAGGAGAAGGTTCAACGGAGTCCGGTGCGGGCGCGTCGACGAACGCGTCTTCCCCGTCCTCGTCGTCGATGCCGTCGGGGACACCCGCAGGTGCCGGGGCGATTCCGTTTCCCGCCACGCTCGGCGGCGGTCCCTCGATACCCCGGCCGCGCCCGCGCCCGCCGCGGCGCCGCCGTTTGCGTCGCCGGCGCGCGCCGGGTCCCTCCGACGGCTCCTCGGCGGAAGTTGTCCCCGCGGGCCCCGGTGCTGCGGCCGGAGCTTCGGAGGGAGCCGCGGGCGCTTCTCGTCCCGTGAGGCGCGCCGCGGCCTCGGGCGGGCCTTCAGTCTCCTCGAGGTCCGCGAGGTCGGGAGGAGCGGGCGGCGCGGGACGGTCCCCCGCGACGAGCGCGGGAGGCACTTCGACCTTCTCGCGCGGGAAGAACTCGAACTCGCTCTCGTGACGGAGGAGCGATCCCTTGGGCTCCACGAAGACGCGGATCTGATGCCGCCGCTCGAGCGCCACCAGGTCCTCGCGCTTGTGGTTCAAGATCCAGTGGGCGACCTCGGGAGGCACCCGCAGATGGACCTTGCCGAAGTCTCCGCGGAGACACCGGTTCTGGAGCTTGCGCAGGGCGGACAGCGCGGCGGGCTCGATGTTCTTGACGAGGCCGTACCCCTCGCACACGGGGCAGGTGGCGTAGGAGGCCCCCATCTTCTCGCTCTTGATCCGCTGGCGCGCGATCTCCATGAGCCCGAGCTTGCTGATGCGGGTGACGTCGTACTTCGCG
>JBGQLU010000164.1:0-8278 GCA_041500265.1 Acidobacteriota bacterium | reverse complement strand
GGGGCGCTCGCCCGCCGTCGCCCGGTAGCGCGCGATCAGCCGGGCGAGATCGAGCGGACCGAGCGTCCGCACCCCCCGGTCACGATTGGCCGCGCCGATCTCGAAGGCCAGCCGCCATTGGTCGAACAGCGTGCGATACGCCGCGAAGAGTCCGTTTCGAGCGTCGTAGATCGCGGTCGCCTCCGAGGTGACCCCGTTCAGCTCGATCACCGTGACCTCGCCTCTTTGGAAGGCGGCCACGGAGTCCGAACGCACGTCGTAGCGGCCGAAGAAGAACCCGTCGAACGTCCGGCTGATCGTGTCGATCGCCGCCGTGAGCTCGGGGGTCAGCAGGTGCGTTCCGTCGCCGAAGATCGCGCCACGGCAGTGCGTTCCCAGCTCGGAGATCGGGACGCGCTCCCCCGCGGGCACGACCTGCTTCAGGCGGGCCTCGTTCTTTGCGAGGTAGATCGACGCCATGGCAACCGCCCGGGGATCGTCCAGGATCAGGGTTTCGAGGGTGCGCTTGCCGTCCCCCAGGACCGAGGGGATCGTCTTCTCGGTGATCGAGAAGATGCGCCCGATCGGCTCGTCCGGATGCCGGACGTAGAAGACGCCGAACTCGATCCCGGGAACGAACTCCTGGGCGATCGTGTCCTCGCTCGTGGATCGCAGGTGGGCCACGACGTCGTCCCAACTCCGGGCGATCGTCACCCCCGAGCCGCGCTGGCCGAGATCGGGCTTCAGGACCAAAGGCAGTCCGAGATGCAGGTCGTCGAGGAAGCGCTTCACGGCCGCGAGCCGTTCTTCGACTGACCGCGTCGCGGGCAGCACGCGCCAGCGCGCCACCGCGGAGCCGGCCCCCGAGAGGCCACGCAGGATCGTCGCCTTCGACTCGCCGATGAACCCGCCCCCCTCGATCGCCGGATTGGCCGCCGTGAAGAGCGTCAGGCCGCGGTGGCGGATCCCGAGCCAGAGCACCCAGAGGACGACGGGCGGGTAGAAGATCCACGGAGGCCAGAACTCCCATCGGACGATGCGTTTCGCCCCCCCGGCGAGAAGCCGCCGGCCCCGGTGGGTGAAGAGGCTCGGCACGAGGCGTACGAGCACGAGCACCAGGACGATCGTCACGATCGCCGCCGGGAGCGCCAGGAGGCGGAACCGGAAGAACAATGCGAGAAACGGCGCCCCGAGCAGGGCCGACACCCCGACGAGCAGAGGCGTCCAGGCCAGCGCCGCCAGCGTGAACCAGAGGAAGAACTTCCAGAACGGGGTCTCGAGCAAGCCCGCCCCGACGTAAGTGGGAAGCCTCGTGCCGGGAAGGAAGCGGCTCACGAAGATCACGACCGCGCCGCGTTCCCGGAACCAGGCGGAGCTCTTTCGAACCTGCGCCTCCGTGATCATCCATTTCAGCGGCGCCCGGCGGATCGCAGCCCTTCCCAGGATGCGCCCCGCCGCGAAGAGCCCAAGGTCGCCGATCAGGATTCCGGCCGTGCACGCGGCCGCGGCCGGAACGAATCCGAACCGGTGCGCCGCGACCAGAAGCCCGGCGACGATGCAGGCGAGATCCTCGCTCACGAAGGTTGCGGCGGCGAGGAGGACGAGCACGACGAGCCAGGGGAAGCCCGTGATCCTCGGGAGGTCTGCCGGATCGAAGGGGCGCGCGGCGGCTGCGCTCCGGACGGGGTCGGCGCCGGCGCGGGTCCGTGCCGTCCCGGCCTCGACCCGGTCGAGGAAGCCGTGAATGGTGGCGGCGACGACCGGTCCCTCCTGGAAGACCATGAAGTGGCTCTTCGTCGTGACGACGAGCTCCGCCTGAGGAACCAGCCGGGCGTGCTCGCGCGCCGCGGCGATCGGCACGAGCGGGTCGTGCTCGCCGTGAATCACCAGCATCGGCCCCCCATATCCGGAGAGGATGCCGCGAAGCGGCCGCTGGTCCGAGTCGAAGAAGTTCCGAGCGTAGGGGACGCCCAGCGGGAAGTCGTCGAGGACGCCGAACTGCGGCGTGAGCTCCCGAAGCGTCCAGAGCCCGGCGAGCTGCAGCCCGTGCAGGGCATGGTTCAAGTTGTATTCCCCCAGCAGCTCCATCTCCTGAACGCCGATCGCGGAGAGCATCGTGATCGAATCGACCCGCCGCGGCGCCAGATCTTCCATCGACAGCACGACCCCGCCGCCCATGCTGAAGCCGACCACGTGCGCGTCGTGGATGTGGAGCGCGTCCATCAGCGCGAGGACGAAACGCGCGTGAGCACGGAAGGAATAGTCGGGGACGTCGTGCTCCGAGGCGCCGAAACCCGGGAGGTCGGGGGCGATGACGCGATACCGGTCGGCCAGGCCCGGCATCACCCGGCGGAAGTCCTCCGCCTCCCCCGGGCTTCCGTGGACGAGGATGACCGCCGGCGCGTCCGGCCGGTCGGGTGGCCTCGCCTCCGCGTACGCGACCCGGACGGTGCGGGTCAGGAGCCGATCGCCGGAGACCGCCCGCAGGTACACGGCGTGCATGTCCGCAGGGGTCGTGCGCTCCTTCCGGCCGGGGGCGTGGCGCACACCCCACGACGCGGCGACCAGGAGGACGTAGACGATCGCGAGAACGCGGAGGACGGGGTGCTTGCGTGGGGAGCGGTCGTCCGACATGAGGCGGCAGTCTAGAACAACGGCCGGATCGATCTCGGATCGGCGCGAAGCGTGAAGCGATCCCCCTCCCTTAGAACGCGTCCGGTCACGACGACCGGCCGCGCGATGAAGCCGAGCACCTCGCGGTTGATCGGCCGCCCGTCGTCTCCCGTGAGGTAGAGGTAGGCCTCCGCCCCCTGGCGGTCGCGCGCGAAGAAGATCGGCGGAACCCCTCCGCTGATGCATCGCACGGCGCAGGCGCGGTGGACCTTCGTCGAGCCTGGGTTCATCACTCCGAGGAAGCACTTCGAATCCACGATCTCCCCCTCGAGGGTGACCTCGCCGAGGTCCTCGGCGCCCCCCAGGCCCGGAGTGGACGTCCCATCCACACGCCGGACCGAGCCGGGCACGATCTCCAGCATCGACCGCCCCAGCCTCTCGATCCGCGTCCCCTCGAGATGCACCGAGGCGCCGTCGAGCCCGGCGACCAGAGTGCCGGCGCCGTGCTTGCCGGGTCCCACCAGGGCGTACGAGCGCGCGGATCCATCCTCGACGACGTCGATCGCGGGATAGGGACGCTCGTGAACGGTTCCCTCGTATGAACGGGGTTGGCCGAACTCGAAACGGGACGGAGCGAACGGATTCTGGGCGGCCACCAGAACGAGCGGCAGCGCGATCGCGGCGGCGCCGAGGACGAGGACCGATCGGCGCACCGTCGAGACGACTGCATCGGGGGCCATGGGCAGGTAGCCGACGTAGAACGGCGGTGGCGCGTCCCCGCGCTCCGCCCGCGGAGCCGGATCGACCGCCGGCTCGACCCGGGTTCCGGGAGGATGCGGGACGGGGTTCACCCAGACCCGTCCGTCCACGACGCGGACGTCGAAAGTCGGGACCTTCTCGTCGAACGGAGGCGGGGACGCCCCCGAATCCGGAAGGTACTGGTAGCCGTGCCAGGGGCAGGTCACGCACCCGTCCACGATTCGCCCTTCCACGAGCGGTCCGTTCTGATGGCGGCAGATTCCGGAGATCGCGGAGACCCTGCCGTCGTATCGGAAGATCGCGACCGTCTCCCCGGAGATCACCGCGGGAATCGCCCGCTTCTCGGGGATCGACGCCGCCGGGCCGGCGTCCACCCATCCGTCGGCGGCGAGCGCGCGCCGCTCCCGATCGGCCGCCCGCCCTCGCCAGGCCGCGGCGCCGTGCACGCCGAGAACCCACGCGAGGCCGGCGGCGGCGAGCGCGGGCAGCACCGGGCTCGTCTCCGCCTGGAGGGCCCCGAGCGCAACGTGCGCCACGAGGAGGGCGTAGGCGACGTAGACCAGCATGTGAAGGCTCTTCCAGATCGGCGCCGTCAGGTTCGCGAGCCAGAAGTCGTGGCTTGTCGCCGCCATCAGGAAGAGGATCAGAAGCGCCGCGAGCCCCAGCGGCTGGAACGGGAACGCCGCGAGCCCCGATCGGAACGAGCCGTCGCTGACCAGAACGCTGACGAACGGGTTCACGTCGGACAGGGCATGGAATTGAACGATCGAGAAGGTCCCGTGCGCCGCCGCGACCAGAAACGTCGTGACGCCGAGGTGACGCCGGTTGTAGATCAAGGGAAGGAAGCGGGCGTCCAGCCGGGCGAGCGGACCGATCGACAGGATCACGTGCAGCAGGAAGAAGGCGCAGGTCCCGAGGGCGCGGATCAACGCCGTCTCCACGGTCGCGGCGGAATGGACGACCAGCTCGGCCCCCGTGAATATCGCGAGGTAGACCGCGACGCCGCCGGCCACCAACCCGTCGTAGATCCGCTTCTGGCGGTTCCAGCCGACCGCCGAGTAACCGTGACCCATGCTCAGCGCCCCCTCCCCTCGGCCGCCGCCGGCTCGGGAAGCGCGCGCATCGGTTGCGGGGTCCGGCGCGCGCGAATCGCCAGCGCCAACATCAGGGGAAGGAGGACCGCCAGGATCGCGACCGTGAGGCGGTGACGGCGGCGCAGGCGCCGGATCACCGGCCCCTCCGTGGGCCCCGACGGTGGGCATTCGACTCCTCCGGGGGCGCCTGCGCTCCGGAGGCCCAGCGCGACAGGAGGTAGGGCCAGAGCGCGATCGCCCCGGGGAGAACGAGAAGACGGAATCCCAACGTCGCCCCCTTGGCGGCGGGGTCGATGCGGCCGACGCCGAAGGCGGCGAAGGCGACCGCAAAGGCCACGCCCGCCGCCAGGTACATACCCGCGGCGCCGACGAGGAGGCGGGCGAACTCGATCGACATCGGCGAAGATCTCCTCGGGTGGACGGGGAAGATAACCGGGATCGCCCCGGTTATCTTCCTCCCGGCCTCGGGAGAAGGAAAATCCATGAACATCGATTATTCGGGCCGTCACGTCGTCGTCACCGGAGCCACCGGCGAGTTGGGGGAGGCGGTCGCGCGCCTCCTTCTCCTCTCGGGGGCCTTCGTCCATCTCCCGGCGCGAAGCGCCGACAAGGCTCGAGCCCTCTACGCGAACGACGAGGCCCGCGTGCGGATCGCGACCGTCCCGGACCTCGCCGACGAGGCAGCGGTCGCCGCGTTCTACGCCGGGCTTCCCGGGATCTGGGGATCGATCCACTGCGCGGGGGCCTTCACGATGTCCCGCGTGGACGACACGTCCCTCGCCGACTTCCGGAGAATGCTCGACGTCAACGCGACCTCCGCGTTTCTCTGCACCCGCGAGGCGGTCAAGAAGCTCCGCGGCCGAGGCGGCCGGATCGTGAACGTCGCCGCCCAGCCTGGGGTCGAGCCGCGGCGCGGCGCCGGGCTGACCGCGTACGTGGCGAGCAAGGCCGCCGTCGCCGCGATCACCCTGTCGATCGCCGAAGAGGTCGCCTCCGAGGGAATCTGGGTCAACGCGGTCGTCCCGTCCACGATGGACACCGAGGCCAACCGCAAGGGGATGCCCAAAGCCGACTTCGCGAAGTGGCCGAAGCTCGACGAGGTGGCCGCGACGGTCGCCTTTCTCGCCTCCCCGCAGAATGCCGTGACCCGCGCGGCTCTCGTCCCCGTCTATGGCCGGAGCTGAGGCGGTCCCCTAGAGGACTTTCACCAGCCCCGCGTACCGCTTCTCGATCGTGAAGCCGTAACCGTAGAAGTACTCCGGGCGGAAGAAGCCGGTGGTCACCGTCGATGCCCCGGCGGCCCGAATCCGATTGAAGAACTCGGTCATCAGGCCGTCCGCGACACCCTTCTTTCGATACCGCTCCGCGACGACGATCTTCTCCAGGTGGGCGGAGCGCCCCTCGTCCTCCATCTCGTAGTAGATCCCGCCGATGAGGATGCCGCGGTCGTTGACCGCGACCAGGTACTGGTGCTCGGGGCGGAAGCGCACGTCGAGCTTGGCGGCCAGGAAGAGGCGGTGGAGGCGGCCGACCTCCTTGGGGGTCAGCGCATGCCTCACCTGGAAGGCGCCGCCGTCGTGGTCCTCCTGCGTCACGACGATCTCGTTCTGCGGGCGTCCCGCCGCCGCGGCCCGCACGAACCCCGCGGCGTCCTCCGGACGCAGGTACGGCAGCGACAGGCGCGCGAGGAAGTAGTCGTCGTCGGGATCGACCGGAACCCCGGCCCGGAGCTCGGCGATCGCATCGAGCAGCGCGTCCCCGACGAGCTCGCCGCGCCGCAGCCGGAGCACGATCTCCTCGAGACCGCGCGCGAGCGGGGCGGGGGAGTGCTCGAACACGGTCTCGAGAAAGAACCGGGCCCGCGTCTCCGGATAGCTCGAGGCGAGCCGGTCCAGGTCGTACGTCTCCCAGAACTCCTGCACCGTGCGTGCGCGCGCTTGGGGGGTCGGCTCGCCCGAGAGCGCCGCCCAGCGGCGGTAGCGGCTCACGGCGAAATGAAGCCGCATCGGCAGGAAGCCTCGCGATTCGATCCCCTCGAGGAACGCGCGCAGCGCGTCGCGAAATTCCGGGGTGCCGGCGTCGTCCTCGCGGTGCAGCACCTCGCGGAGCATGCGCGATCCCTCGTCCTCGCCGACGACCTCGAGGAGCGGCGCGAAGAGGCCGTCCCACCGGACCAGGCCGGCGAGCTGCGGATAGGCCGCCTCGGCCGGTCCGATGAGGGACTCGCGGAAGAAGCGGAGCATCGGGAGCAGCCCCTCGTGCGGGCGGAGCGCCGCGATCGAGACGATCCGCGCCCCCGTGTGGTAGTCGTGGGACGGAACGATGACGTTGCTCATCGCCGGGTCGGCGATCTCCAGCTTGCGCCCGGTGCGGTTCCAGAAGTCGACGTGCGCCGCGAGCGCGCTCCAGGCGAAAAAAGGCCAGATCTGCCGGAAGCGCTCGTCGTCCCCCAGGCGCGCCTGCCGCTTCAGCGTGCGGTCGAGCGCGTCCCCGGGAATGAACTCCTCGCTCCACAGGTCGTGCTCGGGCCAGTAGCCGCCGAAGTCCTCGACGAGCGGGTCGCGTCCGCCGGGCTCTCCGCAGAGGACGAGCCACTGGATCTCCTCGCGCACCTGCTGCGGCGTCCGCTCGTGGTTGACGTTGATCGCGACGTCGTGCGATCCCTGAAATCGGGTCTGCACGGTGATGCGGTAGACCGCCTTGCCGTGGTGGGCTCCGAGCGGCCGGATCCAAACGCCCCCCGGAGGGATGTCGCCCAGCCCCGGGATCGCCCCTCCGGAGAACAGGAAGAGCGCCTCGCGGAGCACGACGGTGTTCTTGATCGCCCCGAGCAGCCGGTCGCGGTCCGGCGCGGGCACGTCGTCGTCGAACGCGACCACGTTGTCCCACCGGTACTCCTGCCCGGTCTCGGGGTCCACCGCGATCCGCGCCATCGGTCCGAGCCACTGGCGGAACCCCGCCACCAGGTCGTCCAGCGCCCGCCAGGCCTCGTGCCGGATCGACGCGCGCCCGCCGAACAGCATCGTCCGCACCAGGAACGCCCGGAGGCTGCGGTAGCGCGCCGGGTGCGATGCGCCGTAGTCGGCGAGGAACTTCAGCAGCGCGGTCGCGCGACGCTCGCGGCCGCGCCCCCCTTCCTCGCCGCGGCAGGCGTCCCGGGTCTCCTCGACGAACGCGAGCAGGCGGGCGTCGGACAGCGTGCGCTCGCAGAGCGCCGTGCGGGTGTCGCCGTCGAGCAGCACGCCGGGGGCCGCGAGGAAGCGCCGAAGGGTCGCCTGCACGCGGGCCTCTCGCTCCACCGGCGCCAAGGTCACGAACGCGAGGCGGCGGACCGCGAGGAAGGGGGCCGCCGCCGCGCGCCGGAGTACCTCGCGCGCCGGTTCCGAGAGAGCCCCCTCCTCGTCGGAGACGACCCGGCCGAGCAGCCGCACCGCCTCGATCGCTCCCGCCTCGTCGGCGGATTCGAGCAGGAGCGCCGCCTGGTGGAGATCGAGGAGGTCGACGGAGGAGCGCGCCGCCGACTCCTGGACCGCCCCGCGGAGCGAGCCCCCTCCCACGCCCGGCGCGATCCGTCCCTTCCGATCGATCGGGTCCCCCGCGCGCCCCGGCCGCTCGCGAAGGCGCGGGTCGAGCGGCGCGAAGTCCACGAGCTCTTCGTTGCCGAGCCAGAGGCGCGGCGTCGTCAGGAGGACCCCCAGCTGCAGCGCCTCCTTCGGCGGGTGACGGTAGATGCACGAGCCGACGAGCGCGACCCCGCTCTGGAGCCGTTGCACCGCCAGAGAGGTGCCGTGGGAGGGGAGCGCGATCCTCTCGTCGCCGATCCGGAGATCCTG
>JBGQLU010000163.1:0-8378 GCA_041500265.1 Acidobacteriota bacterium | reverse complement strand
TGGTCGGCGCTGCGGCGCGCCGCCACGAGCCCGAGCGACTGGAATCCGAGGTCGCCGTAGATCCTCGCCAGATCGGCCGATCGGACCGCCCGGTCCTCGTCGAGCAGGAGGCGCGAGCGGTAGACCGCGCGGTTGTCGTTCTTCTGCATGGCGGCGTTCAGGTCCGAAAGGGCCTCCAGGGGCCGGTTCTCGTTCTGCAGGAGGATCGCGGAATAAAGCCACGGTGTCGGGTCCTTCGGGTCGAGATCCTTCGCGGCCGCGAGCTCCTTGCCGGCCTCCTTCGCGCGCTTTTCTTCGTAGTAGGCCTTGCCGAGATACGAGCGGTAGAGCGATTCCGCGGGGTCGAGCGTGGCCGCCGTCTGGAGCTCCTCGCGTCCGCCGGCGACGTGCCCGAGGCGGATCTGGGCGATCCCGCGTCCCGCGTGAGCGAGCGCGAAGCCCGAGTCGGCTTGCACCGCGCGGTCGAAGTTGGCGGCCGCCTCCTTCGTCTTGTAGGCCGCGAGATTGACGAAGCCGAGCACCGACAGCGCCCGCGCGTTGTCGGGCTGGCGCCGGACCGCCTCGTCCGCCGCCTTGCGTGCCCCCTCGTGATCGCCCGTCGCCAGGCGCAGCTCGGCGGCCCGGGCGAGCGCCTCGGCGCCCTTGGGATCGACGGTGGCCGCCAGCTCGGCGAGCTGCCGCGCGCGGACGAGATCGAAGTCCGCCTGCGCCACGAACGAGCGCGCCAAGAGCGCCGACGGGGAGGCGGGGTCGGCGGCGACCGCCTGGTCGGCAAGGGTGCGCGCCTCGTCCCGGCGGTCGTTGGTCAGCGCCACGATCGACGCCAGAGCGAGAGCGATCGGGTTCTTCGGATCGGCCGCGCGCGCCTCGTCGATCAGCGCGCCCGCCTCCGCCACTTGCCCGCTCGAGAGAGCCGACGCCGCGCGGGTCAAGCGCGCGCCGGCCTCGCCCGCGCTCGAAAGGCGGGCGGCGTCCGATCCGCCCACGACCTGCGGGTAGTAGAGCGACCAGGCGACCGCATCGCGCGGCCGGACGATGATGCGCCGTTGCGGCGCCTTCCCGGGCTCGGTGACCGCCTCCTCGCCGCGGGTGACGGTCACCCTGCCGAACTCGTTCGAGGCCTCGACGGTCCCCTCGATCATCGTGATCACAGTCGTCCCGTCGTCCGCGACGCCGACGGCGAACTCGGTGCCCTTGATCGCGGCGGTGACGGTCGGCGTCTGGACGCGGCCGAAGTCCTTGGGCGTGCGCGTTGTGAAGTAGCTCTGACCGGAGAGGATGTTGACGATGCCGCTCCCGCCGCCGGAAGGCGGGAGGATCTCCACCTCGCTCTTCTCGTTCATCCGGTGGAGGGTCTGGTCGGAGTAGAGGATCGACGCGCGGCTACCGGGCCCGGTGCGAATCCGGTCCTTCGCCTTGAGCGATTCTCCGGTGATGGAGGGAGACCACGCCGCCGCGGACGCCGCCTTGGTTTCCACCGTGTTCTGGATGGCGGTCACCTTGGCGAGACCGGAATCCGCGGAGTGCGCCGGAAAGGTTGCAGGCCCAAGAAAAGCGACGAGGGCGACCAGCGCCCTCGTGCAGACGTCGCCCCGGGTCGTGCCTTCCCACACCTTCATTGTTCCCCCTCGGTGAGGTGACGCCGCCCGCGGGAGCGGGCGGCGTCGTATTCCTGCGGAACCGGCCCCAGTCTACTGGAGGACGAAACCGGTGACGTACAGCTTGCGGCTCGCGATGCGGATCGTGAGCGTGAACGTGCCCTTCCCCAGGTTCGAGGTCCCCAGGTTGTACTCCCAGTGATTCTCACCATCCGTGAGGTCGTCGTCCGAGTCCTCCCAGATGAAGAGGGTCGTGTGGGTGTGGTGATGCTCCTCGTACAGGGTGGAGAGGTCGATCGGACCGCGGGTAGCCTCGGTCAGCGAGACGATCTCGGGGGCATCCACGTCGACGTCCTTGAGATTCGTTCCGCCGCACTTCTGGCGGAGGATCAGCTGCCGCATGTCGCCGGCCCTGAACGCCTGCCCCGGGAACGGGACCTTGTCGCCGACCGGCACCAGCTTGGCCATCGGGCTGAAGAGGCCGTCGAGCCCGTCGAAGTCGCGCGTGTGCTTGGTCGCGTCGCACTTGTCGGCGATCCCGAGGGCGAGCGGCACGTTCATGGTGAACGGGCTGCCTCCGACCGTGCCGGTGAACTGGAGCACGAAACCGCGCGACGTGTCGCCCGGATGGGTCGAGGGCACCGTCACCTGGAACGGCGTCGTGTTCGTCACCGGGTGCAGCACGGCCGGCGTGTTGCAGTCGGTCCCCGCCGGGGTCGTTCCGAGAATGGTGCCGAAGTTCACCGGCGACGTCGAAATCGTCACGCTGATCGGGTTGTTGACGCCGTCGTCGGTCAGATCGACGGCGGGGCTGACCAGCGTGGCCTTGGCGTTCGAGATCGTCGAGGCGCCGGCGTTCAGGAGGTCGATCAGCAGGCTGACGGTCTCGCCGGGCTCGATGAGGCCGTCGTTGCTCGGGTCGGTGACGTGGACCCCGTAGGGCGTCACGTACGCCGCGCCGATCGGCTTGGTCGGATCGGGCACGAGCTTCATGAAAGTGCCCTGGGACGCCGGGTCGCCGTTCGGGCAGCGGGCCTGGCCGTCCGGGATGCCGTCGCCGCAGACCAGGACGCTCGTGGGAACTTCCTTGGCGAGCACGCCGCTGACCTGGCAGTCGGTGGACGTCCCGCCCGGCGGAATGACCGTCTCGCTCGGAGGTGACTGGCAGATCGGCGCCTCGGTCACGGTGGCCGAGGCGATCGGCGCGGCGGGGGGGATGAACCCGCGGTCGGTGTTGCAATAGCAGGCGCCCTCAGTGCACGAGTTGCCGCCGGCGTTCCCGCACGCGGTGTCGCAGCTCACGCCGCAGCCGCCGCAGTTGTCCACGTCGGATCGGATGTCGACGCACGTGTTGTTGCACGCGTGGTCGGCGGGGGCCTCGCAGCCGACGCAAGCCCCGCCCGTGCAGATGGAGGTCTGGAAGCAGTCGAGCCCGTTGCAGGTGTCGGCGGCGCACACGACGTCGCACACGCCGCAATTCTGCGGGTCGTTCTCGAGATCCGCGCAGACCGAGCCGCAGTCGGTGCTCCCCTCGTGGCAGCTGCGGACGCATGCGCCCTCGCTGCAGATGGTGTCGAGCGGGCAAACGTTCCCGCACCCGCCGCAGTTGTTGTTGTCGGTCAGATAGCTGAAGCAGCTTCCCTGGCAGTTGATCTGGTGGGGGAGCGTGCAGCACCCCGGCGGATAGGCGGCGACGTCCACGGTCAACGGCTGGGTCGAGGAGTTCGTCAGCGCCTGCTGATAAGCGACGCCGGACCCGCCCGGGGCCACGGTGCTCGTCACCCGGAAGACCTCCTTCGGTGGGCTGAAGAAGGTGATGAGGCTCGAGGTCAGCGAAGACGCCGAAACGGTGACGTCCGTCGTGTAGAGCGAGCGGCCGGGAACCGAGAAGGGTCCGCGGCTGATGCAGGTTCCGTCGGTGGGATGGGAGCAATCGGCGCTCGTCGAGCAGGCCTTCTGCTGCAGGCAGGTGGAGGCCGCGACGACGTAGAAGGCGTTCGACCCCGCGGGCGGGAAGTCGGCGTAAGAGAAGACACCGGTCGTGGCGACCGAGTTCGCGGGATCCGTGACCGCGATCGCGGTTCCGGAGCGGTAGATCGTGTAGGGTCCCTGGCCCCCCGTCCAACTCAGGTCGACTTCACCCGCCGCCGCGCCCTTGCGGATCGTGAGCGCCGCGCCGTCGTTCAGACAGGCGAGGCTGCACGTGCCGGTCATGCCGTCGGGGCCGCCGGTCTTCGAGAAGCACACGTCCTTGTCGCAGGTCGTTCCGGTGTAGGAGTAGACGGTCTGGTTGGTGGTCCAGGTCCACTTGGCGCCGACGCCGCCGGTCGAGCCCGGCGTCACGCTCGAGGTGAACCCGCCGGGGCCGGCCGACTTCCAGGAAAAGGTGAACGAGTCGCCGATCGCCTTGTTGGTGACCTTGTTTTCGATGTTGACGGGAAACGTCCCGAGGACGTTGAGATCGCACTGGCTCTCGGAGCCGTTCGCCGTTTGGTTGTCGAGATCCAAGGTCTTGGTCGCCGCGGACAGGTGCGTTACCGACAGGATCGTCGCGGCGAAGGCCCCCATCGAGCACAGGAGCCGAAAGTTCCCCACCCTCATCATGACGACCCCCACGTGCGGCTCACGCCGCGTCGCCTCTGTGTTGCAACTGGGTCGGTCGCACTCACCCAATACGTACAATCGACCAGGTACAAAGTTACCGCGTTGCGGACAATTTGGTGCGGGTATTTCACGTCTCTTACGGTATTGGCAGATTGGCGACCTTCTCGATTTCGTCTCCGGGCATACTGGGTCGTTCTACAATCTGTCGATTGGGTTCCGCGCCGGCAGCGACGGCGTGGAAGGGGAGCGGCCATGGGTTCCGGCGGTTACCGGCTCCGGTTCTGGGGGGTGCGCGGCACCGTCGCGACCCCCGCGGCCGACAAGCTCCGCTACGGGGGGAACACCGCCTGCGTGGCGATCGAGATCGCGGAAGACGAGCACTTGGTCCTCGATTGCGGCACGGGCGTCCGGTTGTTCGGAACCGAGGTAGCCCGGCGCCGGGAGGGGAGGCCGACAACCTACCACGTGTTCCTCTCCCACTACCATCTCGACCACGTGGAGGGGCTCGCCTTGTTCATGCCCCTCTACGACCCGGCGAGCACGGTCATTTTCCACGGCATGGCGTCCTTGGGGCGGTCGTCCCAGGAGATCCTGCAAGCGCTGATCGCTCCGCCCTACTTCCCGGTCCCGTTATCGGGTGTGCCGGCCAAAGTCCGGTTCAAGGAAGTGGACGGGTCGGTTTTCGAGGCCGGGGGCCTGCGGATCCGGACGATGCCATTATGCCATCCTGACGGATCGGTCGGGTACAGCGTCGAGCACGGCGACCGGCGCCTGATCTTCGCCACCGACCACGAGCACGGGAATGAGGTCTACGACCGGGCGCTCGTCGAATTCTGCCGCGACGCCGAGTACTTGATCTACGACGCCACCTACATGCAGGCCGAGTACGAAACGCTCCGCAAAGGGTGGGGGCACAGCACCTGGTACGCGGCGGTCCAGGTCGCGCGGCAGGCCGCGGTCAAGACGCTCGTGCTGTTCCACCACCATCCCGAGCACTCCGACGCGCAGCTCGACGAGATCGGCCGGATCACGCGCGAGGAGCTCCCGACCGCGATCGTGGCGCGCGAGGGGCTCGAGCTTTTCATCTAGGAGCTAGCCGGCCGGCGAGCGTCGCACCAGGACGATCGTCATGTCGTCGTTCTGCGGGGCGCCATTCGCGTACGCGGTGACGGCCTCGACGATCGCCTCCAGGGTCGCGGCGGCGGTGTCGTCCGCATGATCGCGCAGGAGGCTGGCGACGCGGGCCGAGCCGAACATCTCCCCGGCGGGGTTCTCGTATTCGTAGATCCCGTCGGTGATCAGCGCGAGCATGTCTCCCGGCGCGAGCGTGTCGGCGTGAGGCTCGCGAAGCTGAACGACCGGCATCATCCCGAGGGGGAGGGTGGTCGCGGAGGCGAGGGTCGTCTCCCCGGTCGCGGCGTGGAAGTGGAGGATCGGTCCCTGGCCTCCGGCGTGATACCGAAGGGAATGGGCCGTGGTGTCGAGGACGCCGAGAAACGCGGTCACGAACCGGTTCGACGCGAGATCGTCCGCCAGCTGGTCGTTGATGTGGCGGAAGGCGTCGTCGAGCCCGGCTCCGAGGCGAACGGCCATGCGGAGCATGGCCCTCACCTGGGTGACCGAGAGCGCCGGGCCGATCCCGTGCCCGGTGGCGTCCCCCATCAGCAGGATGATCGTGGTGCCGGCGGTGATGACGTCGAAGATGTCCCCACCCGTTTGGTCGGCGGGCCGGCTCCACCCGGCGACCTCGTACCCCTCGAGGTGCGGCATCGACCGCGGCAGCACGCGGGTTTGGATCTCCCGGGCGACCTCGAGCTCGCGCTCCATGCGGTTCTTCTGGACGAGATCGACGAGCAGGTTCATGCGCTGGATCGCGACCGCGCACTGCGCGGCGAAGGCGGAGGCCACGTCCTCGTCCTCGGGGCCGAAGACGCCGGAGCGCTTGTTCAAGACCTGCAGCAGACCGACGAGCGTGTCGTCGTGTCCGATCAGCGGAATCGTGATCAGGCACCGGGTGCGGTACCCGGTTTGGCGATCGATTTCCTGATTGAACCTGGGATCCGCGTAGGCGTCGGGGACGTTGACGATCTCCCGCGTCCTCACCGATTCCCCCGCGAACCCGCGGTCGGCGGGGACGCGAAGCTCCGGGGCGCCGGTGGCGACCCGCGAGACCAGCATGTTCGAAGCGGCGTCGTACAGGAAGACGCTGCCGCGCTCCGCGTCCAGGATCTCGAGCGCCGCATCGACCGTCCGGGACAGGAGGGTCGTGAGATCGACGGGGCGCGCCAGCTCGCGCGCGATCTGGAGGACCTTCTCGAGCGCCTGCGCGCGATCGGTCATGCGCCGCTCCCCTTGAATCGATCGTCGTCGTCGGCGAAGAGGATGTTGAAGCTGGTCAGCGAACCGTAGCACGCCGTGATGTACCCCTGGAGCTTGACCTTCAGCTCGTCCGGGATCTCGGCCGAGTTCACGTGCTGCTCTAAGACGCGCAGGCGGTTCCTCAGCATCACGATCTTCGAAAAGAACGTCTCGATCGGCCACGACTTCGCCTGCAACCCTTCGCGTCCCGGCTTGAGAATCAGCTCCCCGCCGCGCCACTTGTCGGCCGGCGCCACCGGGGTCAGCCCCGACTCTTCCCGGATCACGCGGCGCAGCAGGCGCTCCAAGCTCTCCGCGTCCATGTCGACCTCCTCGCCCGGCGCTTCAGGAACGCGCCCGATCTCCCGTTCGCTCACCGCCGGCATCAAAGCACCCGCCGGACGCTCCCCGCCGCGGTAGTCGTGCATGCTCCCGCAGAAGTCGCACCGCACCCGCGCCGTCCCCCGCGCCGGATCGACCGCCACGATCGTGTGGTCGCGGCCCATCTTGCAGACCCGGCAGTGGTCTTCGATCCCATGCCCCACCCGGAGCGGTCGCTTAGCATCCATCGGCGGTTCGGCCTCCGAACCCCCGAGATTATCCTTTTAGAGCGGTACACTCCACCCCCCGTACGCCGGAGTGGCGTCATCGCGCGCCCGACCCCTGCCGCCGACGCGCGATAGACTCCTTGCACTCTACAGAAGGTACGAGGAGCGAGGGAGGGGCGATGGTTGAAGAGCGCGGCGGCTGGTTCGTGGTCAACGTGAAAGACGCGCGATGGTTCGGCAACGCCGCCTTCGGCAAGCTGTGCCGCTTCGAGAAGCCGGACGAGCCGTTCCCGCAGATCGGGATCCACATCTTCGTGCTCGAGCCCGGCAAGCCCAATTGCCGCTACCACCGGGAAAGCGCGCAAGAGGATCTGCTGGTGCTGTCGGGACGCTGTCGACTACTGATCAACGGACAGGAGCGGATGCTCGACGCGTGGGACTTCGTCCACTTCCCCGCGGGTGCGACCCATGTCTGCGTCGGGGAGGGCGACGCTCCGTGCGCGGTGTTGATCGTCGGCCACAGGGAGCCCGATGGCGTCGGGTTGTTCTACCCGGCGAGCGAGCTGGCGCGGCGCTTCGGGGCGGAGTCTCCGGAGCCCACCGCGGATCCGAAGGTGGCCTACTCCGACGTGGTCCGGCGCGAGCCGGTCGACGCACCGCGGTGGCCTGTCTGAGGGGTCGGATTCGCCCGGAACCTTCGACGCAGAACAGCCGACCTTCTGGACGATCGCTTTCATCGAGTGGATCCGCCGTCGAGCGTGAGCACCACGTTCCCGGTTTTCTGTTCCGTTTCGACGTACCTCGTCGCCTCGATCACGTCCTCCAGCGGGTAGCGCCGATCGATCACCGGCCGGTACTTCCCGTCCTCGACGAGCTTCTTGAGAAAGAGGACGTCCTCCACTGGCTGTCGAGGTGGTATCTGGAATACCACCCGCTTGGCTCCCTTTCGCGAAGGCATGAGCGCCAAGAGGAGATTCACCGGCCCGTCGGTCGGCAGGTAGATGCCACCGGGCTCCATCGAGCCTCGGCACCGCCTGAACGAGTGCTTGCCCACGGCGTCGAAGATGACGTGGTACGTCTTGCCGTTCCTCGTGAAGTCTTCCTGTGTGTAGTCGATCACCCTGTCGGCCCCGAGCGATCTCACGAGCTCGAGGTTCTTCGTGCCGCACACCGCCGTGATGTCGGCGCCGAAGTGCCTGGCCAGCTGCACCCCCGCGGTGCCGATGGCTCCGGACGCGCCGTAGATCAGGATCCTGCGCCCCTTCCGGAG
>JBGQLU010000162.1:0-8413 GCA_041500265.1 Acidobacteriota bacterium | reverse complement strand
CGGTGCCGAAGGTGTTCACGAGGACCGACACCGGGTCGGCGACCCCGATCGCGTACGCGAGCTGGACCTCGGCGCGATCGGCCAGGCCCGCCGCGACCAGATTCTTCGCGATGTGCCGCGCCATGTAGCACGCCGAACGGTCCACCTTGGTCGGATCCTTCCCGGAAAACGCCCCGCCGCCGTGGTGCCCCATGCCGCCGTAGGTGTCCACGATGATCTTGCGCCCGGTCAGCCCGGTATCGCCTTGCGGGCCTCCGGTCACGAAGCGGCCGGTCGGGTTGACGTACACCTTCGTCTTCGCGTCCAGGAATTCCTTCGGGATGATCGGCTGGATCACGACTTCCCGGACCACCGCCTCGAGCTCGGCCGAGGTGACCTCGGGGCCGTGCTGCGTCGAGACGACGATCGCATCGACGCGCACCGGCTTGCCGTCGAAGTACTCGACCGTGACCTGCGACTTCCCGTCGGGGCGGAAAAACGGGACGATCGCTTCCTTCCGGCAGGCCGCGAGCCGCCGGGTCAGGGCGTGCGCGAGCGTGATCGGCAGCGGCATCAGCTCTTCGGTCTCGCGGCACGCGTACCCGAACATCATCCCCTGGTCGCCGGCCCCGCCCGTATCGACGCCCATCGCGATGTCGCCGGACTGCTCGTCGATCGCCGAGAGCACCGAGCAGCTCCTTGCGTCGAGCCCGTACGAGGCGTCGGTGTAGCCGATCTCCTCGATCGTCCGCCGCGCGACCTTCTGGAGATCGACGTAGCTGCGCGTGGTGATCTCGCCCGCGATGATGCACAGGCCCGTGGTCAGGAGGGTCTCGCAGGCGACGCGACCATAGGGGTCGGCGGCGAGGATCGCGTCCAGGACCGCATCCGAGACCTGGTCGGCGACTTTGTCGGGGTGACCCTCGGTCACCGATTCCGAAGTGAACAGGGCCCGTCCCCGGTGCATCATGCGCGGCTCCTCGATCGATAAAGAACGAATCTTACCAGGCCGGGGCGCTCTCCCCAAGCGCCATGACGCGGAAAGGTGCCTCTGGCGGGGTTTTTATCGCAGCGCCCGCGCCCTGAAGCGGACCCGGCCGGGGCCCAGGATGCCCTCGAGCGCCAGCGAGAGCTCCCGCGAAGGACGGACCCGCATCGAGGCCTCCGCGCGCGCGACGACCCGGAAATCTCCAGGGCGCACGACCTCGAGGAAGAGCGCGACGTCCCCGCGATGCGCTTCGAGCGCCCCGCGGAGGCGCGCCAGCACGTCGTCGTCGACCTCGGCGGCCTCGACGCGAAGCTGCACGGCGTCGGCCTTCTTCTGTTCGATGTCGTCCAAGGCCGTGACCTCGTCGGCGGTGATCCGGACGCGCCCCTCGTCGGATTCCAGGCGCCCCGAGACGAGGACCGCACGATCGTTCTGGAGCAGCGCCTGGAATTCGTCGTACGCCTTGGGAAACGCCAGGACCTCGACCTGTCCCTTCAGGTCTTCGAGCTGGAACGAGCCCCACCAGGCCCCCTTCTTCGACTTGCGCTTGCGGAACTCGGTCACGATCCCGCCGACCGAGATCTCGGAGCCCGACGGCAGCTCGCGCAGCGCGACAGTCCCGTGGGTCGCGAAGTCGTCGAGGAGGGCGCGCACGCTCTCCAGCGGATGTCCGGTGACGTAGAACCCCAGCGTGGCCTTCTCGTGCGCGAGCCGCGTCCGTTCGTCCCAATCGGGAAGCTCCGGAAGCTTCGGCTCGGCGGCCGGCGCCCCCCCCTTCGTCCCGCCGCCGAAGAGATTCCCCTGCCCCGACTCGCGGTCGGTCCTTCGCTTCTGCCCCCACTCGAGAGCGGCGTCGACCGCCGCAGTCATGGGGCTGCGGCGCGCCCCCAGCGAGTCGAGGGCCCCCGCCTGCACCAGCGATTCGAGGACGCGCTTGTTGACGAGGCGCAGGTCGATCTCGGCGGCGAGATCGAAGATCGAGCGAAATCCCCTTCCGAGCCTGGTGCGGGCCTCGAGGATCGACTCGATCGCTCCCTCCCCGACGTTCTTGATCGCCGACAGCCCGAACCGGACGTGCCCGCCTTCCACGGTGAAATCGAGGCTCGACGTGTTGACGTCGGGCGGGAGAACCTGAATCCCCATCTCGCGGCATTCGGTGACGTACTGCACGAGCTTGTCGGTGTTCCCCTTCTCCGTCGTCAGCAGGGCCGCCATGAAGTGCACGGGCTCGTGGGCCTTGAGCCACGCCGTGCGATAGGCCACGAGAGCGTACGCCGCGGAGTGCGACTTGTTGAAGCCGTAGCCGGCGAAGTACTCCATGAGATCGAAGACCTTCCCCGCCTCGCCGGGCTTCACCCCCTTCGCGGCCGCGCGCGCGATGAACCTCTCCCTCTCGGCGGCCATGACTTCCTTCTTCTTCTTGCCCATGGCGCGGCGCAGGATGTCCGCCTCGCCGAGCGAGTACCCCGCCATCGCCGACGCGATCTGCATGACCTGCTCTTGGTAGACGATGACGCCGTAGGTCCCCTCGAGGATCTCGGCCAGCAGCGGGTGCGGGTATTCCACCTTGATCTTCCCGTGCCGCCGCTTGATGAAATCGTCGATCAGGCCGCCGCCGATCGGACCGGGGCGGTAGAGGGCGTTGATGGCGACCAGATCCTCGAACCGGTCGGGCTTCAAGCGCCTCAGGATGTTCTTCATCCCCTCCGATTCGAATTGGAAGATCCCGGCGGTTCGCGCCTTCGCGAACAGGTCGTAGACCCCGGGGTCGTCCAACGTGAGCCCGTCGATGTCGGGGCGCACTCCGGTCGCGGCCCCGATCGACGCGATCGCATCGTCGATCAGCGTCAGCGTCTTCAGGCCGAGGAAATCCATCTTGAGGAGGCCGATCTCCTCGATGTCGGACATCGCGAACTGCGTCGTGATCGCGTCGTCGCTCCCGCGGTACAGCGGGGCGTACTCCACGATCGGCTTCGGCGCGATCACGACCCCCGCGGCGTGCGTGGACGCGTGGCGCACCAGCCCCTCGAGGCGCGAGGCGACGTCCAAGAGCTGCCGGACCCGCGGGTCGGTGTCGTAGGCCTGCCTCAGGGGCGGCACGTCGGCGAGGGCCGTCGCGATCGTCACCTCCTGGCCGGGCTGCTGCGGAACGAGCTTCGCGATCTTGTCGACCTCCGCGTAGGGGATGTCGAGGCCGCGTCCGGCGTCCCGGATGACCGCGCGGGCGGCCATGGTGCCGAAGGTGATGATTTGCGCCACGTTCGGGCGGCCGTACTTGCCGGTGACGTAGTCGATCACCCGCTCGCGCTTCCTGAAGCAGAAGTCGATGTCGATGTCCGGCATCGACACCCGCTCGGGATTCAAGAAGCGCTCGAACAGGAGGTCGAAGGGCATCGGGTCGATGTCCGTGATGCGCATGCTGAACGCGACCAACGAGCCGGCGGCGGAGCCTCGGCCCGGGCCGACCGGGATCCCCTGCTCGCGCGCGAAGCGGATGAAATCCCAGACGATCAGGAAGTACCCGGCGAACCCCATCTCGCGGATCATCTTGATCTCGCGGTCGAGGCGCGCCCGGTACGCCTCCAGCGGGTGCCGCAGGCGCCCCGCGTCCGCCTCCACGCGCCACTGCGGGAGCCGGGCCTCGAATCCGTCCCGCGCGACCTTCTCGAAGTACCCGTCGAGGTCGAAACCCTCGGGGACCGGGAACGCGGGGAGCTGGGGAGGCTGCTTCTCGAAGGTGAACCGGCAGCGCTCGGCCACGGCCGCCGTGTTGGCGATCGCCTCGGGCGCCCAGGAGAACAGCGCCGCCATGGCGGCCCGGGACTTGAGGTAGTGCTGCGGCGAATAGCGGATGCGGTCGTGCGCGTGGACGTTCTTCCCGGTCTGGATGCACACGAGAACGTCGTGAGCGAAGTGGTCGTCGGGCAACAGGTAGTGGCAGTCGTTGGTCGCCACGAGCCCCACGCCGAGCTCCTTGGCGAGCCGCACCGCGCCCTCGTTGACCTTCTGTTGCTCCACGAGGCCGTGGTCCTGGAGCTCGAGCCAGTACCGTCCTTCGCCGAAGATGTCCCGGAACTCCCCGGCGACGGAGAGCGCCTCGTCGTAGCGGTCGGTGCGCAGGAGCGTCGGGACCTCCCCCGCCAGGCAGGCGGACAGGCACACGATCCCGTCCGAGTGCGCGCGGAGGAGCTCCTTGTCGATGCGGGGTCGGTAGTAGAACCCCTCGAGGTAGCCGGCCGTCGAGAGCTTGATGAGGTTCTTGTAGCCGGCGTAGCTCTCGGCGAGGAGGATCAGGTGGTGGTAGGGCTTCTGCCGCGCCGCGCCGCCGGTGGGCGCCCCCTTCTCGAAACGCGATCCCGGCGCGACGTAGGCTTCGATGCCCACGATCGGCCGGACGCCCGCCTTCTTCGCCTCGCGGGCAAATTCGAGGACGCCGAACAGGTTTCCGTGGTCGGTGATCGCCAGCGAGGTCTGGCCGTCGGCGGCGGCCAGGGCGAGCATCTCGTCGAGGCGCTGGGCGCCGTCCAAGAGGGAGTAGGTCGTGTGGTTGTGGAGGTGGACGAAGCCGGCGGCCGAGTCGGGCATCGTCTCACTCCCATTCGATCGTGCCGGGGGGTTTGCTGGTCACGTCGTAGACCACCCGGTTCACGCCGCGCACCTCGTTGACGATCCGGCTGCTCGCCCGGCCCAGGACATCGTACGGCAGCCGGGCCCAGTCGGCGGTCATGAAGTCCTGGGTCGTCACGGCCCGGAGCGCCACCACGCTCTCGTAGGTCCGGTAATCCCCCATCACGCCGACGCTCCGGACCGGCAGGAGGACGGCGAACGCCTGCGCCACCGCGTCGTACAGCCCGGCTCCCCGGAGCTCGTCGAGGAAGATCGCGTCGGCCTCCTGCAGCAAGGCGACCCGCTCCGCGGTGACCTCGCCGAGGATCCGCACCGCCAGACCGGGCCCGGGGAACGGGTGCCGGGCGACGAACGCCGGATCGAGTCCGAGCGTGAGGCCGAGGCGGCGGACTTCGTCCTTGAAGAGGTCCTTGAGCGGCTCGACCAGCGTGAGGTGCATCCGCTCGGGGAGGCCGCCGACGTTGTGGTGGGTCTTGATCGTGGCGGAGGGCCCTTTCACGGAGGCCGACTCGATACGATCCGGGTAGATCGTCCCTTGGGCGAGGAACTTGATCCCGCCGAGCTTGCGCGCGACCTCTTCGAAGACGTCGATGAAGGTGGCGCCGATGATCTTGCGCTTCCGCTCCGGGTCCTCGACCCCGCCGAGGCGCGCGAGAAACCGCGCCGCCTCGTTCGCGGCGACGACCTCGAGGTGGTATCGCGTGCGGAAGTCGCCGACGACCTGCGCCGCCTCCCCCTTCCGGAGGAGCCCGTTGTCCACGAAGATGCAAGTCAGCTTGGGGCCGAGCGCTCGGTGGAGGAGGAGCGCCATGACCGACGAGTCGACCCCGCCCGAGAGGGCGCAGACGACACGGCCGTCCCCGACGACCCGCCGCACCTCGGCGATGGCCTCCTCGACGAACGAGGCGATCGTCCAGTCGCCCCGGCACCCGCAGGCGTCGAAGAGGAAGTTCCTCAGGATCTCGCGGCCGTGCTCCGTGTGCGCGACCTCCGGGTGGAACTGGACGCCGTAGAGGCGCCTCGCGCCGTCCTCGACCGCGGCCAGCGGGGCGTTGTCCGAGGCGGCCACGGGCCGGAATCCGGGGGCCGCCGCCAGGACGTGGTCTCCGTGGCTGGCCCACACCTTCTGCTCGCCCGTGAGGCCGCGAAACAACAGGCTGTCCGCGGCGGTGATCCTTACGACGGCCGGGCCGTACTCACGCCCCGCGGCCGGTCGCACGTCGCCCCCGAGCTTGGCCATCATGAGCTGCATCCCGTAGCAGTGGCCGAGCACCGGGATGCCGAGCTCAAACAGCTCGGCGGGAACGTGAGGCGCGCCTTCGGCGTAGACCGAATCGGGGCCGCCGGACAGGATGATCCCGCGGGGCCGGCGCTCCCGCGCGGCCGCGAGTCCGGCGTGGAACGCGAGGACCTCGCAATAAACGCCGAGCTCGCGCACCCGCCGTGCGATCAGCTGGGTGTACTGCGAGCCGAAGTCGAGGATGAGCACCACCTCATGGGTCGCTCTCAACGTGGTCCTCCCGACCCGGGAGCCGTCAGCTCCGAAACGAGCACCTCGAGGACGGCGCCTTTCTCGATCGACCGGCTCTTGAACGCCCGGTCGGCGGCCAGCAGCCGCCCGGGCATCGCCAGCGCCTCCGCCAGCGTGTAACGGGCGGTCCCCGCCTGGAGGGCGTCCTTGAAGAACCACCCCCCGCGGACGGCGCGCAGGATCTCCTCGCTCCGCGCGCCGCGCGCCGCGAGCCCCTTCGCCTGAATCAGCGCCCTCACGCGGTAGGCCAGCCCTCCGACCACCCGGATCGGCTCTTCTCCCGCGTCGGCGAGGGCGCGCGCCGCCGCGAGCGCCGCCGTCCGGTCCCGCGCGAGAAGCGCGTCGGCGAGCTCCCAGCCGGTGAGCAGGGCGGCGCCGGCGAGGAGCTCCCGCATCGCCTCGGCGGAAGCAGGCCGCGCGAGGCCGTTCTCCCCCAGCCAGGACGCGGCCTTGTCGAGCTCTAAGGCGATCCGCGCCACATCGGGGCCGCAGACCGCGACGAGGAGGCCGGCGGCTTCGGGGGTGAGCGTGAAGCCCCGCTCCTTCGCGAGCCCGAAGACCACGCGCGAGAGCTCCTCGATCTCCGCCTCCGACTCCGGCGGCCGGAACGTCAGCAGCTGTCCCGCTTCGGCGAGCGCCTTGTGGAGCTTGCGCTTCCGGTCGAGCTTCGGCGCGCGAACGAGGAGAAAGCTCCCGGACGGGGGCGCTTCGGCGTAGGAGGCGAGGGGCTCCGGCTCGCCCTCGAGCGAGGCGACGTCGCGCAGGAACACGACGCGCCGCGCCGCGAACATCCCCATCGAGCGGGCGGCCCCGACGAGCCCCTGAGCCGAGACCGGCGTGTCCCCGAAGACCGACCACAGGAACGGATCGGTCCGGTCGGGGCACAGGGCGCCGAGGATCGCCTCCTGGGCGCGGTCCAGATGATAGAGGTCGTCCCCGGTCAACACCGTCAGTCCGGGAGGCCATCCCTTCGTCAACCGTTCCCGGACCGTTCGGAGCGCCGGCGCTCCCCAGGGCCCGAGGGCGCGGGAGGGGAAGGCCATCAGAACCCCTCGGTGATCGAGTTCACGAGGGTCTGGGCGGCCCCCTTGGCGAGGTCGTCGAGGGCGAAGGTCTCGAGGTCGAAGTAGTTCACGTCCGACTGCTGGACGTCGTACTGGTCCCGGAAGACCAGGTTGGACTGGCTCCACAGGATCGCCCCCGACTTCAGGTCCCTGAGGGACGCCCGGAGCACGACCGTCGTCTCGAGACGCGTCGCCCGCCCCTGGGCGTTGAATTGGACGGGCGTCGTGCGGAAATCGGTGATCGCTCCCTCGAGGTAGGCGTCCGCCGTGGCCTTGTCCGGGACCACCTTGAACCCGCCGCGCCGGGACATCTCGCGCGCGACCGCCTCGGTCGTGCGGACGTCGATCTCGGAGCGGGCGCTCTTGTTCTCGAACGCCGAGACCGCGATCTTGTTGACGCCCTTCGGCAGGAACGTCCCGGTGCCCGACAGCCGGTAGCCGCAGGCGGACAGGGCGAGCGCCAGCGACGCCGCGGCGAGCACGCGGCTCACGAAACCACCAGGTTCAGCAGACGGTCCGGCACGTAAACCGATTTCCTGACCACCTTCCCGTCGAGGTGCTTCCGCACGTTCGGATCGCCCTCCACCGCGGCGATCGCCTGCTCCTCCCCGAGCCCCCGAGGCACCGTCACCCGGCCGCGGACCTTACCGTTGACCTGGACGACCAGGAGCGCCAGGTCCTCGACGAGGATGGCGTCCTCCGCCCGGGGCCAGGGTGCCGTCGCGACGAACGGGGGGTGGCCCAGCGCCTCCCACAGCTCCTCGGCAACGTGGGGCGCGAACGGGGACAGAACCCGGGCGATCGTCTCGAAGGCTTCCCGCAGCGCCCAGGCCTCGGCCTCCGAGGGGGGCTCTTTCTGCGCCGTCGGGGTCGCGGTGTTGAGCAGCTCCATGATCGCGGCGACCGGCGTGTTGAGATGCATGCGCGGACCGAGATCGTCGGTGATCCGCCGGATCGTCTGGTGGGTCTTTCGCCGCAACGCCTGTGCTTCGCTTCCGTCCCCGGCCGCCGGAGCCGGCGTGCCGGCGGGCGGGAGCCCTGGACGGGCCTTGGCGAACGTCCTCCAGAGCCGCCCCAGGAATCGGTAGCACCCTTCGACCCCGGCCTCGCTCCACTCGAGGTCTTTCTCCGGCGGCGCCGCGAAGAGCGAGAACAGGCGCGTGGTGTCGGCTCCGAAGCGGTCGACCATCGCGTCGGGGTCCACGACGTTCCCCTTCGACTTCG
>JBGQLU010000161.1:0-8488 GCA_041500265.1 Acidobacteriota bacterium | reverse complement strand
TCTGCGACAACTGCCCGCTGATCTCGAACGCGAGCCAGACGGACACCGACGGCGACGGGGTGGGGGATCCGTGCGACAACTGTCCGAGTGCTTCGAACTCGGATCAGACCAACACCGACAAGCTCCTGACCGGCGGCGACACGCTGGGCGACGCCTGCGACACCGACGACGACGCCGACGGGATCCCCGATGTGAGCGACAACTGTCGCATCGTCCAGAACGTCTCCCAGGCCGACTCCGACGGCGACGGTGTGGGGGACGCGTGTGACAACTGCCTGGTGGTCTCGAATGTCAGCCAGCTGGACACCGACGCGGACGGGGTCGGGGACGCGTGCGACAACTGCCCGACGGTGTCGAACGCGAATCAGCTCGACACCGACGAGGACGGGCTCGGGAACGCGTGCGACATCGACGACGACGGGGACGGCGTCCCCGACGTCAACGACAACTGCAAGCTGGTCTCGAATCCGACCCAGGCCGATACGGACGGCGACAAGATCGGCGATGATTGCGACGACTGTCCGACGGTCGTGAATCCTCTCCAGGAGGACGCCGATGCCGACGGGGTCGGTAACCTCTGCGACAACTGCGCGTCGACCCGCAACGGAAACTGCGGGGTGAACATCTTGAACTGCGACATCGACCTGAACGGCACGACCTCCGCGCTCGAGCTGGCGCAAGGAAACCAGACCGACACCGACCACGACGCGGTCGGCGACGCCTGCGACTCGGACGACGATGCCGACGGGATCCCGGACGTGAGCGACAACTGCCGCGCGGTGGCGAACGTGAATCAGGCGGACTCCGACGGGGACGGCGTGGGAAACGTCTGCGACAACTGCGTGTCGATCTCGAACGCCTCGCAGGCGAACTCGGACGGCGACACCTGGGGCGACGCCTGCGACAACTGTCCGCTGGCGGACAACCAGAGCCAGGCGAACTTCGACGGCGACTCGATGGGGGACGCCTGCGACCCTGACGACGACAACGACGGCGTGCCCGACGTCGTCGACTGCGCGCCGTTCAACCCGGCCGTCTCCGGCGCGCCGATCGTCGTCGCGAGCCTCCTCTGGACGAACAAGACGACGTTGTCCTGGGGGGCGGTCTCGGGGGCCGACAGCTACGACGCGTACCGCGGAACGCTCCCCCACACCGGAGGGATCGTCTACAACCACACTTGTTATCAGAGCGGTCTCGCGGGGACCTCGGTGCCCGACGCGACCACGCCCGCGAACGGGTACTACTACCTGATCTCCGCGAAGAACGCGCTGTGCGGGGAAGGGTCGCTCGGGAACCGCAGCAACGGGTCGCCGCGCCCGAACAACGCCCCCTGTCCGTAGGCCGCAGGGTGAGCGAGCGCTAGCCTCCGATGGCTTCGAGGGCGCGGACGGCGGCCGACCTCACGCGCTCGGCGGGGTCCTGCGCGGCCTTGCGGAGCACCTGCACGGCGCCGCGGTCCTTGCGGTCGCGGAGTTGATCGATCGCGGACACGCGGGCTTCGAGGTCTCCGGTGGCGACCAGCCCGCGGAGCACCCCGAGCGCGCCGGCCGAGCCGACCTGACCCAGGGACGGCACCGCCTGGCGCCGGACGGAGGCATCGGCATCGCCCAAAGCCGCCTGCAGCAGGGGGACGGCCGCCTCGGTTCCCACCCGCCCGATCGAGGCGACCGCAACCACCCGGACCGGGGGCATCGGGTCGGAGGCGAGGATGGCGAGAGTCTTCAGATCTCCCGGCCGAGCGAAATCGCCGAGCGCCGAGGCGACCGCCGTCCGCACCTTGGCGTCCGGATCCCGCGCGAGCGCTACGACTGCATCGGCGGCGTCCCCGGCGCCTCGCGCCCCCAGCGCGAAGACGGCGCTCGCGCGGACGTCCGGGTCGGTGTCGCGCGCGAGCTTCGCCAGCTCTCGCGCGGCCTCTGGCACCGGCGTGTCCCGGAGTCCCTGGATCGCGGCCCGTCGCACGCCCGGGTCCGAGTCGCCCGCGAGAACCTTCAGGGCCGGGAGCCCGATGGGGGAGGGGGAGTCGCGGAGCCCGGTCGCGGCGCCCAGCCGGACCTCGGCGGTTCCGTCGTGAACGAGACGGGTGAAGGCGGCGTCCTCCAGCGTCCCGTGGCCGAGGACCGGGAGTGCGTGCGCCACGGAGGCGCGAACTTTCGCCGAAGGCGACGACGACACGGCGCTCAACCTCGCGGCGGCGCGCGGATCCTTCAAGTTGACCAGCGCCTCGATCGCGCTGACGGCGATTTCCTCGTCCTTGTCGCCGGTGGCGGCCATGAAGTACGGGAACGCGGCCGGGTCCCCGATCGCGCGCAGCGCGTCGATAGCGTTGCCCCGGACCCCCGGGACCTCGTCGGAGAGCAATCCGCCCAGCTCCTTCACGAACCGGGCGTCCCGGGCATCCCCGAGGTAGCCGGCGGTCTGCGAGCGGACGCGCGACGATGGGGACGCCAGGGCGCGCCGGATCGGCTCGGCGGTCGAGGCGCCCCCCAGTTTCACGAGCACGCCGGCCGCGGAGAGTGCGACCGACTCCTCCCGGTCGTCGACGAGAGGCGCGATGTCGGCCACCGCGGCCGCCCCCTTCGCCGCGGGGAGGAGCTGCGCGGCGGCCGCCCGGACGGTGGGCCGGGGGTCCTTGAGGGCCGCCACGATCGCCGGGGCGCCGGCGGCGCCTTTCGCGGAGGCGGCTCGCAGCTCTTTGAGCGTGGCGGCGAGCGCGCTCGTCGCGCTGTCCTGGGCGGCGCGCGCGCAGAGCGCCGAGGCGAGGAAGATCACGACGGCGGCGCCCGAGGCGCGCCGGGTTCCGGACGGGGACGTCATCGGGTTACTCCAGAGAGCGCCCAGGTGCTACGTCCTCGGCGCGGTTCATGGAACGGCGGGCCTGCCGCGGCGAGGCCCGCTCGTACTTGACGAAGTTGCGATAGAAGTCGCGATAGTTCTGGTACCCGACCATGTAGGCGATCTCGGAGATGCTACGGCCGCCCGCGGCAAGCAGCAAACGCGCGTGCTCCAGCCGGACATGATGGATGTGCGCCGTCAGCGTTCGCCCGGTTTCCCTCCGGAAGATGCGGGAGAGATAGTTCGGCGACACGTTCAACGGGCGTGCGATCGCCGAGAGCGACAGCCGGCGCTGGTAGTTCTCCTCGATGTAGTTCTGGGCTTGCTCCACCAGAGGGTGGGAGGAGGCTCCCGAGTGGAAGACCGACAGCAGCCGGGTCAGCGCCGGGAGGAAGAGCTGTCGCGCCTGCTCCGCGGTTTCGACGGTCGCGAACTGCGTGACGAGCGCGGCGCGGTTCTCTTGGCCCGAGATCTCGCCGTCGGGAGGGCGGTGCAGCCGCCGGTTGACGCGCTGGAGGATGTCGAGGAGAAGCGCGATCACCTCGCGGTCGGTGACGCCCGGGGCGCTCGCATCGAGCTGATCCACCAGCTGACCGAACGTGGTGCGACACCCCTCGACGTCGAGCGCCGCCAGCTGGCGGAAGGCCAGCGATTCGAGCGCCGTGTCGAACCGCAGGCTCGCGAAAAGCTGGGGGAGCCTCGGGGGGGGGACGAGTCTCAGCGAGGGCACGCCAGGCACCTCGGTTCGCGTTCCGGGGTACGATCTCTAATCATTTCAACAGGTTCGTGAATGTACGGGGAGGCTCACCCCCCGTCAAGCGCGGATCGGCCGTCCGCAAGGATCCGCCTCACGAGGTTCAATTGTTGACAGATCCGGCGGGATCGGCGTACACAAGGGGCAGGTGAAGAGCCTCAACTTGGCTGGCGTCTCGATGCGGGGGGGGCCCATGAGCCACGAGACACCGAAACGGGCCGAACCATTCGACGCCCTCGACGATGTTCGAGCGGCCGCCGGAGCGCGGCCATCGGAGGGCCGTCCTTCCGTGCGCCTGGGGCAACACTTGAGGCGGCTGCGCGAAGGGTACGGCTACACGCTTCGAAAGGTCGAGGAAAAGGCGACCTCCCTCGGCGAGGCCATCGATAATTCGCAGCTGTCCCGGTTCGAAAAGGGGAAGGCGCTCCCCTCGTTCGACAAGCTGCGGGCGCTCGCCCGGATCTTCAACGTCTCCATCCAGAACTTCTCCGACGTGCTCGATCTCGAGGACTTGGAGCCGCTGGCACCCGACCTCCGCGATTACGATGCACTGCTCGCCCTCGGGGCGGACCTGTTCGCCCGCGGCGAGCCCGGTCGTGCGTTCGTCGCCTTCGAGCGAGCGCTCGAAACCGCCGAGGCGGAGCCCGAGCATCCCTCGCGCGCCGAGCGCCTCGCCGAGGCGCGGTGGCGCACCGCTGCCGCGCTCAAGGCGCTGGGCAAGCTGACGATGTGCGAGCGCGAGCTCCGCGAGGTCCTGAAGCTTCGCGCCGGCACGAGCGCGCGCGTTCAGATTCGCGCGCTCCTCCACTTGAGCTTCGTCTACCGCGAGCTTTCGGATCTTTACCTGGCCCAGGTCCTGGCCCGCGAGTGCCTCGACCTCGCGCTCGAGCACGGCGACGCGGGTGCGCAAGCGGCGGCGCTGAACACGCTCGGGAACATCCTGGAAACCTCCGACCTCGAGAAGGCCCTCGCCTACTACGATCGGGCCTATGACGTGTTGCAAGGATCGGGGGGCTCGCCGGAGCTGACGCTGATGGTGTTGACCAATCTGGGCGGATGCCTCGTCCGGACGCATCGTTTCGCCGAGGGGATGGCGAAGCTCGGCGAGGCCCACGCCACCGCCACGGAGCGCGGTCTCCGGCGCATCGCGGCGCTGTCGGCGACGCGGATGGCGGAAGGGTTTCTCCAGCGCGGGGACCGGGCTCGCGCCGAACGGGCGTTTTCGGAGTCGGACGCACTCGCGTCCGCGCCCGAAGGCGCGTATCACGACATCCTCTTCCTCAATGCGTACCACCGATGGACGATGGCACGGCAGGACGGCCGCGGAACGCGGGAGAAGATCGCGTTCGGCCGCCTGAAGCATCTCCGCTCGGCGCTCGAACGGCGATTCCCGGAGGTCGACGAATTCGACCGCTGGGTTGCGAAGAACCGGAGGATCGAACATGAACACCGCGCGTAAACTTCTCACGGGTGCCGCGATGGCCGCTCTGGTCGCATGTCTCCCGGCTCGCGCGGAGGTCTCGGCGCAGACCGATACCGCGGGCACGTACCTCCGCACGGTCGTCTTCTCGAATGCGTCGGCCAAGAACTTCCGGATCTGGACCGTTTCCCGCGTCCGGTTCGGGTATTGGCCCCTGAACCCCAACGGCGACCTCACCGGAGACCTCTGGCCGATCATCGCCGAAAACCCGCTCAATCAGCGTTGGCCCTGGGTCGTGTGGAGCCACTTCGACGGGCAGACGTTCGATCTCGTCTGGTCGCGCTGGACCGGAACCGGCTGGATGGCGACCTCGAACGTTGCGGCGGCCGCCAGCGGGCGCGACGAGCTCGATCCCCGGGTGAGCTTCGACGTGACCGGCCGGCCCTACCTCGCGTGGGTCTCCTCCGGCGTGGCCGGACCGGACCGCGTGTTCCTGAGCGTGTTCCTCGCCTCGCGCTGGATGACGCCGTTCCTGGTCTCCGATCGCTCGGAAGACGCGCAGAACCCGGACATCGTCGTCCAGCCGGACGGGACGATCGTCGTCTCGTACGACACGCCGGCGGGGCACGTCACGCGAACCGTGCGTTTCGTGCATCCGTTGACGATCACCGACGACATCACGCCGTTCAGCACCGTCTCGGTCACCTCGACCACCACGACCCCGTCGCTTCACCCCTGACCGGGAGGCGAGGGCGCCGATCGCCCGCGCCTGCGACCTGGTAAACTTGCCGACCGCGTCGTCACCACCAGGGGGAGAGGCCCGCCTTGCCCAAGTCCGTCTCCGGCACTGGAGCGCGAATCCTCGTCCGGTGCGCGCTGGCGTTCGGGACGCCGCTCCTCCTCGGAACGTACGCCCTCTTCCCGGGGCGCGTCCTCTTGCCCTACGTCGCGCTCGTCCCATGGATCCTCCTCTACACCGACGATCGACCGCCCGAGGCTTCGGCCTGGTGGTTCCCCCCCGCGGCGTTCCTGACGTGGGTCCTGCAGTACACCGCGCTCTCCCGCTTCGGCTGGTTCGCCGGCCCCGCGATGGCGAGCGTCATGTTCGTGACCTGGCTCCCGTTCCCCTTCGTGATGCGCTCGGTCCATCGGCGATTTCGCTGGCCCCGCGCCTTCAGCGCGCCGCTCGTCTGGGTCGGTCTCGAATGGTTCCGCCTGACCTTCACGCTCGCGCACTTCGACCTCTATGCGATCGGCTACTCGCAGGCGCGCATCGGGCCGCTGGTCCAGATCGCGGATCTCACCGGCGTCTACGGCGTCTCGTTCCTGGTGGCGATGGGGAACGGTCTCGTCGCCGATCTCGTGACGGCCTGGCGGGACCGTCGCGCCGGCCTCCCGGACCCGATGCGCCGGACGCGCCTCAAGCGCGAGGCGTGGATCGTCGCCGTCGCGTTCGCCGCCGCGCTGGCCTACGGGGCGTTCCGCCTCGGGACGATCGAGGAACGGGAGGGGCCCCGTCTCGCGGTGGTGCAGCCCAACATCGAGCACAGCACGCGGAATACCGTCGGCGTCCACCTGTCCGAGGTGCTGTTCACGAACGAGCGCGTCCCACCGGGCGTCGCCGATCTCATCGTCTGGCCGGAGAACGCGATCCTCGACAACGTGCGGCGCCCGGGGATCTACCTTCCCGACCTCGCCCGGCTCGCGAAGGACAAGGGCGCGCTCATGCTCGTGGGCGGGATGGGCAAGGTGGCCTCCGATCCCGGGCGCACGACCAACACGGCGTTCCTGATCGACGGCTCGGGCGCCGTGCTCGGCGAAGCGAGCAAGCGCCTGCTGTTCCCGTGGTCGGAGCAGATTCCCGCCGACGACGCGCTTCGCCGGTTCGCCCCGCCGCTCTGGCGGCTCCAGCGCGCGATCGTCCGGCTCGCGTGGGGTTTCGTGCCGACGGGCGTGCCCGGCCCGGGGGTTACGCTCCTGAGCCTGCCGTGGCAGGGATCGACCCTTCCGTTCGGAGTCCTGATCTGCGTCGAAAACGTCTACCCGCCGGCCGCCTCAGGGCAGGCGCTTCGCGGGGCCCGCTTCCTGGTCACGATCACGAGCGAAAAGACGATCGGCGGACCGGTCCAGGAGCAGCTCCTCAGGATCTCGATGCTGCGCGCGATCGAGAATCGGATCGCGTTCGTCCGGTGCGGCAACTCGGGGATCTCGGCGTTCATCGATGCGCGCGGGGTCACGCGCAAGGTCCTTCGCGGGGACCACGGCGGGACGATCTTCGACACCGGGGTGCTCGTGGACCGCGTGCCGCTGACGAGCGGGGGGCCGACGCTCTACGCGCGCAGCCGCGACGCCTTCGGACGCGGATGCTTCGGATTCGCGGTCGTGCTCGCCCTCACGGCGGCGCTTCGCCCACAGCGCCGCTTGCCGGTCGCCGGCCTCGTCGCGGCGGCGCTCGCCGCGCAGGGGTGCGCCGGTCCTCCGGTCCCCGGCCGTGACCCCCGGGCGGCGCCCGCCGCCCTCGCGGAAGGGCGGGATCGTCTCGCGAAGGGTGACGCGAAAGGGGCGATCGCGCCGCTGGCGGCGGCTTGCGCCGATCCCGCTCCCTGCCGGGAGGCGATCCCGCTGATCTCCTCGGCCCTTCAGGCGACGCGACGCTTCGAAGACGGAGACGAGTTCTTCGCCGCCCTCGCCAAGGCGCATCCGGAGATCGCGGGCCCGGCGCTCGTCGAGCGCGGGCTCTTCCTCGACCGCCTCGCGGAGCTGCGCGACGCGGAGGCGGTCACCGCGGAGGCGGCGCGGCTCGATCCGCGCCCTGACACCTGGACGGCGCTCGGCACCTTGCGCATGCGCATGGACGAGCCGGACGCAGCGCTTCAGGCGTACGGAGAGGCCCTCGAGCTGGCACCCTCCGATCCCCAGGTCCGCTACCTGCACGGCCGCGCCCTGTGGCTTGCCGGCCGCAACGACGAGGCGACGCGCGAGCTGACCGCGCTCGTCGCCGAGCATCCCGACGACGGCGCGGCGTGGGCGGTTCTTGGCCGCCTCCGCGACGCGGCCGGCGGCGGCGCGCCCGCCCAGGACGCGTACCGCCGGGCGATCGCCGGCGACCCGGAAAACGTCGAGGCGCGGCTGATGCTCGCACGCGACGCGATCTCGCGGGGCCAGCCGGACGAGGCCAAGCGCTGGCTCGCGGAGATCTGGGCGATCAACACGCGGGCGGAGGGCCGGACGGGCAGCCCGGCGGCCGCGCGTTGAAGCTCCTCCCGCACGTCCGGGCGCGTCTCGTCCGCGGGCTGCTCTTAGCACTTCCGACGATCATCACGCTCTGGCTGTTGCGCATCCTCTTCCGCCTCGTCAGCGACAACGCGACGCCGTGGGTCATGGCACTTCTGCGGGCCTTCGGATTCGAGGACGTCGATCCGTGGCACGGGCGGCTCCTCGTCCCGCTGGTCGGCGTCGTCCTGACCCTCCTCGTCATT
>JBGQLU010000160.1:0-8590 GCA_041500265.1 Acidobacteriota bacterium | reverse complement strand
GCGGTCGAGAAGTTCGAGCAGGCCCGGGAGGCGTTCGACCGGGTGCTGCTGGAGGACGCCGCTCAGTCCGAAGCCATCGAAAGCCGACGCCAGATCGAAAGCGGGCTCCGCGAGCTGGCGGCCAAGGTCGGCGCCCGCGAGCAGGAGGTCAACGTATTCCTGGAGGCCGCCCGCGCCGCCGTAGCCGAGGCGGAAGTCTCCGGCGGCGCCCACGCGCGGGATCTCGACGCGCTGTTTGCCCTCCTCGAGGGGGCGGACCAGGCCTTGGATTCGCTCGTCGCGATCGAGCCTTCGCACTCCGACGTGTCCCCCCTGCGCGACCGCGTGATCTCGCTCCGGCAGAACGCGCGGGTCGAAAAAGAACGCCGGGAGGCGGGGGAGAGGCGGGCCAGGGAACAGGCTGAGAGGGACGCCGCGGCCAAGCTCGCCAAGGAGCAGGCTGAAGCCGAGGCGGCGGCCAAGCGCGCCCAGGAGCAGGCGGAAGCGGAAGCCGCGGCGAGGCGGGCCCAGGAGCAGGCGGAGGCCGCAGAACGGGAGATAGCCGAAGCCGAGCGTAAGGCTCGAGCCGCGGCGGAGGCGGCCAAGCCGCAGCCTCTTCCCATGCCGGAGGCGCCGAAGCCGAAATCCAAGGGAAAGCCGGCCCCGGCGCAGTCGGTGGAAGACGAGACGGCTCCCGAGCCCCAAGCGGACGGCCGGAAGGTCGTCGAGTTCGAGTCGGGTCTCAAGAAGCATCGGCGCCTTCTGGAGCAGGGGAAGACGCGAGAGGCGGCCGGCATTCGCAAGATCCTCGAAAGCGAGGCCGCGTCCGACGCCAGGCTCCGACGACTCTTCGATCGCGAATTTCCCCGGGAGGCCGCCAGCGCGGGCGGCGGCAAGGGAAAATGGGTGGCTGCGGCTGCCGGCGTCGTCGTCCTGAGCGCGGCAGGTGCTTGGATCGCCATGAGGCCCAAGCCCGCGCCTCCCACGCCGAAGCCGGCGGAGGTCAAGGTCGAAGCGGTGCCGATACCTCAGGAGCCATTCCAGCCGCCGCCCTCCTCGCCGCCGGTCTCCACGCAGGAGACGCATGAGTCCGCGCCCTCGACGACGAGACCGGTCACCCCCGCGGTGACCCCGCCACCCCCGTCGCGCCCGGGGGTGACGCCGTCCGAAACCGCCCGCGCCCCGTCGCCCACGCCCGTCCCGCCCGCGCCCGTAACCCAGACCCCGGCCATCACGAAGCCGGCCGAACAGGCCCCGGCGCCGACCCAGATTCCGCACGCGCCCGCGCCGGAGGCGGCTCCTGCCGCGGCGGCCAGCGGGACAGTGTCCGGTACTCTCCTGGATCCCGAGGGTCACGCCGTCGGCGCCGGGTACCAGATCGAATTCGAAGTTCGAACCGCTGGAGAGGGCGCTACCGTGATCACGGTGCCCACGGACGCGAGCGGTCAGTACAAGTTCCCGTTCGAAGGATCCGTCAATGTCCGCCCGATTCGAGTGCTACGAGGGGGGGTGCCCGTGGCCAAGCTCTCAATTCCTCTCAGTAGCACCTACGCCGAGGGCACTCCGCACATTCAGAACGTCCCGATGTCCGCTGTGAAGCCCTGAGCTAGATTCTCCTCCAACCGCCCACCCCGTCCGCTGTATGATTGTCGGCATCGGCATAGGAGGTTCGCCATGAACAGAGTGCTCTCCCGGGTCGTCGTCGCAGGGCTGTTCCTGGCGGGAGTCGCCGGGCCGGTGGTCGGTGGAGGTCCCGATACCGTCAAGGTGCGGGGCCGCATCGGCATCGAGGGCGGCGTGTCCCAGACCACCACGATCGCGATCGCTTGGTACCGCCTGAAGCGGGACAACTTCCAGGTTCCGAGCATCGACGGTCCGGCGGACCGGACGACGATCACCTTCGAGCCCGGTTCCACCGCCCCGCAGACGTTCGAGACGACGCTGGACGTCAATGCGGAGTACGAGATGGTGGTTGTTCCGATCACCGCGGACGGTGATCCTCGAAAGGATGGCCGCTACTACTTCGCGCGGCCGAACATGACCGGCGACTACCCCTCGGACACGCAGGTCCTGAATCCGGGAGGGGTCAACCAGCTCGACATTCCGCTCAAGTGGGTTGCCTCGAAGGACGCGCACTCGAACATCCTGCAGGTGGTCCCGCGGAAGTCCCACCGAGACTTCCTGATGACCCTGGCGATCAGCGATCCGACCAACCTCAACGTGATGTGATCGCGGTCCAAGACCGGTCCTAAACAACGAGGCCCGCGGCGATCGCCGCGGGCCTTTTCATTTCCGGTAAGGACCTTTCGAGGCGCTTCGTCAGTTGGCCGGACAGTTCGCCACGAATTCGACCCTGCGGTTTTTCGCGTACGCGTCGGGGGTCTGGGCCGGGTCGAGCGGACGCTGCTCGCCCCAGCTGATCGGCTTCGCGTGAGCCGAGCTGATGACGCCGAGATCGACGAGACGCCGGAGCACGGTGTTCGCGCGGCGCTCTCCCAGGGCGACGTTGTAACCGTCGGAACCGGTCGAATCGCAGTGGCCTTCGACGTTGAGGTCCAGGGTCGGCCCGAGCTTGCTGTCGCGGATGGCCCCCGCGACCCCGTCGAGCTCGGCGGTCGAGTTGGGGCTCAAGTCCGACTTGTCCACCGCGAAATGGACCCGCATTCCCGCGAGCGCATCCCGGAGTATGACGCAGGGAGGGGTCGGGGGCGGCGGCGGAGGAGGCGGCGGAGGAGGCGGCGGTGCCGGCGGCGCTGGAGGCGTTGCCTCGACGCTCAGGGACAGCGCGGGCGGCGCTTCGGCCTGCGGGGCCGCGGCCGGCGTGGGAGCGGGCTTCTTCTTCCCGGCGCACCCCGGCGCCCCGACGACGAGCAGGACCACAGCAAACAACGCCGATAGGCCGAAAAGACTCTTCGCCAAGCCTGACTTACGCATCACTGGCAGCCCGGCTGGCTCGGCGATGCGTCGTTGCATCCGCCACTGCTACCGATCGCGATCGCGGCGATCGCCGCAGCGCCGAGCACGATGCCGACGATCGGGCCGGGCTTCTTGTACCAAGGCTTCCCCGCGCTCTCGCTCTTTTTCTTCTCTTTCTCGGCCGGAGGCGGGGTGTTCGCCGCGGTGGTCGTCGTGGGCGGAGGAGTCGCCGGCTTCGTCCCAGCGGCAGCCGCTGTCCCTGCAGCCGCCGCGGTCCCTGTGGCCGCGGCAGTCCCTGCCGCCGGGGCGGCCTGCGTGAACTTGACGTCCAGCCGCTGGGTCCCCGGAACCATGGCGGAAATGGGTGGAATATTTTGCACGGGGAGGTTGGTGCCGTCAGGCGCCGACACGCCGCTCAATTTGTAGCGGCCGCCCACCGGGACCGGGATGTGATACACGCCGGAGGCGTCGGTGGTCGCGGTGTACTGCGCGCCGCTGCTGACGTCCTTCAGCACTACCTTGAATCCCGTACCCACCGGCGCGCCGGTCGGGTCGAAGATCGTCCCGCTAAAGACAGCCGTCTCCTGCGCGATCGCCGGCAACGCGAGAAGGGGAACGAGAAGCGCCAGCACCGTGGCCGTTGCCATGGCGCGACGTGCCCAGCCACCAAGGAGATGATCCGCTCGTCTCATGAAGGGCTCTCCCCACGCGCGTAACGTCGTGATGCGGCGCCTTGCATGATTGCGAGACGCGCGCCGAAGCTCGTCTCGCGGATTCTCCTCAACGACTTGCAGCGAGTCAAGAAAAACTTGCCCTCCTATGCAACGCAAAGGTTGCAGGAAGCGATTCAGGGTCCTGCGCCGTTCTCGGCACGCCCCTATACTGGGCGGGCACCGTAACGGCGGAGTGAGCCCGTGTTGCCAGCCCTCGTCCTCGCCACGGCCATCGCGGCCGCACCGACACCATCCGCCTCTACTGCGGCCGGCCAGCTTCACGGCGCCGTCGCCTACGGCCGGCACGAGTTCGCGGTCGGGGCCGTGGTGATGGTCAGGCCCGAGGGGGCGGCCACCCCGCTCCTCCTCGCGACGACGGGAGAGACCGGCGCTTTCGCGTTCGATCACCTCCCCGACGGCGTCTATCGCGCCGAAATCCGGCGCGACGGCTACGTCCCGGTGGTGAAGTCGGGGATCCCGGTCAGGGCGCCGTTCCGCGCGGTCGTCGAGGTGAGCCTGCTGCACGGCGACGCCCCGCCCGCCGTGCCCGGGTCGCCGGCGGCCTCCGGGGACGCAGGCGTCGCGGGGATCGCGCGCCTGGTCGGAGCCGGTGCGCTCGCGGAAGCGCGGGTTCGCCTCGTGCGCTCGGACGGCGCCGACGATCCGCGCACGGCGGTCACCGCCGCCGACGGGACGTTCGCCTTCTCGGGACTGAGACCGGGAGCCTGGCGGCTCGAGATTCTGGGCGCGGGGCTGCTCCCATTGCGCGCCGACGTCGATCTGGCGGGAGAGGTGGCCCTCGAGGCCGCGTTGGCGCCGCAGCCGGCGAACTACCGGCCTCCCGCGCAGGATCTCATCGTGCCCGAGGAGGCCCTCCCGCCCCCCGGCTGGTGATCCCGCGATCTTCGTGTAGACCTCGCGGGGATGCGGGGTTCATCAAGTGCTCGGAAACCCAGTCGATCGACTAGAATCTTGCGGCCGCGCCCGTCCGCAACGGCACCCAGCCGATCCGATCGCGGGGACTTCGGGGAGTGCAGCAGCCCGATGGCTACGCCAACTCAAATCGGCCAGTACGAGATCCTCGGAATCATCGGTCGCGGCGGGATGGGCGAGGTCTACCGAGCGCAGGACACCAAGATGTTCCGGCGCCTCGTCGCGATCAAAGTCATCTCGGAGAACCTGATCGGGGATGCGGACGCTCTCCGGCGCTTCAACGTGGAGCAGGAAACAGTCGCCGGCCTCCAGCATCCCAACATCGTCACCATCTACGACCGGGGTGAGTACGAGGACCGAAAGTACTTCGTCATGGAGTACCTCGAAGGCTGCGATCTCGCGCTACTGATCCGCGAAAGGGAATCGAGGACTCTCGACCAGCGTCTTGCGATCGCGATACAAATCGCGGAGGCGCTCGACTTCGCACATCGTCGAGAGGTCATCCACCGCGACATCAAGCCGACGAACGTCATGGTGACCCGGCGGGGCGACCTGGACCAGGCCAAGCTCCTCGACTTCGGGATCGTCCACGTGAGCCGCTCGGGAACAACGGCGACGGTGACCCAACCCGGAACGTCTCTCTACATGTCGCCGGAACAGCTTCGAAGCGACTCCATAACGAGCCGGACGGATCTCTTCTCGCTCGGAATCGTGCTGTTCGAGCTCTTTGTTGGAGTGCATCCGTTCGGCGCTGCCAGCGAGGCGCTGGTCACCGCGAAGATCCTTCACTTCGAACCGCTCTCCGCGCGTGGGCAGGATCCCGATCTACCCGAAGGCCTCGATGCTCTCCTCGCCTCGCTCCTCCAGAAGGATCCAGGTCTGCGGCCGCAAGATGCGGGGCAGATCGCGACCGAGCTCCGAAGGATTCTCCGAGGATCTTCGATGGGGCCGGGTTCCACCGATCCTCCACGGTTCGGAAACCTGGACGAGATGACCGGCGCGCTGGTCGAGAGCATCGTCACCTGGGCCCGCACGCGAGAGGCCGACGGCGCGTTCCGGGAAGCCCTGGAGGGGTATCGCCGGGCGGCGTTGATCGCGCCCTCCGCGGAGTGGCTAGAGCGGCGCATCTCCGCCCTCGAGCAGCGGGCGGCCAGCGCCGCCACCGATCCCGACGCGGGTCCCGAACCCTTGCCCAACACGCTCCCCGCGGACACCGAAAGGGAAAGGTTCATCGCCCCTCGCGCCCGGGAAGCCGCCAATGCCCTCGAGAACGGAGACGTCGAGAGCGCGCGTGCCTCCGTCGTCGAGATCTTGCGGAAGTATCCCAACGACAGCCGAGCTCTCACGATCTTGGACCGGGTCCTGGCGATCTCCGCCAGCCGGGTCGATTACCGCGCCTACAACGAACACTTGCGCCGCGCCGCGCGGGCCCTCGACGCGTCGAGAATCGACGAGGCTAGGGAGTCATGCGCCTCGGCCCGCGCGCTCTGGCCGGATGATCCGGAAGGATCCGAGCTGCGGCGACGGATCGAAAGCAGGGCGCCCGACACGCTGCGGACGCTCCTGGCCGAGTGCGAGCGCGACCTGGCGACGGCCGAAGCCGAATCCTCCGACTTCGAGGGAGCGTTGCGACGCGTCGAGGAGGCTCGAGACCGGCTTCGCCGAGCGCGCTCCGAGAGGCCCGATTCGGCGTCGCTGCGGGGGGTCGCCGAGCGCGCGGACCGGCTGGCCTCGTCGATCGCCAGAAAGCTCGCCGAACCGCGGGTGGACGAGAAACTCGAGCTGCGCCGGCCCTTTGAGGTGCGGAAGTCTCGCGCATCGCACCTCGCTCGGATCGGTGGCGGGCTCGCCATGGCGATCGTTCTCATCGTGGCCGGGTGGCGCGGGGTTGCCTGGTGGAGCCGTCAGCAGAACGAACGGGTAGCGCAGGTGCTGATCGGGGAGGCGCGCCAACGGGTGGCCGCCGCCGGCGAGTCGCTCCATGGGAGAGACACCAAGAGGATCGAGAGTGCGCTGCTCGAACTGACATCCGCCGGCACGAAGCTCGACGAGGCGCTCGCCCTCGACCCCTCGAACAAGGATGCCGTGGAATTGAAGGGGCGCCTCGGTCCGCTCCGGGACGGTCTCGAGCGCCGTCAGGCGGAGCTGGCGAACGAAGAGACGAGCCGGGAAGGGGCGACTGCGGCCGACCTTCAACAGGCGCGGAAAGATTCGGACTCGCTGGCCACCGCCAAGGCGATCGAAGCCGCGCGCGACAGCCTGAAGACCGCCAAGAACGCCCTGTCGAGCGACGACCCCGCGGCTCTGAAGAGCGGACTGGCGGCGTGCGCCACGGCAGACGCCGCTCTGGCGGGGATTCCATGGCAGGACCCGCGATCCCGCGAGGTGACTGCCTTGCACGCCCAATCCGAAGAGCTGAAGACCGGCCTCAGCAAGAAACTCGAGCCGAAACCCGCCCCGCCACGTGAGAACGAGATCGACACTGCAAAGCTGGGAGCTTGGGAAACGGAGGCGGCCGCTCATCTGGATGCCGCCGAAGGTCGGCTCGCGAAGGGCAGCAGGGACGACGTGCTCGCCGGACTGAAGGACTGTGATGCGGCCACGGCGCCGATCGAGTCGATCCGGGAGGCAAAACCGGACGACGGCCGAGTCGGCCGATTGCGTCAACGCCAAACGGATCTGAAGAGCAAGCTAGGGGACGCGCAGAAACGGATCGAGAGCACGCCCCCCGTGACGCTCGCGGATCTCACCGAGCGGTTGACAAAGATCTCCTCGATGAGCGCTCCGAGGGACGAGTCGGAAACGAGGAGCCGCGTCGAGGAGCTGCGCCGAATCGGTGCCGATCTCGAATCGCGACGTGGGGCAACCGGATCGGCCGAACTCCGCAGTGGTGTCCTGAGCGCGACCCGGCAGCAGGAGGCCTACGGGACCCTATTCGAGTACCTCGGCGCGTTCAAGAGTCTCAGCTTCAAGCGGCTGCAATCCGTCTATCCGAACGCGCCGTACCCGATCAAGGAGACGCTCGCGGACTACAGTCGATGGGACGCGCAGGTCGAATCGATCGTGGTCACGCTGAACGGCGACGCCGGCACGGTTCAATGCCGACTCCACGAGAACATTCGCACCAGGACATCCGGCGTATTGACGCAAAGCGTCGATCTCACGCTGGAGCTGGATCTTCGCTCCGAGGGTTGGGTCATTCGGGACACCCGGAACCTTCCGGTTCCTGGTCGCTGATCAGAAGCTGTATTCGAGCGCCACCGCGATCCGCGAGTTGTCCTGGATCCCTTCCCCCTGTTTGAGGGGGACGATGAGGCTCCCGGATAGCAGGAGCCGCTGGTAGATCGCCACGCGCGCACCGAACGCGCCGTCGAGCGTGGAGATCGTTCCTCGAGCCGGAAGGGACTCGTCGAGGAGCGCCGTCGTCGGCGTTCCCGGCGTCGGGTTCGCGGGAACGAAGGACCACAGCCGCGTGCTCGACTGAACGCGCTGCGCATTGCGCATGATCCGTCCGACGAAGTCGGCGTTGAGCGTGAATCGGCGCGTCGGGGCGTAGTCGACGCCGAACGCATAGTTCGTTTCGTCCGGGATGTCCCCCGCGGTCGTCGAGGTCCCTGAGATCAGCGTGTAGCCGAGGTTCAGGTGGGGCGACACGGAGCCGTATTCGGTCGAGCCGATGAAGAAGAGCTTCGTCGCGGTGACGCCGGTCCCGAGCAGATTCTTCTCGTCTCCGGTCGGAACGCGGATGTCGGCGCCGAGCGACAGCCCACCCGGTCCTTCGCTCCAGAAATTGTACTTGAGCCGGATGACCGCGTCTCCCAGGCCGGATTTCGTGCCGGACTTGTTGACCGTCTGCGTATTGACGTCGGGCGCAAACTGATGACAGTGCTGACCGGCCGGAACGGGGTTACCAGGGGGATTCGAGGCGCAGTCACCAGGCGAAAAGGCGTTCCCGAAATAGAGGATCGTATCTTGGGCGGTCGCGTCGATCATTGTCCGCACGACCGGGAGCGCGATGCCAAGGTCGAAGTTCTTGACGATGCCGTAGT
>JBGQLU010000159.1:0-8604 GCA_041500265.1 Acidobacteriota bacterium | reverse complement strand
GCGCCCCGGCCTGGCCCGACGAGCCGCCTCCGCGCACGCGGACGAGGATGTCGAACCGGTCCGCCGTCTCCGTGATGACGAGCGGCTGCCGGATGATCATCTTCAACATCTCGTTCGGGAAGTACGCGTCGAACGTCTTCGTGTTGACCGTGATCGCGCCGCTGCCGGGACGAAGGTAGACGCGGGCCGCGGAAGTCTTCCGCCGTCCCGTTCCGTAGTACTGGATCGCGCCGTCGCTCAAGACCGTCTCCTCGTGGACCCGCTCTAGACCCGGACCGCGTCCGGAATCGCGAGCGGCTTCGGCTGCTGCGCTTCGTGAGGGTGCTTCGACCCGGCGTACACCTTTAGCTTGCGTCCCATCGATTTCCCGAGACTTCCCTTGGGAAGCATGCCCTTGACCGCGAGCTCGATCACGCGGTCGGGGTGCGACTTCATGAGCTTGCCGGCGGCGATCTCCTTGAGACCGCCCGGGTACAAGGTGTGGTGGCGGTAGAGCTTGTCGTTCAGCTTGTTCCCGGTCAGGCGCACCTTTTCGGCGTTGACCACGATGACGTGATCCCCGGTGTCCTCGTAGGTGGTGAAGACCGGCTTGTGCTTGCCGCGAAGGTGCGATGCGACGACCGTCGAGAGCCTGCCGAGCGTCATCCCCGACGCATCGACGATCCACCACGCTCGCTCGATGTCTCCCTTCTTCGGCACATACGTCTTCTTCAAGGAAACCTCGAAACGGAAGCTCCGGACAGAGCTTGGTATTGATGACCCGGGACGAACGCCACCTTATATCAATCGGTCCAAAGGCTGTCAAGGGAATGACTTGGCGGCCCCCCGGGGTCCCCGAAGCGGTTGCTATACTCGGGCGGTGTCCGCCGCGATCGAGAGCCGAGAGCCCCGCCGCATCCGGGCCATGTTCGGCGCGATCGCCCGCCGGTACGACCTCCTCAACCATCTCCTGAGCTTGAACCGCGACGCCTCCTGGCGCCGCGAGGCCGCGGACGAGGCCTGCCGAGAGCCGGCCTTGCGCGTCTTGGACCTCTGCGGCGGGACCGGGGATCTCTCCCTGGCGTTGGCGCGGGCGCCTCGGCGTCCCGGTCTGGTCGTCTGTTGCGATTTCTCCCACCCGATGCTCGCCTTGGCCGGACCGAAGTTCCGGAAACGCGGGTTCGAGGACCTGTGCGTGCCCCTCGAGGGGGACGCCCTCCGCCTTCCTTTCGCCGACGAGGCGTTCGACGCCGTCACCGTGGGGTTCGGCGTGCGGAATCTCGCCGACATGACGGCCGGGTTCCGGGAGATGCGGCGGGTCCTGGCGCCCGGAGGGCGGCTCGTCGTGCTCGAGTTCAGCCGCCCGAGCGGCCGGCTCTTGAAGCGCCTGTACGGGGCCTACCTGACCCGGATCGTTCCGCGGCTCGGCGACACGGCGTCCGGCCGCGAGGGGCCGTACCGCTACCTCGCGCGGACGATCGCCGACTTCCCCGAGCCCGACATCCTCGCGGGGACGATCCGCGAATCGGGATTCGGCGCGGTCGGGTGGCGTCGGCTCTCCGGCGGCATCGTCTGCATCCACACAGCCTTCCGCTGACCGGGAGGCTCACTCGATCCCGAGGTCCTTGATCCGGGCCAGGAGCCGCTTGTAGTTGAGCTCCAGCAGCTCCGCGGCGCGCGCCTTGTTCCCCCCGGCCGCGGCGAGGGCCTTCGCGATCAGCGCGCGCTCGACCTGGTCGCGCGCCCGCGTGCTGGCGGCGTCGAACCCGCCTGAGAGATCGAAGAGGCGGGAGAGCTCCGCCCCTCCGTCCGCGCCGGCCGCCCCGGGCGGCTCGAGCGCCAGGTGGGCCGGCTCGATGCTCGGCCCGTCGCACAAGATCGCGGCGCGCTCGATCGCGTTTTCGAGCTCGCGCACGTTTCCCGGCCATCGGTGCGCCCGCATCGCGGCCAGACTGCCTTCCGAGAACCGGAGATCGTCCCGCCCCAGGTCGCGCCGAAAACGCTCCAGGAAGTGGTCGGCGAGTGCTACGAGGTCCCCGGGCCGCTCGCGGAGCGGCGGGATCGCGACCGCGACGACCGCCAGCCGGAAATAGAGATCCTCGCGGAACCGTCTCTCGGCGACGGCCCGCTTCAGGTCGCGGTTGGTGGCGGCCACCACCCGGAGGTCGACCTTCAGCGTCTTCGTCCCTCCGACCCGCTCGAAGGTGCGGTCCTGGAGGACGCGGAGGAGCTTGGCCTGGAGCGGGGCGCTCAGATCGCCGATCTCGTCCAGGAACAGGGTGCCCCGCTCCGCCAGCTCGACCCGCCCCTGCTTCATCGCCGTCGCCCCTGTGTAGGCCCCACGCTCGTGTCCGAAAAGCTCGTTCTCGAGGAGCGTCTCGGGAATCGCGGCGCAGTTGATCGCCACGAACGGGCCGCTCTTCCTCAGGCTCAGCTGGTGGACGGCGCGGGCGAACAGCTCCTTTCCGGTCCCCGACTCGCCGAGCAGGAGGATGGTGGCGTCGGTGGGCGCGGCCTTCTGGATCTGGCGGGTGGCTTCCACGAGCGCCGGGGCGTCCCCGATGATCCGCGGAAAGCCGAGCCGCTCGGCGAATTCCTTCTTGAGGAGGAGGTTCTCCTCGAGCAAGCCGCGGCGCTCGACGGCGCGAGCGAGCAGCAGGACGAGGTGGTCGGGATCGACCGGCTTCGAGAGGAAGTCGAAGGCGCCGCGTTTCATCGCGCCGACCGCGTCCTCCACCGTCCCGTAGGCCGTCATCAGGATGACCGGGAGGTTCGGGTCGGCTTCGCGCGCCGCTTCGAGGACCGCGTGGCCGTCCGCTCCGGGAAGCTTCAGATCGCTGACGACGGCCAGGTACCGGCCCTCCGCGAGCGCCCGGACCGCCTTCGTTCCGTCGGCGGCCTCCTCGACCGCATACCCCTCGGCCTCGAGCGTCGCGCGCAGCATCGCCCGCAGGCTGTCCTTGTCTTCAACGAGAAGAACGGGAGGGGGCATCGCCCGCGGAGAATAGGTCCCAGGCGGACTTCAGTTCAAGGGCGGGTTGGCCTTCAGGTCGGCCAGGTTCTTCTGGGCGTCGGCGAGCCGCGAGTTCGCCGCGGCCAATTTGTCCTGCGCCCACTTCACCCGATCGACGTTGCTCGACATCGTCTGGATCGTCGCCGCTTCGTCGGGGGGAAGCTGCGGTCGCGGCAGGAACGGGTTCTTGAACTCGAGGAGGATCTTTTCCCGCGAGGCGACCTCGGCGGTGGCCGACGCCACCTCATCCTCGGCGGCTTGGCGTCGCCGCTCGTAGTCGGCCCGCCTCGCCTGGGAATCCTGCATCACCTTCAGAGGATCGACTGGTTCTTCCTTGGGTTTGGCGTTCGGATCGGGGAGCTTCGACGGAGGGATCGCCCCGGGGGCCGAGCGCGTTTCTGCCGGGGCCGCGGCAGGAGTCGGCGTCAGTGCTACGGCCGTCGACGCCGGGGCTGCCGGCGGGAGATCCGGCGCGGGAGCCGCGGGCGGCGGGGTGGCTTTTGGAGCCTCGGGCTTCATCGCGGTGATCGGAGGGGGCGCCACCGCTTCGCGAGGCTCGCTCCCGCACGCGGCGAGCGCGAGCGGGACCAACACAACGAGGGCTCGAAGACAGAGTGCGCGGCCTCGGCTCATCGGGTCGTCCTCCGCGAGCGGTCCCTGCGCACCGTAACGCCGCTTCACGAAGAAGTCACGCCCTACAGATCGGTCTGCCACTGGGTGATGATCACGCGCGGCAGGTCCCAGGTCGGCGGCGGCCAGTTGTCCTTCAGGTCGGTATCCCAGTAGAGGTCGGGGGTACCGGCCATCTTGCCGTTCGAGCCGGCCTTGGTGACGACGGCTCCGTAGTAGAGCGGGGTGCCCTGACAGTCGAAATCCCCCTGGACGTAGAGCACGCCCCAGACGATCGCGTTCTGACCCGTGATGTTCGGGCCTCGGGCGTTGTACTGGGGAAGACCCGTTCCGCCGTCCAGGTAGAGGTCTCCCGACTTCGCGACCGGCTTGACGCTCGGGTCGGTCGTCGAGATCGCGCTGTAGTTCAGGTTGAGGTAGTCGTCGCCGGCGTCGTAGACGCCGTTTTGGTTCCTGTCGAGGAACGGCTCCCCCGGCCAGTGCATCGTGATCGACCGGCCCGGGTTTCCCTGGCTCGTCCACGTCGTGGTGTTGACGTACATGAATCCGCGCACGCCGTAGTTGGCGCTCACCTTCACCTGCGGGGTGAGGTTCGCCGCGAGGCCGGTGCCCACGTTGATGTTGTGCGGCGCGATCCCGTCGGTGGTGTCGAAGAAGAAGAGTCCCGTCTTGTTGTCGGTCAGCGTCAGAATGTCGGTGACGGGTCCGACGCCGTTTTCCTGGAAGTTCGTGCCGGTGTTCCAGGAGTAGTAGTGCGTGTCGGCGTTCCCCGACTGTGCGATCTGCTTCCAGGTGTCGTAGTCGAACTCGGGGCAGCTGACGCCCCCCGGGAAGTGGTGCATCTTGTTCGACCAATCCTGCCCGGCGGTTCCCGGGAGCACCGCCTGCACCTGGCCTGCCGGCCATTGCGACGACGCTCCGCCGACGATGAACCGGTACCAGGGGTCGTCGATCGCGGCACCGGCGCCGGCGTAGAGGCTCGTCTTGAGGGCCGTCCAGTTGGCGGCGTTGTCCCAGCCATAGAGGAGGTCGAGCTTCGCCGTCGGCGGAACCGCGCGCGGGATGCTCTTCGGGATCTTGTTGTCGGCGCCGTTGCCGATCGTGAGGTCGCCGATCGCGGTCGACGTCCCCCAGTGGGGGTTGAAGTCGCCGTTGAAATTGAGCTCCATGCACGACTGGAGGGGGCCGTACGGCCCCGGAAACGGGGTTTCGTTCAGAACCGCCTTGACGATCTTGGTAGCGACAGGCTGCTCGACCGCCCCCATCGTCTTGTAGAGGGTCACCGTCGCCTTGACGGTCGCCATCCCGTAGCGGGTCCAGGCCGCGCCGATCAGGATGTAAGGCGGAGAGTAGATGTCGATCTGATCGATCCGCGCGTTCAGGTTGTGCACCTTGTCCGGGAAGCTCGGCGCGATACTTGTGGCCAGGTTGTTCAGGAGCGTCGCCTGGTTTCCACCGGCCGCGCGGCTGATCCGTATGTCCGGCCCGGCTTCGGTCCCGAGCAACGTGTCGGCGAGGGCCGCCCGGTAGGGCTTGTCGAAGATGTCGTCGTGGCCGTCGGCATCCCGGTCGATCCCCCCCTTGTAGTACGGGTTGGCCAGCGTTCCGTCGGCGGCGACCGCGGCCGTCGGCCCGATGCCGTCGGTGTCGATCATCCGGAGCGTCCGGTCGATGTCGGCGGTGGTCGGCTTGATGAGGTTGGTCCCTCCGTTCACGCCGTACGGGGGGCGATCGAACCAGCGCTTGACCTCCCGCACGACCCCTTCGCCGAAGTAGAGGGCCTGCGCCCCGAGCTTTTCGTTCTCTGCGATCCGGTTCTCGGTGTCGGCCATCAGCACGTACGAGATTCCGAGGAGGGTCAGGATCGCCATCACGAGCACGGAGATCACGAGGGCCGAGCCCCGCTCCTTCTCCCGGCCGCCGGTCGTTTCGATCGTCATGGCCTTGACTCCCATTCGTCCGGCGCTCATTGGGCCGTCAGCGTGCGGAAGGTGCAGCTCGTCGTGATGTTGGACGGTTGGTCCAGGCTGTCGAGCAAGGTGAACGTGTAGGTCTGGGTGAACGCGTCGGTGAAGTTGACGTTTTTCTTCGTGCTCTGGGTGAAGACGTAGGTGACGTTGGTCGCGTTGGTCGTCGTCGTCGGATTCAGATACGGGACGATCGGCCCTGGGCTGCTGAAGTCGTTCTTCGATGCGGTTCCGACTTCCGGATTCCCCGTGGGGGTCGGCGCGACCCAGGCGCCGACGGCGGCGATGGCGGTCCCGTCGAACTTGGCGGTCTGCCACCTGGGCTTGTTCCCGGAGTAATCGGTCCACCCGATCGTCATCGCCGTCACGCTGACCTTCGTCAGGCACCGGCTGTTTCCGATCTTGTAGGTGACTTCCTTGCAGCCTGCCGGGGCGCCGGCGCAGACCGCCGCGGTCGCCGAGGTCGGGAAGAGATCGAGGCAGCATCCGACGACGCTCCCGACCTGGAGGTGAACCAGGGCCGTGGAGGTGCACCCCGCGGCGTTGGTGACGGTGGCGGTGATGATGTAGTTCCCCGGGGGGGTCGAAAGCCATCCGGTGTCGGTCCAGCTCGTCCCGGCAACGGCCGACGTGTAGGTGCGGGTGAGGCCGGCGACGGAGTGCACGTAGGTGATCGTGACCCCGGTGTAGGTGTCCGTTCCACCGGTCACGACCACGGTGACCGGGACGACGCCGGCGACGACGTCATTGTCGTTCGGCGAGGTGATCGACACCGTGCCGCTGAAGGAGCATTGCGCCGCGGCGGGGCTCGACGGATCCGAGTAGTTGATGCAGCTGTCGTGGGCCACGACTCGGTAGTACACCAGCTCGTTGCTCTTCAGCGCCGGAACGCCGTTGTCGATGAAGGTCGTCGCGAACGGCGAGCCGACCGGCGTCGTGCCCCAGGAGGCGGTCAGAGGATCGGCGTTCTTCTGGATCGGATCCGAGCGGTAGACGTCGTACTGGTCGATCGCGATCGCGTTGGAGTTGACGTCCGTCGTGACGGCGTTCCACGTCACCTGGGCCTGTCCCGCGCCCAGGAAGAACGCCTGCACGTTGGTCGGCGCGCTCGGGTTGACGCCGGGATCGGCGGTCTGGCCCGAGGCCACGGCTGCGGCGGCGCTCTGGACTCCGCAGGTATCGACCGCGGTCACCGTGTAGTAGTAGGTGTGGCAGGCGATGACCGGGGAGTCGACGTGAGGCGGCTCCGCGGGGGCGTGGACCTTCGTTTCGTCCACCAGCAGGAAGCCGGCGGTCGCGGTGACGGCGTTCGTGTTGCCTCGATAGAGACGGTACCCGGCGAGGTCCCGGATCAGAGGGGCGGCGGGATCGCCCGCGGGGGTGTTCGCGGTGTTGGTGGTCACCGGCGTCCAGCTTGCGCGCACCGCGTAGGCCTGATTGTTGGTCACGGTGAGCCCTGTGGGCGCGCTCGGAGTATTCAGATTCGAAACCGTCGCGCTGACCTGATTGCTCACGACGCTCAGGTTCCCCGCGGCGTCCTGGGCCTGGATCGAGATGTAATACAAGGTCCCCGTGGTCAGGCCGTCGAGAAAGAAGGGCGACCCGGAGGTCGCGTGGCTCCCGTCCGGCGCCCCCGAGGTGGTGCCGTAGTTGACCCGGTACTGCGTGACGCCGTCGGCGGACGGGTTCGCCGCCCAGCTGACGAGGAAGCCTCCGCAGTGTCCTGCGACCAGGCTCGGCGTCGCCGGCTTCGTCGGCGGCACGACGTCGGAGTTCAGGTCCTGGATCCCCTTCATGCGCAAGTTGCGCGGGGTCACGTCCCCTTCGAGCGTGAACTTCCGATAGTGGTAGTCGGGGGCCGTCGAGGCTTCGGTCGGGTCCTTGTAGTTCATGTCGGGATCGCGGGTCATCCCGATCAGCTGGACGTTGACGCGGGTCAAGGCGTCCCGCGCGGCCTTGTCGGCGGCGGCTTCGGAGATGTTCGCGGAGGCGTCCTTGAACGTCGCGGTGGCGCCGGTGTAGGTGAAGGTCACGTTGCTCACGTTTTCGACCACGGGGGTGCGGACGATGAAGTTGCCGCCGCAGCACAGCGCCGTGTTGTTGTTCAGGGAGATCCGGTAGAGGGTGTACGGAGGCGCGGTCGGATTCAGGACGACGTTGTTGACCGTCACCGTCTCGACCGCGCCGTCGCGCGGCGAGTCCCCCACGTCCGCCTTGAAGGTGATCGTGTCCGGCCCCGTGCCGTCGGGCTTCGAGAGGACGTACCCGACGATCTCGTCGTTTCCGGTCGAGACGACATTGAAGGCCCCTCCCGCGAGGGCGGTCTCGGGGGTCGTGTTCGCCGCGGGGTCGTCCTTGTCGAAGTCGGCGCGCAGGATGATCGCGTGATCGAGCGCCGCCTCGAGCTGCTCGTCGGGCCGCGTCGCATCGCCGTCGGGGTTGAAGTTGAGCCCGAGCGTGCGCACGTCGGAGCTGACCTTGTCGAAGGCGATCCGCACCGCTTCCTGCTGCTCGGTGGCGTTCTCGCCCTTCTTGAAGGACTGGCGGGACGCGTCGTACACCACGAGGGCGATCACGATCGCCAGAGCCAGTACGGCGGTCGCGACCAGCACTTCGATCAGCGACATGCCTCGTTCCGGATTCGTGCGGGTCATCATGATCGTTCCTCGTGCGGCTCGCTGCGCCCCGACGCGCCCGGGCCGTTCGTTTCAGTTTCTCGACGTTTCGATCTGGACCGACCGGATCCGGCCGGTCAGCTCGGTCCAGTTGACGGTGACGAGCAGGCGGACGTTCCGCGCCAGAATCGAACCGGTCGCCGGATCGGCGAAGTTCGTGGTGGCGCCGCCCGCGGTCAGCATCGAGTCCATCTTGATGGTCGCGTACGCGGACGATCCGATCTTGCCGGTCAAGTTCGTCTGCCACGCGGGGCAGAACCCGCCGACGGTGTTCGCCCTGCAATCGACCGTATAGGTCGTCGCCGCGCCGTCGAAGCCGAAGTTCCCCCAGATCTGGGAG
>JBGQLU010000158.1:0-8659 GCA_041500265.1 Acidobacteriota bacterium | reverse complement strand
CTCGTGCGCGTATTCGATGCCGTCCACGATCTTGCGCGCGATCGGGAGCGCTTCGTCCGGGGGCATCGCGCCGCGCTTCAGGCGCTCCTCGAGTGTTTCTCCGGGGACCAGCTCCATGACGAGGAACCGGACCCCGTCGGTTTCGTGGAAGCCGTGGACGGTCGCGACGTTGGGGTGATTGAGCGAGCCAAGCACCTTGGCCTCACGCTCGAATCGGGCCAGCCGGTCGGGATCGGCGGCGAGCGCGTCGGGGAGGATCTTGACCGCGACCTCGCGGTCGAGGGTCGTGTCCACCGCTTTCCACACCACCCCCATCCCGCCTTGGCCGATCTTGTCGACGAGGCGGTAGTGGAGGAGCACGCTCCCCTGTGTCGGCGTCATCCGCGAATTGTAATCGGCAACCCTACCGCCGCGGCGCCTTTCCGTGCTTCAGGAACGTCCCCGCGTGGAACTCGTCGAACGCCTTCTGGAGCTCGTCCTGGGTGTTCATCACGATCGGGCCGTACCAGGCGACGGGCTCTCCGAGCGGCTTGCCGGACACGAGAAGGAAGCGGATCCCCTCTTCCCCGGCCTCCACGGTGACCTCGTCGCCGCGATCGAAGAGAACCAGCGAGCGGTTGTCGACTTCGGCGGACGGATTCGTGTCCGACCAGCCGACCCCTTCGGTGGGCACCGCGAGCGGGCCGGAGGCGTTGCAAAACGTCCCCGAGCCGCCGAAGACGTAGGCGAAGGCGTGGCGCGTGGTCGGAACGGGGAGGGTCTTCCGCTTCCGGGGTGGAACCGAGACGTCGAAGTAGTTCGGCTCGGCGGCGATCCCGTCGACGGGGCCGGACGTGCCCCAGAGCTTCCCGCAGATGATCCGCACGTGGGTGCCGTCGTCGTCGGTGACGTCGGGGATGTCGTTCGACTTCACCTCCTGATAGTGGGGCGAGGTCATCTTCAACGAGGACGGCAGGTTCGCCCAGAGCTGGAAGCCGTGCATTTGCCCCTGGGCGTCCCCCTTGGGCATCTCCTGGTGGATGATCCCGCTCCCCGCGGTCATCCACTGCACGTCTCCCGGCGCGATGGCGCCGCGGTTGCCGAGACTGTCCCCGTGCTCGACCGACCCCGCCAGGACGTAGGTGATCGTCTCGATCCCACGGTGGGGATGCCATGGGAATCCGGCCCGGTACAGGTCGGGATCGTCGTTGCGGAAGTCGTCGAGGAGGAGGAACGGATCGAAGTCCGACGTGTTGCCGAACCCGAAGGCCCGGCGCAGGTGGACCCCCGCCCCCTCCATCGTGGGCTTCGCCTTCACCAGCCGCTTGATCGGTCGAATCGACATGGACGCCTCCGGCTCGAGCAATCGGGTAGCCGTCGATTCTAGCGTTCCGCGGTCACGGCCGCCGGGAGAGGGTCTCCCGCGCCTCCCGCAGACTCGCCGCCGCCGCGCCGTCGTCCGGTTTGAGCTTCAGGGCGTGCTCGAACGCGTCGACCGCCTCGGCCGCGCGTCCGGTCTGGAACAGCACGTTCCCGAGGTTGAAGTAGGCCTTCTCGGCGAGCGGGTCGATCCGTATCGCCTCGTGGAGGTGACCGATCGCTTCGTCGGTCCGGCCTTCGCCGGCCAGGATGATGGCGATGTTGTTGTGGGCCTTGGCGAAGGTGGGCCGGAGGGCCAGCGCTCGCTCGAACTCCGAGATCGCTTCCGCGTGCTTCCCCACCCGCTCCAGCGCGAGACCCAAGTTGTAGTGGGCCTCGGTGTGGTTCGGCTGAAGGCGAAGGGTCTCGTTCAATTGAACGATCGCCTCGTCGGGCTTCCCCTGATTGAACAGGATGGTCCCCAGGTTGTGATGCGCCAGCCAGTTGTCCGAAGTGACGGCGAGCGCGTGCCGGAAGAGCGTCTCGCGGTCGGCCCAGGTCCCGAGCTGGACGCGGGCCACGAAGAGGAAGGCCGCGAGGCAGACGCAGGCCCCGACGGCGACGGTGTTCGTGTAGAGCCGACTCGCCTCCGCCACCTCGCCCAATCCCCAGGCGACCGCCACGAAAACGCCGATCAGTGGCACGTAGGTGTAGCGATCGGCCATCCCCTGCCCGCCGACCTGCACGAGGCCGATCACCGGGACGAGCGTGCCGAGGTACCAGAACCAGCCGAAGGCGACGAACGGGTAGGAGCGCGCCGTCCTGATCGCGAGCACGGTCAGAGCGGCGATCGCAAGCGCCGATCCGGCGACCCTCCAGGTCAGGAGCCCGACATGAGGGTGCGGGTAGAAGACGGCGAGCGACGCCGGCCAGACCGTCTTGCCGAGATACGTGGCACAGCTCGCGATCGCGTTCGCGAGCCGATCGGAAAATGGAAAATGCTCGAACCCCTGGAGCGCGCCACCGTTCCGCTGCGCGACCGCAGTCACGACGCAGGATGCGGCCGACATCACGAAGAGCGGCGCCTTCTCCCTCACGAGTCCGGCCCACGACGACGTCCATCGCCCGAGCGGCCAGACGTCCAGGAGCAGGAGGGCGAACGGCAACGTCACCAGCATCGGCTTGGCCATCAGCCCGAGGGCGTACAGGGCGACGACGGCGGCGTACCGGCCGGCCGATCTCGCCTCCAGGAAGCGGAGCCACGCCGCGAGCGTCAGCAACCAGAAGAGGGTGCTCAGGACGTCCTTCCTCTCCGCGATCCACGCGAACGACTCCACGTGCAGCGGGTGGAGGGCGAACAGCGCGCCCGCGGCGGCGCTTCGCCAGAGGGCGCCGGTCATCCGGACGAGGACGAGGAAGAGCAGCGCCGCGTTCGCTGCGTGAAGCAGCAGGCTGGTCCAGTGATGCTTGGCTGCATCGAGGCCGTAGAGCTGCACGTCCAGCATGTGCGATAGCCACGTCAGCGGGTGCCAATTCGAAGCCTCGGTCGTCGTGAAGGCCCACGCGATGGAGCCTCCGGTGAGCCCCTCCTGAACGTGCCGGTTCGCGGTGACGTAGACATCGTCGTCGTAGTTGATGAAGGTCTTCGGAAGAACGCTCCCGAAGACGACGAGCGTCACGACGACCAGCGCAAGGCCGACCACCGCGACCTGAGGCGCGTATCGGGATTCGAGGCGATGACGCCCGGATTTCGGCATGGTCCCCCGTGCGGCGCCGTCAGGCTACGGACCCGTGGCGCGGGCTGTCAAGAAAGGAACGTCGAGGAGTAGACTCGCCGAGCCACGGAGGGATCATGCCGCATCGTTCGCTTCGCGCTCTCCTCCTCGCCGCTGTCGCTTTGTCTCGCGCTTCGAACGTGTTCGCCGCCGGCGAGATGAAGACCCTGGTCGGGGCCTTTGCGGATCCCAAGCTCGGCGGTCCGTGCGTGGCCGTCCGGGACGGAAAGCTCGCGCACGCCGACCTCGAAATCGCGCTCGGCACCGGAGTCGCCTGCCCGGTCCTGGCCGGCGAGGCCAAGATCGGATGGTTCTACTCGGGGACGGCGTCCTTTCGCTACCTCTCCCGCGACCGGATCGAATACCCGGTTCTCCGCTTCAACGCAAAGTCCGAAGGCCGTGTCGAGGTCAAGGACGTCGACGGCGGGTCCCTCGCGGTGACCGGCTCGGCTCGGACGGTCTTCTTCGCCGCGTCGTCCGGCGCTCTCCCGGCCCTCGCGGGCGCCGACACCGAGGCGCCCGTTTCCGCTTTCCAGAAGCACCGCACCGCGTTCGCGCGTTACGGTGGACTGTCGACGCCGCACCTTTTCGCCGCGGCCGCTCTCGACCGATGGACGACCCCGGCGGTGCGCGTCGAGCTCGGCGAGGGCGACGGCCCTCTGCTCTACACCTTCGAGCCGACGGACGAACGATCCGAGTCGCTCGAGATCCTCGGAGAGTACGTGACGTCGGATCGCGAGGTCCGGCGGGAACTCAGGTCGACGATCCTCTCGGAACAGCCGATCGCGCGGGATCGCCGCGTGCCGGTCCCGGCTCCGTTCTCGGTCACGGCGGTCGACTACGAGTTGACCGCCTCGGGGGGCGACTCGGTCGCGATCCAGGCGCGCACCACCATCGTGCCGGCGAGGGACGGGATCCGAGTCCTTCGGTTCGAGCTCCCGGGCCGCATCTTGACGTCGAGCGGCCCGGGTGAGTCCAGCGAGCGAACCTACCGGGTCGCCTCGGTCACGGACGGGAAGGGTGGCCCGTTGGACTTCGACCAGGCTCGGGGTTACGTGATCGTGGATCTCGCACGCTCCCTGGCGAAGGGCGAGGCCCCGGACGTCGTGTTCCACGTCGAGGGTAATTACCTCGTTCGTCCCAACGGGGACAACTACTGGATCCTCGAAGGCGCGGAGATCTTTCCACAACCGGAGCGTTCCGGCGCGCAGTACACGTCCCATGGGCTCATCCGGGTCAAGAAGCCGTTCCGAGCGTTCGCCTCCGGAACCACGGTCCGCAGGGCCGAGGACGGCGAAGACAACGTCGTGGAAGTTCGATCCGACCTCCCGACCGATCTCCTTGCCGTCGTGGCGGGAAAGTACTCCTCCAGCGAGGAGACGCGGGACGGATTGACGGTGCGGGTCTCGACGTACGCTGCGAAGAACCCGCGCTCGCAAACCCAGCTGACGGAGCTGGCGTTCGGCATGATCCGCCACTTCGAGCGATTCCTCGGTCCGTTCCCGAACTCGGAATTCAACATCGTCCAGGTCAACGACCTTGGCTGGGGACAGGCGCCGCTCGGAGTGATGCTCATCACGAACGAAGCGTTCGACCTGCTGCTTCCCGAGGATCTGAAGCAGATCTACACCGAGGGGATCAACGAGCGATTCGCTCACGAGATCGCGCACCAGTGGTGGGGACATGCGGTGCGCGTCCCGAATCCGAACGAACGCTGGCTTTCCGAGTCGTTCGCCGAGTACTGCGCCGGACTGATGGTGAAGCGCGCGCAGGGCAAGGGCCGGCTCGACAACTTGAAGGCGAGCTGGAAGGTGCGGGGGAAGGAAGCCTCGCACGTCGCCCCGATCGCCCTCGCCGACCGCATCACGTTTCGGGACATTCCGACCTACGAATCCTACCGGGTGGGGCTCCTGTACGCGAAGGGGCCGTGGTTGCTCTCCCGCCTCAATGATGAGATCGGCGACGAGAAGTTCCTCACGTTCCTCAAGTCGTATCAGAAGACGCTTCGCGGCAAGTGCGGCTCGACGACGCTCGCCATCGAGCTGCTACGCGTGCTGACCGGCAAAGACTACGGCCCGTTCTTCGAGGCGAATTTCTGGGGAACGGGGATGCCGAACTGACGGCGGGCGACGGGTCGTCACGGCGAGGTTGAGGCTCTTCTCGTCTTGGCACCTTCGCGCGCCAACCGGGCCTGGGCCCACCGCGTCATCACGTCGAGAACCTCGGGCGAGGTTCGAAACGCGGGCAGGAAGACCCACCCGCTCTGGAGCCCTCCCGGATCGGGCAGGAGGGCGTGGCTCACCTCCGGGACGATCCGCACGGTGACGTCGGTGTTCCCTCCCGCGCGCATGGCGGCGGCAATTCGCTCCGCGGAGCGCAAGGGAATGTGCTGGTCGGTGCTCCCCTGCACGATCAGCGCCGGACAACGAACGCGCCTCGCGTACGCGAGAGGGTCGATGCCCAGATAGGAGGCCTCGCGCGGCGTGAGATCCTCCGCGAGCTGTCGTGCGATCTCCTTCTCCCGGTCGGCGGGGGCGATCGCGGAGTCGCCGACGACGGCGGCCTCGATCTGGTACCGGGCGACCTCCGGGCCCGGCACGCCGGGGCCGGCCAGCGTCACGACGGCCGCGATCGATGGGTCGTCGGCCGCCACCATCGGAGCGATCAGCCCACCCTCGCTGTAGCCGACGAGCGCGATCCGTCGACGGTCGATCCCGGGCTGCGTCCGGAGCCAGAGGACCTCGGCGCGGACGTCGTCGGCCTCGTCGAACGTCGTCGACGGCGCATGATCCCCGGTCGACTCGCCGACGCCGCGATCGTCGACGCGCAGCACCGCGATTCCCACCCGCGTCAGCGCGTCGGCGACGTCCCGGAGCGGCATCCACGGCGGAATGCCGTTGTTGCGCTCGTTCGGCGAAAGGCCGGTGATCAGCACCGCGGCGGGGAGGGACCCGCCTCCATGCGCCGGCGAGGTCAGGGTCCCGGCGAGCACGTGCCCCCCGGGTGCTCCGATGCTCACGGGCCGGGCGCGATAGGCGCCATCCGGCGGCGCCGCGTGGGGCGCCCAGAGCGGGTACTGGTCCGGCTTGAAATCGGAGCGCCGCTCGATGACGACGCCGTGAGAGGGTAGCGTGGCGGCGATCAAGCAGCCGTTGTCGTCGGTGAGCACCTCGTACCGCTTTCCGCGGTAGGCCACCGTCCAATCGGTTGCGTCGCGCCGCAGGACGTCGATGTCGCCGCGGGCGTCGGAATAAAGCGAAGCCGCCGGAATGCGCACGGCCGCCTGTCCGATGACGCGGGCTCTTCGAACCGCCTGTTCGATGGAGCTCGGGATCATGTCCGACCAGTAGATCGCCCCTAGGCCGAGCTCGCGGGTCTTGGGAGCCTCGGGTTCCCCTCCCGCGATCGAAAGGACGACGGAGGAGCGGACCGCCGTCTCGTCCGAGCGGAGCGTGATGGTCGCGTCGATGACGCGGGACTGCGTGAGCACGCTGCGCGTCCTGACCTCGTCGCCCCGCTGGTCGACCCAGTCAACGGCGGCCAGGACTCCCGATTCCTGCGTGAGAAACGCCCCTGACGGGCAGGGCGAGCCGAACGAGGGGAGGCTCGCGACGACGTGGAACGCCGTGAAAGCGACGAAAGGGAGCGACCGGCCGCGGGTCACCGGCTGGCCCCACGGGCGCCACGAGCGCCCTTGCGCGCGCGATGGTCCAGAGGGGTGAGCAACACGGTCACGCCGTACAGCCGGCCGCGCCCCCGCGGCTTCGACACCGAGCCCATCAGCCGGTGAATGTTCCGGTTCACGGTCGCGATCTGCGCCGGGGAAAGCCATCCCGTGGTCCTGAGCGCCCACAGCTCGCGCCTGGACCCGGTGACGACGACCTCGGGGCTGTCGAGCGCCCGCCGGTAGTCCCGCGCGCCGAGCCGGAGCATCGAGCCGACGATGCCCGTCAGCCGCCGGTCGCGCGCGGCCGAGGGAGGCCCGTAGCGGATCATGATCTCGGGGGCGACGGTGCGGAACAGCGCCTCCTCTCGTCCAGCGCGCCGCCGAAATCCGGCGCTCTCGACCAGGCCGACACGCACCAGCGAGCGCAGATGGTAGTAGAGGGCGTCCGGTGGGCGCCCGAGCGTCGCCGCGATCTCGGTGACCGACGAGGCCCCCATGCGGGACAGGACGTCCAGGAGTTCCTGACGAGCCCAGGAGACGAGGGCGGAGAGCTGATCGTCCCGGGAAATCGCGTGGGATCGGGGTAGCTTGGCCATGTTCGAGACGATACCATGATGTTGAAAATATGAACACTATTTCAACGTAAGACGCCGTCGGCGCCGCTGATACACTCGATGAGATGATCGACTTCTGCCGATTCACCCACCTCACCTTCGATTGCTACGGGACGCTGATCGACTGGGAGACGGGAATCCTTCGAGCGCTCGGCGCGATGTTCGAGCGACACGGCGCGTCGGCCGACGAGAGTCGCGTCCTCGACCTGTACGCCGAGCTCGAGGCGGCCCAGGAGGAGGGGCCGTACAAGCGCTACCGCGAGGTCTTGCGCGCTGTGACGGCGGGGATCGCGACCCGATCGGGGATCACGCCGACGGAGCGCGACCTCGACGCGCTGCCCGACTCGATCGGCGGCTGGCCGCCTTTTCCCGACACGATCGAGGCCTTGGCTCGCCTGAAGGGGCGTTACAAACTCGCCGTGATCAGCAACGTGGACGACGACCTGTTCGCGATGACGAATCGGACCCTCGGGTCTCCTTTCCACGACGTGATCACCGCGCAACAGGTGGGAAGCTACAAGCCGTCCCCCAGGAACTTCCGCTTCGCCCTCGAAAAGCTCGGCGCGACCGCGAGCGAAGTCCTCCACGTCGCCCAGAGCCTGTATCACGATCACGTCCCGGCCAAGGCGCTGGGGTTCACGACCGTGTGGGTGAACCGCCCGAGCCGCAGGCGGAACGTGGGTTTGGCGCTTCCGGTGGGAGTCCGGCCCGATCTGGAAGTAACCAGCATGGCTGGGCTTGTTGACGCGATCGATCGACCCCGGTAAGCCCTATACTCGGAGGGCTTTCCCATGGGGGGTGGTATGTCCGTCAGGCGCCGTCTGCTCGCTGCCGCATTGCTCGTCGTCGCCTCGGCCTGCCGGTCCCGTACGGCGCCTCCGCCAGCCGCCATTAGCCTCGCCGGACTGTACGTGCCGCCGGCCGCGGCGCCGTCTCCCCTCCCCCCCGGCGCGGAACCCGGCCGGCTCCTCCCGCTGAAAGAGTTCAAGGCGGGTCCGGGCGTCGCCGACTTCCAGGTCGTGGACGGCAAGATTGCGGGGAAGGCGACCTCCGCGACCCCCGTGCTCCACCTCGAATGGACCGGGGCGCCGACCGACGCCGACACGCTCCACTCGATCGAGATCAAGATGCGGGTCTCCGCCGGGTCGGCGGTGGCGTTCGCGTTCAGCGGCCAGGAGAAGGGGTTCGACCTGAAGAAGCAACTCGACTCGGACCCGATCCGGCTCTGGCGGACGACCGCGCCGATCCACGCCGGCGACGAGATT
>JBGQLU010000157.1:0-8671 GCA_041500265.1 Acidobacteriota bacterium | reverse complement strand
CGCTCGGCTTCGAGCGACGTGTCGGAGGCGAGCACAGCGGTCGTTCGCATAACCATGAGTATACCGTTCGGCCGCGGTGACCCCTTCGCGGTGCTGGTGCCGGAGGCTGGGCTCGAACCAGCACTCCCTTGCGGGAGGGGGATTTTAAGACGGGAAAGAAGAGGCGACGGGTCAACGTTTTGTTGACTCGTTGCCTTTTCTCATTACGAGGGTTACGGATAGCGACCGTATTTTGCGAGGGTTATGGACACCCAGGTGGACACCTGAGCGTGACCGATTGAGCGAGCAAGTGGCGATGAACTTGGCCGACAGCTCAGTCGAACGCTAGTGACCGCGATAGCTCCCGGTGCGCGTCGGTTTGGGCCTTCAGGTCGGCGGCAACCTGTTCCGCGGTGGCAACGGCGTCGGCGCCGGCGATAAAGCGCCGAGGCGGTGGTTCCAGGGCGGCGATCGTCATGAGCGCGCGCGCGAGCTTGGCAGGGTCGCCGGATTGCCGGCCATTTTGCGCCTTCCAGAATTCGAGCTGCTTCGCTCGGCGCTCGTCGTAGTCCTTGATCGACGGCTCGGCGTAGTTCGTAGATTGCTCCGTAAGCAGCTCCGTGCGGAAGAACCCCGGGTTGACGATGGTCGTGGTAATGCCGAACGGCGCGACCTCGGCGTGCAGTGACTCCATCCAGCCCTCGACGCCGAACTTCGACGCGGCGTAGGCCGAGCCGAACTCGAAGCCGACGAGGCCCGCCGTCGAGGAGATCGAAATGATGTGCCCAGAGAGCTGCTTGCGCATGACCGACAGAACGGCGCGCGTGACGTTCATAGGGCCAAAGAGGCTCGCCGCCAACTGCCGCTCCATCTGCTCCGGCGTTAGCTCCTCAAAGTAGCCCGCGTAGAAGCTGGCTGCGTTGTTGACCAGCACGTCGATGCGGCCGAACCGGTCGACAGCGGACCGCACCGCCGCCTCGGCATCGGCGCGCTTGGTGACGTCCAGCATCACCGCCAGCAGGTCATTCGACCGACCCAACGCCTTGGTCACGCGGGCGCTGTCCCGGGCCGAGGCGACAACTGCGTGGCCGGCTTCCAGCGCGACCCTGGCGAAATCGACGCCCATGCCACGGCCGGCTCCCGTGATGAACCAAGTCTTCTTGCTACTCATGGGATCTCCTTGTTAGCCCGCGTGCCTCGGGGACGTCTAACGCCGCAATCGTTTCCCGACGAATTCTCAGGGCGTCACGACCACGATGCCCTCGTAGCCGGATGACCGGAGCAGCGCCCGGTCGCCGCTGACCACGTATTCGGCCCCACACACCACTGCGCATTCGAGGAATTTGATGTCGTTCCGATCCGTGCACGCATCAGCCGGAAGATCCACCGGCACGACAAGAGGAGCGTGCAAAGCGATTCGGTCGAGCACCGGGCCGATCTCGACACCAGGGAACTTCTCACTGATGCGACCCGCCACATAGCGATACTCTTCGAGGACGTCCGTCGAAACGACGAGATCGAACGCGTCGTCGATCCAAGCGGTGAGGACCTGGGACGGCAGTCCGCCGAAGAAGATCCCGGAGATGACGACGTTCGTGTCGAGTACGACTCTCATCGCCCCCGACGGACACGTCGGATGGCCTCCCCCACGTCCGAGGGCTTCACTCCAGCGCGGCGGGCCTGCGAACGGACCTTGCCGATCATTGCTCGCAACTCACTCTTGGCGGGAGCGGCGATTCGCTTCAGCACCACCGTGTCCCCGTCACCCATCACGACAAATTGGGCGCCGACCTCGAGCCCGAGCGCCTTGCGGACATCTTCCGGAATGACAACCTGGCCTTTCGAGGACATTCGTGTAGTCGCCACCATTCCCATGATCCGCCCTCCGTCTTACCGGTAAGAACATACTGCGGGCTGCCTTCCATCGCAAGACGGTGGGCCATGGGATCTTGTGCCGGAGGCTGGGCTCGAACCAGCACTCCCTTGCGGGAAGGGGATTTTAAGTCCCCTGTTCTCCGCCTACCCCTTCTTCGCCCTCACGAACGCGCTCATGATCGCGCCGTCGAGCGCCTCGATCATGACGGTGGTGTCGCTGCCGCAGCAGGAGCCGGCGGCCATGTCCTTGGCGTCGTCCTTCGTGTAGATCCGCGTCGGCTCGATGCCGATGTCGTGGAAACCGGCGGCGCCGAGCTTGGCGCGGTACTCGGGTTCCGTGAGGGCGCCGGCGACACAGCCGGTCCAGAGCTCCATCGAGGCGCGCGCCTCGGCGGGAAGCTCGCGGCGAAGAACGATGTCCGAAACGGCGAAGCGGCCGCCGGGACGGAGGACGCGGAACGCTTCGCGGAGCACCTGGTCCTTGTCGGCGGCGAGGTTGATCACGCAGTTCGAGATGATGACGTCCACCGAGGCGTCGGGGAGCGGAATCGACTCGATCGTCCCCTTCAAGAAGTCGACGTTGGTCGCGCCGGCGGCGGTCTTGTTGCGGTTCGCGAGTTCCAGCATCTCGTCCGTCATGTCGAGGCCGTACGCCTTGCCGGTCGGGCCGACTCGCTTCGCCGACAGCAGCACGTCGATGCCGCCGCCGGAGCCGAGGTCGAGGACCGTTTCGCCGGGTGCGAGTTCGGCGAGCGCGGTGGGGTTCCCGCAGCCGAACGAGGCGATGATCGCCTCGGCGGGGATCCCTTCGGTTTCGTGGTTGGTGTAAAGGTCGCGGGTGATCGGGTCGATCCGCTCGAGGTCCGACGCCTTCGATCCGCAACACGACGCAGTCTTCTTGCCCTCGAGGACGCCCTTGACCGCCTGGCCGTAACGCTCGCTCACGATCTGCTGCAACGGGGTGCTCATGTTCGACTCCTCAGGAGAGATGAGAATTCCTTGATCCGCTCGACCGCGTCCTTGTCGAGAGCGTAGTGGACCCAAGCGCCGCGGCGCTCGGAGGTGACGATCCCCGCTTCCCGCAGGAGGCGCAGATGGTGTGAGATCGTGGGCTGCGCGAGGTCGAAGTGGCCCTCGATCTCGCAGACGCACAACTCGCCCTCCGCGGCCGCGAGGAGCGCGATCATCTCCATCCGCGTTTCGTCCCCGAGGGCCCGGAAGATCTTCGCGTACGGCCCGAGAGAAACCGGGCGGAGCTTTTTTCCGCTCGGACCACGAACCGTCAGTGATGTGCTCATGACGCCGACAAGGTACGCGGTATATCGACGTTCGTCAATATCGAAATACGTCGATTCAGGACCGCTCCGGTCCGGAGGGTTACGATGGGCGTCGTGACCGACCTCCTCCCGGACGTCGTCCGGCCGGCTCTCGATCGATTTTCGGAGCGTCTCGCCGCGGAGTTCGGGCCAGACCTCACCGGCGCCTACGTCCACGGCTCGCTCGCTCTCGGGGACTATCGCCACGGAACGAGCGACGTCGACTTCATCGTCATCTTGTCGCGCGAGGTCGTGGCGACCGATCGCGAGCGGATCGACCGCCTGCATCGGGAGCTGATCCGGCACGTTCCTCTGTGCCGTCTTCTCGAAGGCATGTACGTGTCTCGGAAGGCGCTCGAAGATCGAAAGCTGAGTCGATCGTGCCCGTACGTCAAGCTCGGGCGTCTCCGACGCGGCGGCCACCGGGTCGGGGCCACCGCGCGCCACATGCTGCGCGAGCACGGCATCGCGCTCGCCGGCCCGCCGGCCCGCGAGCTCGTGCCCCCGGTGCCCGCGGACGACGTCTTCGCCGAGATGGACTTCAACCTCAACGTCTACTGGGCGAAGAAGGCAAGGCAACCGCTCCTCTACCTCTTCGACGAGCCGGTCGATTTCGCCGTCTTGACCCTTCCCCGCGTCGTCCACACCCTCGACACGGGGACGATGATCTCGAAGGGGGCAGCCGCGGAGCTGCTGGACACGCGGTATCCCCAGTGGAGGCCGCTTCTCGCCGACGTGCGCGGACGGTTTCCTTCGGGCGATCGTGTCCGCTTTCCGCTCGGGCGCGTCGCGAGGGCGGTCGCCACGGTGCGCTACATCCGGGCGATGATCGCCGACGCGAATCGGCGTCACGGGCTCGGGCGGGCCCAAGCCTGACCGCTGGGCGCGCTAAACTCCCGCGCTCGTCTCCGTTCCGGAGGACCCGTGGACCCGATCCCCTCGACCGGCGCGACGCCGGGCCGCCGGCGCGCCGCCGTCGCCTTCATCTTCGTGACCGTCGTGCTCGACGTTCTCGCCCTCGGCGTCGTCATCCCCGTGCTCCCGAAGCTGGTCGAAGGGTTCCTCGGCGGGGACACCGCCCGGGCGGCCGAGATCTTCGGGCTCTTCGGAACCGTCTGGGCGCTGATGCAGTTCTTCGTCTCACCCATCCTGGGGGCGCTGTCGGATCGGTTCGGGCGCCGTCCCGTGATCCTCTTTGCCAACTTCGGATTGGGGCTCGATTACATCGTCATGGCGCTGGCGCCGACGCTGTCGTGGCTCTTCGTCGGGCGCGTGATCTCGGGGATCACCGGGGCGAGCTTCACGACCGCCGGGGCCTACATCGCGGACGTCACGCCCCCCGAAAAGCGCGCTGCCGGATACGGCATGATCGGCGCCGCCTTCGGTCTCGGGTTCGTGCTCGGCCCCGCCCTCGGCGGGCTTCTCGGCGGGATCAACCCCCGCCTCCCCTTCTGGGTCGCCGCGGGATTGACGCTTCTCAACGCAACGTACGGTCTCTTCGTCCTGCCCGAATCGTTGTCCCGCGAGAACCGGCGCCACTTTTCCTGGAAGCGTGCCAATCCGGTGGGCTCGCTGACGCTATTGCGCTCCCACCCCGAATTGTCCGGCCTCGCCGCCGTCTACATCCTCTTCTTCCTTGCGCACCAGTCCCTTCCCAGCGTCTTCGTCCTCTACACCGGCTACCGCTACCACTGGAGCGAGCAAACGGTCGGCCTCACCCTGGCCGGCGTCGGCATCTGCGGGGTCGCCGTTCAGGGCTGGCTCGTGCGTCGGATCGTCGCGGCGATCGGCGAGAAGCGAACCCTTCTCACGGGGCTGACTTTCGGTGCGTTGGGGTTTGCCGCCTTCGGGTTGGCGCCCACCGCGGGTGCACTGTGGGCCGCTGTCCCGGTCTTCTCGTTCATGGGACTGTTCGGCCCCGCCGCGCAGGGGCTGATGACACGGCGGGTGGCGCCCACGGAACAAGGTCAGCTCCAAGGGGCCAACAGTAGCTTGATGGGGATCACCGGCCTGATCGGCCCGTTCCTCTTCACGCTGACCTTCGCCCACTTCATCCGCGAGGGGGCCGGCGTGCGCCTTCCAGGAGCGCCCTATCTCCTCGCGGCGGCGTTGCTCGTGGTCGCCTGGTTCGTGGCGTGGCGGGTCACCCGGACGCGGCACCCCGCCTGAGCTATTTGGCCGCCGCCTCGAAGTGGAAGTGCACCTCGAGGGTGCCGTAGGTCCACGACTTCGGGAGCGGGGGGAAGGGCGCCGCCGTCATCACCGCTTTCGTCGCGGCGTCGTCCCACGGCTTGAACCCCGTCGTCCCGTTGTCCCTTAGGCCCGCCAGCTTCCCGTCCTGCGCGATCAGCGCGATCAGCACGATCTTCTTCCCGACCGGGGCGCCGGCCGCGGGCTTCCAGGCCTTGAGCACCTTGTCGGCCGCCACCTTCTGGTACGCGGCGTCGGTGAAGGCGGAGGTGAAGTAGGCGGTGAACCGGGGAACGACCTTCGCCGACGGGGCGGCCGGGGCGGCGGAGAGGCCGGCAAAGACGGCAAGGACGAGGGCGGCGGTCGCCAAGGCTCGCATCACCACCGCATTCTGCCCCCGATGGGGCTTGACAGATCGGGAAAATGGTCTAACCTTGTATCCGCATACACGGATGGAACGAATGCGGAAGAACCCGGACCTTCTCGCCCAGATGGCGGTGCTCGGCGACCCGATGCGGGGCCGCCTCCTGCTCGTCCTCGAACGGAACGAGCTGACGGTCGGCGAGCTTTGCTCCGTCGTGCAGGCGCCGCAATCGACGGTCAGCCGCCACCTGAAGGAACTCCTCGGGGCCGGCTGGGTCACCTCACGGGCGGAAGGCACCAATCGCCGCTACGCGATGCCGGGGGCGAGGCTCGACGCCCCCGCGCGGGCGCTTTGGCTCCTCGTCCGAAAGGAAATCGCCGGCACGCTCTCGGCACTCCAGGACGAGCGCCGCCTCGGGCCGGTGCTCACCGCGCGGCGCTCGCGCTCCGAGGAATTCTTCCGCGCCGGCGCCGACCGATGGGACGCGCTGCGCGACGATCTCTTCGGGCGGCGTTTCTTCCTTCCCGCGCTTCTCGGCCTCCTGGACGACGACGCCGTGGTCGGCGATCTCGGCTGCGGCACCGGCCAGGTGACCGAAGCGCTCGCCCCGTTCGTCCGCAAGGTGATCGGCGTCGATGCCTCCCCCGCGATGCTGAAGGCGGCGAAGAAGCGCCTGCACGATCACGCCAACGTGGACCTCCGCGCCGGCGCGATCGAAAAGCTGCCGATCGAGGACGGCGCGCTCGATGCCGCCACGATGTTCCTCGTCCTCCACCACGTCGCCGACCCGGCCCGCGCCGTCAAGGACGTCGCGCGCGCGCTCGCCCCCGGCGGGCGCCTCGTGCTCGTGGACATGTTCCCGCACGACCGCGAGGAATACCGCACGCAGATGGGCCACCTCTGGCTCGGCTTCGATCCCGCCGCCGTCGAGCGCTGGCTCGCGGAGGCCGGACTTCAGGACGTCCGCGTCCTTCCTCTTCCCGCCGACCCGAAGGCAAAGGGGCCCGCCCTCTTCGCCGCGCGCGCCCGTAAGGCCGCCGCCGAGGCGGCGCGCTCCGTCCCCCAACTCATGACCCGTTCCGATCCAAGGAGGACCCGATGACCCCGACCGCATTCCTGACCGTCCACCCGTTCGACGCCGCCGTGAAGGCCGGCCGAACCCCTTACAAGGTCGCCGACCTCGCCCTGGCCGAGCTCGGGCGGAAGGAAATCCGCCTCGCCGAGCACGAGATGCCCGGGCTGATGGCGGTGCGTGCGAAGTACGCCGCCAAGAAGCCGCTCGCGGGTGCCAAGGTCATGGGGAGCCTGCACATGACCGTGCAGACCGCCGTCCTGATCGAAACGCTCGCCGATCTCGGCGCCGACGTGCGCTGGGTGTCGTGCAACATCTTCTCGACCCAGGATCACGCCGCCGCCGCCGTCGTCGTCGGCCGCCCCGAGGCCGGCGGCACCGCCGTGCGGCCGCGCGGGATCCCGGTGTACGCCTGGAAGGGGGAGACGCTCACCGAGTACTGGTGGTGCACCAGCGAGGCGCTCCTCTGGCCGGACGGGAGCGGCCCGACGCTTCTCGTGGACGACGGCGGTGACGCGACGCTGCTGATCCACAAGGGAGTCGAATTCGAAGCCCAGGGGAAGATCCCCGCGTTCGACGCCGAGAACGACTCCGAGGAATGGGGCGTCATCCTCGATCTCATCCGCGAGGAGATGAAAAAGGACCCGAACCGCTGGCGCACCGTCGCCAAGGCGATCCGCGGCGTGTCCGAGGAAACGACCACGGGAGTCCACCGCCTCTACCAGATGATGGAGGCCGGCACGCTTCTCTTCCCGGCGATCAACGTCAACGACTCGGTCACCAAGAGCAAGTTCGACAACATCTACGGCTGCCGGCACTCCCTTCCGGACGGCCTCGCCCGCGCGACCGACGTCATGCTCGGCGGAAAGCTCGCGGTCATCTTCGGCTTCGGAGAGGTCGGCAAGGGATGCGCGCAGGCGCTCCGCGGCCAAGGATGCCGCGTCGTGATCACCGAGATCGACCCGATCTGCGCGCTCCAGGCGGCGATGGAAGGGTACGAGGTCACGACCAAGGAAGCGGTCCTGGAGCGGGCCGACATCTTCATCACCGCGACCGGGAACAAGTCGATCCTCACCGCCGCCGACATGGGGCGGATGAAGGACAAGGCGATCGTGGGCAACATCGGCCACTTCGACAACGAGATCGACATGGCGGGCCTGAAGAAGGTCCCCGGGATCAACAAGGTCAACATCAAGCCGCAGTACGACGAGTGGGTGTTCCCCACGGGCCGTTCCATCCTCGTTCTGGCGGAAGGACGCCTGCTGAACCTCGGCTGCGCGACCGGACATCCCAGCTTCGTGATGTCGGCGTCGTTCACCAATCAGGTGCTGGCGCAGCTCGAGCTGCAGGAGAACGCGTCGAAGCTCGAGCGGAAGGTCTACACGCTTCCCAAGAAGCTGGACGAGGAGGTCGCTCGCTTGCACCTCGACCACCTGGGCGTGAAGCTGACCCGCCTCACCGACGAGCAGGCGAAGTATCTCGGCATCCCGGCCGAGGGGCCGTACAAGCCGGAGCATTACCGGTACTGAGGCGGTGGTCTAGGGTTGAGAGTTAAGGGCTTAGAGTCACAGACTCTCGACCCTTGACTCTCGACTCTGAACTCCCCGCCCCCAGCTACTTCCTACCGTAGTACCCGTCGAACGAGGTCGTCCAGCTCTTCCCGCCGTCGGTCGAGACGGTCCACAGCTGGCGCACCCGGCCGTCCGGGAGCTTCTCCCAGCTGATCCGGTTGGTCGCGGGCTCCCCCTTCGCGCCGTAGCCGGGGCCTTCCAAGACCATCTTCCCGTCCACGATCCCGCCGTTCAGAACCACCAAGGAACCGGAGGCATCGACCCACGTCTGATGCCAGCGCTTCGACGCGGCGTCGTAGATGTT
>JBGQLU010000156.1:0-8690 GCA_041500265.1 Acidobacteriota bacterium | reverse complement strand
TGCACCCAGGCCTGCCACAGCCAGCCGGGCTTCATGCGCCGCTTCAACCCGGCGCTGCCGATCGACCAGATGCTGAAGTATCGCGAGAGCCGGCACGGCATCGCCCTGCTGACCCGCCACAACGAGCGGGCGGCGCAGTGCGTCTCCTGCCACGGCGTGCACGGCATCCGCAGGCCGTCGAGCCCGAAGTCGAAGGTCTATCCGGCGAACGTCCCCGCCACGTGCGGGGGCTGCCACGCCAATGCCGCGACGATGAGCGGCGCCAAGCTCGACGACGGCAAGACGCCGCTTCCCACCGACCAGCTCGAAAAGTACGTCCAGAGCGTCCACGGCAAAGCGCTGCTCGAGAAGCACGATCTCGGCGCTCCCGCCTGCAACGACTGCCACGGGAATCACGCCGCGATGCCGCCGGCGGTGGCTTCGGTGTCGCAGATCTGCCGTAACTGTCACGTGAACAACGGCAAGCTCTTCGACGGCAGCCCGCACAAGGCGGCGTTCGAAAAACACGGCTGGCCCGAGTGCGAGGTCTGCCACGGCAAGCACGACATCGCGAACGTCTCCGACGCGATGCTCGGTACCGGGCCCGGGAATGTCTGCAAGACCTGCCACGACCAGTTCGCGCGTCCCGAGTGCAACGAGATCGCGCAGCACTTCCACGACGAGATCGTGCGCATCGAGCGCGAGCGCGACGAAGCGACCGTGGCGGTCGCCGCCGCCGAGGAGCGGGGTCTCGACCTCTCCGATGTCCGATTCGAGCTCGTGGGCGTCGGCGACGTGCTCGTCGAGGCGCGCTCCAAGATTCACGCTTTCAATCGCGCCGAGTTCGACAAGACCGCCAAGAAGGGGTTGACGACGCTCGAGGCCGCGCGGAACACGACCTCGGAAGCGATCCGCGAGCACCGTTTTCGCAAGGTCGGTCTCGTGGTCTCGACTCTGTTCGTGACGCTTCTCGCCGGTCTGCTCCTTTTCAGGATCCGTGGTCTCGACCGCCGCACGTAGACCTCGGAAGAGAGCGAAAAGCCGTACCAACTTCATTACTTACACTGGCCGACTCGAGGCTTGCGAGCCTACCCATTGTCCTAAAGCCGCCCTCATCGTATAGCTTCGGGACCATCCATCACCGGAGACGAAACATGAGCAAGCGAGTTCTCTACAACGTAGGCCTCGTCGTCGTGGCCATCGGAATGCTGGTCGCGCTCAACGCGTTGAGCCCCTCGGTCACGCGCGTCCAGGCGCAGGTTTCTTCCTCGACCCCCACACCGACCCCGACGCCGACTCCCACGCCCACGCCGACCCCCACACCGACCCCGACGCCCACACCGACGCCGTCGTCCGCACCGTGCAGCCCCGGGTTCTGGAAGAACCACCAGAGCCTGTGGTACGGACCGGATTACTGCGGACTCAGCTCGGCGGATACGCTCTGCAACCTCAAACCGCAGTGCAACAACGACAACGCCGCGCGTCAGGCGGCCGCTGCTTGCCTGGAAGCGAACGTCGGCCATCTCTGCAGCGACTAGGTTTCAATCCACCCGCGGCAGGTTCGACCTGCCGCGGGTGCCTCCCCCTCCGCAGCCGAAAGTAGATTAGGCTTCTGCGCCCATGGTGGCGCTTGCGCTCTCGCTCGCGGTGCTCGTGTGCTTCGGCGCGTGCGGCGTCGCCATCCTCCGTCGCCTCGAACCCTCGCTCGATGTCGTCGAGCAACTCGCCTACGGGGTTCCGCTCGGCGCCGTCGCCGCGTCGTGGGCGATCCTCGCGCTGGCCTGCGTGTTCGGTCTCAACGCGGCGTTGGTCCTCGCCGTCGCCGCGGGCGGTCTGTTGGTTTCGACGATATCGAGGCCATGGCCGCGCTGGACGCGAGGCCGGCTCGGCGCCGGCGCCGTCTTCGCGATGCTCGTCCTCGCCGCGTTCGGCCTGCGATGGATCCTCTTCTGGTCGGGGGCGCTCACGCTGGACGACCACGGGCTGTGGGCCTCGCAACGGAGCCTCTGGGCCGATAGCGCCCAGCACTTGGGAGACATCTGCTCGTTCGCGTACGGCGACAACTTTCCCCCCGCGCACCCGCGCTTTCCCGGGCATGCGTTCAACTACCATTACCTGACCTCGCTGACCACAGCGGCTCTGGTGAAGCTCGGGCTCGCGCCGTGGACGGCACTCTCCCTCCACAGCTTCGTCTTCTCCTCGTTCATCGCCCTCGGCGTCTTCGTGTTCGCGAGGCGGCTCGGTCTCGGTCACGCCCCCTCGGCCGTGGTCGTGCTGCTCCTGCTGCTCGGGGGAGGGATCGCATGGTGGACGACGCTCGTCTCGCACCAGGCGGCGACGTACCGGTGGCTCAACGTCTACTTCGCGATGATCGCTCCGCAACGCGGGTTCCTCTACGGGCTCCCCCTGGGGCTCTTGACGCTGCGCGTGCTGTTCCTCGGGCTCGAACGCGACCGGCTTGCCGGCTTCGTCAGCGCCGGACTCTTCGCCGGACTCTTGCCGTACGCACACCTCGGCACCTTCCTCGCCCTGGCGCTCCTCACCCCGTTCCTGATATTGGCCTTTCCCACGCGCAAGTGGCTTGGTTTCGTGGCGACGTGGGTGATCGTCGCAGGGCCGCAGCTGCTGGTGCAGCAAGGGGGCTCCGCGGGGGCCGCGGGAGCCTTGCGTTGGGCGCCGGGGTGGGTCGCGCCGCCCGACCCTTGGCTCTGGTTCTGGCTGAAAAACCTCGGACTGTTCTTGCCGCTCTTGCTCGCGTCGTTCGCCGTGGAAGGACTCGTGTCGCCTCGAGCCCGGCGGTTCCTGCTCGCGTTCCAGCCGCTGTTCGTGCTCGCCAACCTCTTCGTCTTCCAGCCGTGGGACTGGGACAATACGAAGGTTCTCATCTGGTGGTACCTGGCCGCATCGATCTTCGTCGCCGCGCTCCTGTCACGGCTGTGGGACATTCGCCCGGTCGCGGTCACACGTCCACTCGCGGCTCTGATCGTCGTCTCGTTGATTCTCTCCGGCGTTCTGGAGAATTGGGATCAAGCGGCGAAAGGGCACAAGCGAGACCGGCTCTTGACCGTCGAAGAGATCGATCTTGCTCGCCGCATCCGCGAAACCACCGACCCACACGCGCTGTTCGCCGTCGGGCTCCAGAGCAACCATCCGATCCCCATGCTGTCGGGACGGCGGGTACTGATGAGCTACACGGGATGGCTCTGGAGCCAAGGGATCGACACGACGGAGCGTCGGAAGGACGTCGCGTCGATCCTGACGCTTTCTCCCGTTTCGCGGGCTCTGATCGAGACATTCCGCGTCGATTATGTCGTCGTCGGCCCCGACGAGCGGAACCGGTTCGGCGCCGATCCCGAGGCTTGGCGGGCGCTCTACCCCGACGTGGCGCGATCGGAGAACTACGACGTATTCGCGGTGCGAAACCCCCCGCGCTAGGTCGGTCGCCAGCCGGGAAGCACAAGCCGCTGGTCGAGCGCCGGAGTGGTCAAGGGGAGCCCCGTGAGGATGGGGTAGATGAAGATGAACGTCACGAGAACGGCGACCACCCAACCCCAGCCGATCCACCGCCAGGCGCCGCCGCGCCGGTGGAGCGCCAGCACGGCGGCGGCCGCCGCGAGCGCGCCGAACGGAACCGACGGCAGGAAGTGGTACGAGAATGCGATGCGGGGAACCAAAGCCCACGGAAGCCACTGCCCGAAGAACCCGATCAGGACGACGGTGAGCGCGGCCGTCATCTTGCGCCAGCTCGCCGCCAGCCAGATCATGGCGGGCACGAACGCGGCGTAGAGCAGGGGATTCGGAGCGGCGAAACCGTTCGCCACGCGATGGCCGTCCGCCGTTGCGGTCCAGTACCACACCGGACGAAGAGCGAGCGGCCATTGCCACCACCGCGACGACCAAGGATGCGTCGCGGTGAGACGCGTGTGGTAGTAGAAGATCTGCTTCTGAAGCTCGACCCACTGGCCCACATCGTGGCCCGTCGCGAAGAACGGGATGTAGGCCGCGAAGTAGACCGCGACCGGAGCGACGCCGAGCCCGAGGATCGTTGCGAGGATCAGACGGCCGCGGCGAGCCCCCGGCCGAAGGCCGAGACGAATCATCCGGACGAGAATCGCCAACCCGCAGAAAAAGGCCAGATACGCCCCGTTCCATTTCGTCGCGATGCCCAACCCGAGGAAGAGGCCCGTTCGCACGAGCGGGTACGCGACCCGGCCCGCGTCCGCCGTCAGGAAATCGTACAGCGAGTACAACGCGCCCAAGGCGAAGACCGTGCCGAAGATGTCGAGCATGCCGATTCTCGACTGCGCGAAGTACATGCCGTCGCAGAGAAGCAGGAGGGCGGTGAGAAGCGCGAGCGCGCGATCCCGAGTCAGCCGGAGCACCAACAGGTAGGTCAGCGCCACCCCGGCGGCGCCGAAAACGATCGCCGCGAAGCGCCAGCCGAAGGCCGTGTCGCCCCAGACCTCGATTCCCGAGGCGATGCAGAGGATTCCCGCGGGGGGGTGATTCCACATGTAAGCCACCCCTTCGTGCGGCGCGCGGGTGTACCAGACGTACGCATCGGCATTGCCGGCGACGTACTGGCCGGCCGTGTAGGCGTGGTACACCTCGTCGAACACGTAGCCCGCCGGAACGGCGAGTCGCGGCGCGAAGAGGGCCATCGCCAGGACGAACAGTACGCCGGGCGCGATGTCTTCGAACCGGAACGACGGCGTCGTCACCTGCATGGGCGCGTATCGTATCCGAGGGGATGCGGAATCGCGCCCGATTCCACGAAGGCTCAGGAGTGGCGGAACAGGCGCTGTCGGTTCCGGTGCACGTAGACGAAGATGGCGACGTTCAGGATCAACACCGCCGCGATCGTCAGCGAGGGGTTCTTGATGAGCCCGTAGGTCTCGACGGGCACGAAGAACCCGGATTCCACGACGACCAACAGGCCCGCCCATCGCGACCGCAGCGCGAGACCGCCCCCTTCGGCCAGCGAGAGAAGGCCGTACAGAAGGGCGCCCGTCGCGGCCCACCTCACGTTCCCCGGCGTGATCGCGTCGATCCGGTCGCCGAGGCGGTCGAAGAACTCGGTCTCCGGGTCGAGCCTCAGCCGGTGCACCGCGGCGTCGAAGTGCGGCCTCAGGTCCTGCCCGACCAGCGAGTACACCTTCATGGCGAGCACGAGGAGGAGCACGCCCCGGAGCAGCTTGAACGCGATGATGCCGTAGAGGGTCGGCGCGCGCTGAGTGGATGGGGTCAAGACGGCGGCAGTCTACCTGACGGTCGCAATTCGGCCCGGAGGGAAGATTCCGCTTGCATCGGCGAGGTTGTAACGTACCCTCGGCGGCATCATGGGGGGTGGATGTTGAGCAGAATCCTTGGAATCGCGTTGTTCATCACGTTGATGGCGGTCGGCGCCTCGGTTGCCAAGAAGAAGGATCCTTACGAGCCGTGCACCATCGTGTCCATGGCGGACGTGCCCTGCGGAGTGCATGGAGGGGCCGGCTGGAACCGAACCAACGATTTGCTCTCCCAAGAATACGTGATTCGGTCGACCACCATGGAGTATCACGTCCGCCAATCGAAGGAGAAGCACGAGGCGCTCCTGCCGATCGGCGCGCCGGCCGAGTTCTTGATCGACAAGGACGAAATCAAGCTGCGGGTGCAAGGGGACGTGCACACGTACGTGGTGACGTCCGTGAACGCGCTGACCCCCGCGCCGAAGTAGATCGAGGACGCCGGCAACGTGAGCGTGCATGCGTTCAACGCCGTGGCCTTCGTCGACAACCTGTCCATCCGAGAGCTCGAGGGGTTGTTTCCCGGCGGGAGGAGCTCTCCTCATGAGCTCGTGGCCGAGCTTCCGGGAGGGGGAACCGTGTTCGCGTTCCCTTTCGGAGTCCTGGTTTTCGTCGATGCGCCCCCCGGACGGCGAGACTCCGAGCTCGAGCGGCTGCGCCAAGCGCGCCCGCGCCTGACCCCCGGGGTCGTCCGCGAGAGCTTCGTCGCGGCCGAGGCCCCGGGCGAGGCGGTCGGGCTACGCGAAGGCAAGCTGGTCGTCGACCGGCTCACTCCCGGCCGGGCGGGGATCATCGCCCTCACCGTCGCGCAGAGCGCGGCGATGGAATACTACGAGCGGATCGTCGACGACCTCACGTCCCGGACGCGCGGCCTGGTCGAGCGTCTCGAGGTCCGAGGGATCGTCCCGATGCGAACGCGGCAGCTCCACCGCTTCATCGGTGAAGCCGTTGGCACCCGAAGCGAGGTGCTCTCCGTGCTCCACCTGCTCGACCGCCCCGACGCCACCTGGGACGACCCCGCGATGGACCGGATCTACGGGGATCTCCGGGGAGAGTTCGACCTCGGCGACCGGTACGGCGCGCTGGAATCGAAGCTGAGAAGCGTGCAGGAAGCCCTCGAATTGTTGCTCGGCACGGCTCGCGACCGCCGCCTCGTCGCCCTGGAGACCACGATCGTCGTTCTGATCGTGCTCGAGATCCTCCTCGGGTTGTTCCACGCCTGGTGACCCCGATCGGACGCGCCGCTCGCTCACGGTTTCCGCCCGCTCCGAACGCGGTTCCCGTAGAGGGCGCCTCGTTGCACCCGCTGATGGTAGAGAAACAGCGAGTATTCGACGGCGCGCACGGATACTCCGAGCGCGCTCGCGTGCTGCCGCAGCGTCGCAAGGTAGTGGAGCCAGTCCTCGAGACGGAACCCCACGCCCGTCGGCTTCGTCCGAACCGATCCCAGATCGAACAGCAGCTGCCAGACCCTGATGTCGAGCACGCCGTATCGACGCGGGTCGGTCACGGTGAGAATTGCGGAGGCCGTGGGTGCCCCGACCCCGTGCAGCGCGGTGAGCGCCTCGAATCGGACGCGTTCGCTGCGCGCTGCGAAGGCCGTCGCCGTGCCGCGCCGAATGCGGCCGGGGGAGTTCCTCTCGCACAGGGCGATGGCCCGGGGGCTCTTCCAGCGGCAAATCGTCAGGAATTCCCTTTTCGTGAGGTAGCCCCGCCGGCGCGCCCCGCGAAGCTCCTCCACGAGCCGTCCAGTCTCGGGAGATTCCTCTCGCATCGGCTCGGCGGCCAGAAGGGCGCGCAGGTCTTGGTAGCCCATGGCTCCCCGACACCATACCTCGATTGACAGTCCGCGGCGGCGTTGCTAGAACCTCGGGCGGCCGAATCCGCCTTCGCGGCGGAACGGGGGAACCACCGAAGGCCGGAAGCTTTCGCGGGGCGCCGCTCACCTCGTAAGCCGCTGGAAGGTACCGTGTCCTTAGGATTCGAGGTCGGCGGCCTCAAACGGCTGATCGTCGGCCAGCGCATCCCGTCCCACCTGGCGCATCGGGAGCGGTTCGGCAAATCGACGGGTCTCGCGATCCTGTCGTCCGACGCGCTCTCGTCGGTCGCGTACGCGACGGAGGAGATCCTCCGCACCCTCCTGGTCGCCGGGACGGCGTCGCTCTGGCTCGTCACGCCGATCGGCTGCGTCATCGCCGGGCTGATGCTCGTGATCGGCTTTTCGTACCGGCAGACGATCCTCGCCTACCCCAACGGCGGGGGCGCGTACAGGGTGGCCGGCGAGAACATCGGCGTCATCCCGGGCCTGATCGCCGCCGCGGCGCTTCTCCTCGACTACGTCCTGACGGTCGCCGTCAGCATCGCTGCGGGTGTCGCCGCCATCACGTCGGCATTTCCGGAATCGCACCTCGACACCGTCCAGCTCGCTCTCGGATTCCTCGCCCTCATCATGATCGGCAACCTGCGCGGCATCCGGGAATCGGGGCGCATCTTCTCGCTGCCGACGTTCCTGTTCCTCGGCAGCATGGGCGCGTTGCTCGTCGTCGGAGCGTACAAGGCGCTGGCGGGCCAGATCGTCCCGATCGAGGCCCCATCGGCGGCGTTCGTACCCCAGGAGGCCGCATCGCTGTCCATCTTCCTCGTGCTGCGCGCCTTCTCGAACGGATGCACGGCGCTCACGGGGATCGAGGCGATCTCGAACGGCGTCCCCGCGTTCAAGCCGCCGGAGGCGCGGAACGCGGTGATCACGCTCCTCATCATGATCGCCTGCGCGGTGACGTGCTTCATGGGCGTGACGCTCCTCGCGCATTCCTACCATGTGATCCCCGCGCCCGAAGAGACGGTCATCTCGCAGCTGAGCCGCGCGATCTTCGGGGGGCGCGGACTGCTCTACTTCGTGACCCAGGCCGCGACCACGATGATCCTCGTTCTCGCGGCCAACACGGCCTTCGCCGATTTTCCGCGATTGGCTTCGATCGTCGCGCGGGACCGGTTCCTGCCGCGGCAATTCGCCAATCAGGGGGACCGCCTCGCGTTTTCCAATGGGATCGTCATGCTCTCGCTTCTCGCGGGGGTGCTGCTCGTCGCGTTCCACGGCGATACCCATGCGCTGATCCCGCTCTACATGCTCGGCGTGTTCGTCTCGTTCACGCTGTCGCAGGCGGGAATGGTCTTGAAGGCCAGCCGGGAGCGAAAGCGCGGCTGGCGCATCGCGGCCCTCGTCAACGGGCTGGGCGCGGTCCTCACGGCGATCGTCCTCGTCGTCGTCACCGTCACGAAGTTCGACGCCAGGAACACGCTCTCGACGCCCGTCACGTCGAACAGCGAGCGCGCGAGCGGGGAAACGTCTGCGGCAGGGCGCGCCGTGAACTGCGCGCTGGCGGACCCTTCGACGAGGGCCTGGCCGAGCACCCATTTGATGCTGTT
>JBGQLU010000155.1:0-8700 GCA_041500265.1 Acidobacteriota bacterium | reverse complement strand
GGGCAACGCGCTGACCGAAGCGAAGGGCATGCTCGAGAAGGCCCCCAAGGGCAAGGGAACGGCCGCCGACCTCGAGGCGATGAAGGCCGACCTGACGGCCGCCGAGTCGAAGATCGCCGAGGCCAACACGGCCATGCAGGGCGAGAAGTTCAAGGACGCGAAGGCCCAGGCCGACGCGGCGAAGTCCACGATCCAGGGTGTGGTCTCGCAGATCCAGGCCGCGATGGAAGCGAAGAAGACCGCGGCGAAGCCCGCCGGCAAGAAGCACTGACTCCGAGGTTTTCGATCCGAAAGGGCACGGCGTATGGACGCCGTGCCCTTTTTTTCATGAGCCGGGCGGCCCATACGGGCCGCGGCAAGGACCGCTGGATCGGCGGGCCGATCTCCTCTAAATTCATCTCGGTATGGACGGGACCACGGTGAGCCGCTCGACCTTCCTCGCGCGCTGGCGTTGGCGCATCTTCGCGCTGGTGTTCAGCCTGACCTTGGCGGGGTGCGCGACCGGGCTCGTGTGGCCGATCGCCACCGGCCGGACCGACGTCCCCTTCTATGCGATGACCCTCGCCCGCAAGGCCCAGGACGATGCCAGGGCCTCGGGCGCTTCACGCTGGGCGAAGGAAGCGCAGGGCGAAGCGGACGCGGCGATGAGGGCGGCGTTGATCGAGTATCGGACGCAGGAGGTGAAGCTCCTCCCGTTCCGGGACTTCCGCGCGGCCCGGGGGGCGATCGAGATCGCCGTCACGAAGGCCCAGACGGCGCTGGCCGTGGGGAACAAGAAGCGCCTGGCGGCCAAGGCGGAGGCCGACGACGCCCTCGCCGGGGCCGACCGGGAGGCCGCGCGCGGCTCGGACGTGGCGGACGCCATGCAGCTCGGCCCGTACAACCGCTCGCTGCTCCAGAAGAGCCGGATGGCCCTCTTCGAGGCGCGCTCGATGTACTCCCGCGGGGACTACAACGAGGCCGCCTCGCGCGCGCGCGAGTCGGTGGCGCAGGCGCAGGTCGTCAGCAAGAACGCGGTGGACGCCGCGTCCCGGTACGCGGATGCCTCGCTGATCTCGCGGTGGCGCAGGATGATCGACGAGACGGTCGGGTGGTCGCGCTCGAGCGGGAACCCGGCGATCGTGGTCCTGAAGGAGAACCACCGGCTGGATCTCTACGACAACGGAGTCGTCGTGCGGAGCTACACCGCGGACATGGGGTACCGGTCGGTCAACGACAAGCTGATCTCCGGCGACGCGGCGACCCCCGAGGGGCGCTACCGGGTCACCGCCAAGAAAGCGGCGTCGAACTACTACAAGGCCCTCGCCCTCGACTATCCCAACGACGAGGACCGGGCGCAGTTCGCGCGGCTGACGCGGCTGGGCCAGATCCCGCGCGGGCGCTCGCTCGGAGGCCTCATCGAGATCCACGGCGAGGGGGGGCGCGGCAAGGACTGGACGAAGGGATGCGTCGCGCTCGCGAACGGCGACATCGACGATCTCTTCCGGCGCGTGGGCGTCGGGACCCCGGTGACGATCGTCGGCGGTAACGGCCAGGGGACCTTCGCGCGCCTGGCGCGGGACAGCGGCGCCGGATCGGCGAGGACGCAATGATCGGCACCCGGTATCCGCTCGCCGGAGATGAGCCTGCACGACGGCGGCCGCGCACCGTGTCGGTGGTGGTAAGGCCGCCGGGCCGGCGTTTCCGCGTCGTCGTGCTTCTGGTCGTGGCCGCGCTCGCGGCGCTGACGTTCGCCGCCGCGAAGGGGACCGGGTACGCCTTCACCCCCGCCCCGTCGGTGGGAGCGCCTCCTCCGATCGAGGTCCCGGGGAACGCGGCGGCGGCGCACAAGCTTCAGGCCAAGCTGCAGACCCAGAACAAGCAGCTCGCGGCCGCGCTCGCGAAGCTGGCCCCCACGGGGACCTACATCGTGGTCGACCAAACCCAGAACCGGCTCTACGTGATGAACGGGCCGGAGATCAAGCGGACGGCCGTCTGCTCCGCCGGCTCCGGACTCGTGCTCATGGATTCGGGAAGCTCCCGGAAGTGGGTCTTCGACACGCCTCGAGGCGTCTTCAAGGTGCGGAACAGGATCTCGAACCCGATCTGGAAGAAGCCCGACTGGGCGTTCGTCGAGGAGGGCAAGACGCTTCCCAAGGACCCGGCCGACCGCTTCGAGTCCGGCACGCTCGGGAAATACGCACTGTACCTCGAGGACGGCTACATGATCCACGGGACGCTCTACACGCGGCTGCTCGGCCGGAGCGTGACCCACGGGTGCATCCGCCTCGGGCCGGACGATCTGCAGGCTGTCTGGGACGCCGCGCCGATCGGCACGCCCGTGTTCATCTTCTGATCCGAGCAGCGATGGGCCTCCTCCTCCCCGCACTGGCGTTGCTGGCCGCTTCCACGGCGCCGGCCGTGGCGCCCACGGCGGACGAGCTCGCGCGTCTGTCCTTCCAGAACGACCTTCTGGGGAAGCAGCTCGTCCTCGCGAAGGGGAAGGAGTTCTACCTCCTCCTCGACCCGCAGGGGGGGACGCTCAAGCTGATGTACCGCGCCGCGCTCCTGCAGCAGTACACCGTGAACGGCCTCGAGGTCGGCGTGCCCCGCGTGGCCTTCAAGACGCGCTCCGACCTGGAGGCGTGGCGGGGGCGGGTGTGGGAGAACGGGGCCCTCGATCCGCCGCGCGAGCTCGACCGGGTCGAGGTCCAGGCCCCGCCGCCGACCGCCGCGGGAACGGAGATCGAGGTCCCGGTCCCGCCCACGCCGGAAGAGAAATACCCGGTGCCGCACCGCTACCACGTCCGATTCGCCGGCGGGCTGTCGATCGAGATCCGGCCCCCGGGCTCCGACGTAGCCCAGGGTTTCTGGGCCCGACTACGCGGAAGCTGGTCGTCCTGGTGGGCGGACGCAACCGCCGCGATGTCGTCGGCGCCGACCGACACCGTCCGCTTGCACCTGGTGATGTCGAAGCAAGACGCGGAGTCGCTCTACCGCGCGCTGCCGCCGGGCACGAAGTTGTTGGTCCTACCGGCACTCTGAACTCTCAACTCTCGACTCTCAACCCGGCCGGTTCAGAGTCGAGGGTTGAGAGTTGAGAGTCGGACCGCCTAACCGCCAGCCGCCGAGACGAGATCGTCGCCGGTGCGGTGAGAGCGCTCCGTCGGGCCCTTGTGCGACGGGTCCCACTTCTTGGTCTCGTCCTCGCGGACGCCGCCGATCTGGTAGAGCTTCTGCTTGTCGAAGATCATCAGGTCGCGCGAGTGCCCGACGACCACGTACGTCTTCGACATGAAGATCGCCTCCTCGGGGCAGGCTTCCTCGCACAGGCCGCAATAGATGCAGCGCAGCATGTTGATCTCGAACGTGGAGGGGTACTTCTCGATCTGGTGGAGCGGATGGTCCTTCGGGTACTCCGCCGCTTCGATCGTGATCGCGAGCGGCGGGCACACCCACTGGCACATGTAGCAAGCGACGCATTTCTCGCGCCCGTCCTGGTCGCGGACGAGCGCGGGGACGCCGCGGTAGCGGGGGCCGAACGCGTGCTTTTGCTCGGGGTACTCGATCGTGTCCTTCTTGCGGAACATGTGCCGCCACGTCACGGCCAGACCGCCCAGGATCGGCACGTAGAGCCGCTCCAGAAGGCTCATGTTACGCGGGCGCTTGACCTGCATCCGGGAGCTCCACGAGGACGCCGTCCCCTTCGGGGCGCGTAGCGTAGCACGCCACCGAGATGCCGGGCACCCGCACGCACGCGCCGGTGCCGACGTCGAAAACCCAGCCGTGCCACGGGCAAATCACGCGCCCCTCGTGGTAGGTCCCCTCCCCCAGGGAGGCCCCCTGATGCGGGCAGGTGTCGTCGGTCGCGAAGAATCCCCGCTCGGGGTCGTGGAAGAGGGCGATCCACCGCCCGTCCACCTGGACGGCCCTGCCTTGGCCCTTCGGGATGTCGGCGGCGCGCGCCGCGCGGACCCAGCGTCCCATCTGCCCGCCGGTTACGGCGCCCGCTTCTTCGTCATCCGGGAGGCGACGATCTGCGCGACGTCCTGCACCGCAAGCGTCGTCTCGCGCCCCGTGCCCGCGATGCCGTCGGCGATCATCGTCATGCAGAAGGGGCAGCCCGAGGCGACGAGGCTTGCCCCCGTGCCCGCCGCCTCGTCCACGCGGTTCACGTTGACCTTCGTGCCGATCGACTCCTCCATCCACATGCGGCCCCCTCCGGCGCCGCAGCAGAATCCGTTCTCGCGGCTCCTGGGCATCTCGAGGACGGTCAGGCCCGCGGCGGACAGCGCCTGCCGCGGCGCGTCGTAGACGCCGTTGTGCCGTCCGAGGTAGCAGGAGTCGTGGAACGTGACGGACCCGCCGGCCCCTCCGGAGAGCGTCACGCGCCCCTCCTCGATCAGCCTCGCGATCAGCTGCGTGTGGTGGATCACCTCGAACCGGCCGCCGAGCTGCGGGTATTCGTTCAGGATCGTGTTGAAGCAGTGGGGGCACTGCGTGACGATCGTCTTGACCTTGTAGCCGTTCAGGGTCTCGATGTTCTGCGCCGCGAGCATCTGGTAGAGATACTCGTTCCCGGTCCGCCGCGCGGGATCGCCGGTGCAGGTTTCCTCGGTGCCGAGGATGGCGAAGCGGACGCCCGCTTCCTTCAGGATCTCGGCGGTCGCCCGCGCGACCTTCCGGCCGCGGTCGTCGTACGACCCCGCGCATCCGGTCCAGAGCAGGTAGTCGACCTCGCCCGGCCCGTCGGACATCGAAGGAATACCGAGCCCTTCCGCCCAGTCCGCGCGCGAGGCGGCGCTCTGGCCCCACGGGTTTCCCGACTTCTCGAGGTTCCGGTAGGCGGCGGTCAACTCCTGGGGGAAGGCGCCGTCCTCGAGGACGAGCTTCCGCCGCATGCCGACGATCCGGTCGACGAACTCGATGAACAGCGGGCACGCCTGCTCGCACGCGCGGCAGGTCGTGCACGACCAGAGCACGTCGTCGGCGATCGTCTTCGACGGAAGGACGGGCAGCTCCCCCCCTTCCGGCAGCGCCTTGCGGCCCAGCAGGAACGGGAGCGCGGGCATCATCGCGTCGCGCATGTCCTCGTTGATCTTCTTCGGATTGAGCGGCTTCCCGGTCGCGTACGCCGGGCAGGCCGCCTGGCACCGGCCGCATTCGGTGCACGAATAGACGTCGAGCACGTCCTTCCAGCGGAGGTCGGTGAAGCCCGTGATCCCGAACGTCTCCTGGTTTTCGAGATCGATCATCGGCAGCGATCCGGTGTCGAGCCTCCGGAACAAGACCGACGGAAGCGACGTGACGACGTGGAAGTGCTTGGAGACCGGGAGGTAGACCAGAAACGTGAGGAGGGTGACCAGATGCAGCCACCAGGAGGTCGCGTGGAGCGCTTCGTTCCCCGCAAGCCCCAGCCCCGCGAGTGCCGGAGCCAGGAGACGTCCCGCCGGGGACGGGTAGCCGTTCGCGGCGCCGTGGATCGCCGTCTCGCTCGCCGCCATCGCGAGATCGGTGACCATCAAGGCGCCGATGAGGGTCAGGATGAGCGCCGCGTCCCACGACGGCGTGAGGCGGGCCGGCTTCAGGACGACCCGCCGGAACGCGGCCGCGGCGACCATCACGATCACGAGGACCTCGAAGACGTCGCGCAGCACGACGTACCCGCGGCCCAGGGCGGCTTCGGGTCCGAGGAACGGGAGGTGAAATCCCGCCCAGAACGCCGCGCCGACGAACTGGACGGTGTTGATCGCGACGGCGAGGAAGCCCCAGAAGATGAACGCGTGCATCAGCCCCGCGGCCACGTAGCCCGGGCTCAGGATCCGGCGCTGGCCGAGGAACTGGGTCGCGACACCGGCGAGGCGCTCCCCCCAGCGGTCGAAGCGCAAGGACGGCTTGGCGGCGCGCAGGAGCGCCACGCGAGCCTCGATCAGGTAGGCGAAGGCCGCGACCGACGCGACGAGCAGCGCGCAGAAGACGACGAACGCTGGCGTCGACGCCGTGGGTCTCATGGGCTCCCCGTCCGACGAATCGGCGGGGAATCCTAGCATGGGCGCCCGCTACGACGGACGCAGCGCCAGGAGATCCGCGCGAGGTTTCACGCGCTCGATCTTGAGCCGCACGCGGTCGCCGGTCGCGGCGCCGGACAGAGCCGGCACCGGCTCCTCGAGAAGCGTCTCGTCGAGCACGACGATCGTGCGCGGGACGACGTCGGCGACGACGCCGGTCACGGTCTCGCCCGTCCTCTGCTCGAGGTACTTGAGCATCCAGTAACGATCGGCCATTCGCTCGGCGCGGCGTCCGTCGAGCTCGGCGCGCTCGGTCGTCGCTAAGATCGCCTGGATCTCCTGCGGGCCGTAAGCCGGCGCTCCGCTGCGGAGCCGAGAGGTCATCTGACGGTGCATCGCCAGGTCCTGGTACCGCCGCAGCGGGGAGGTCACCTGGGCGTAGGCCGCGATCCCGAGCGCGGCGTGAGGCGCGGGCTCGCGGCCGGCCTCGCCCCGCTTCAACATGCGGCGCACCGCGCGCACCCAGACGATCTCCGGCACGTCGGGGTCGGCCACGGGGAGAGGCCCGTCGGGCGGCGCCTGGCGCCGGTAGATCGCCGGAACGCGGGCCGTCTCGAACCAGGTCGCGGCGACTTCCCCCGCCAGCACCATCGCCTCCGCGACGATCCGCTGCGACGGCGAGCGCGGATCGCGCCGGGAGAGCGTGAGGGCGCCTCCCGGATCGACGTGGACCTCGACCTCGGTGCTCCTCAGGATGATCGCCCCGGCCCGTTTCCTCGCCGACTCGCGCGCCTCCCCGAAACTCGCCAGGAGGCGAAGGAGCGGGGCGTGCGGATCGTCCGCCCCCGTGAGGATCGCGTCGACCGCGTCGTAGTCGAGGCGACTGCGGACTCGGACGACCGACGACAGGATCTCGAAGCCGCGGATCCTCCCCTCCGCATCCACGCGCGCGAGGAAGCTCAGGGCCGGGCGCTCCTCGCCGGCGACGAGGCTCGCCGCCCCTTCGGAGATCGCGGGCGGGAGCATGAGCAGCTTCCGCTCCGGGAAGTAGTAGGTCATGCCGCGCGCGAGCGCTTCGCGGTCGACTACGCCTCCCGCGGGGACGAACGCGCACGGATCGGCGATGTGGACGCCGATCTCGAATCCCCCCTCGTCCCACGGCGCGATCGACAGCGCGTCGTCGACCTCGCGGGTGAACGGAGCGTCGATCGTGATCGTGTCGAGGGCGGTCAGGTCCCTCCGTCCGTCGCGCGCGAAGCCTCGGCTCGCCGCGTCCTCCGCCGCCGCCCGCACCTCGTCCGGGAACTCCTCCCGGAGGCCGTAACGGTCGATCGCGAGGTTCCGGTCGTCCGAGTCGAACCGGCCGGTCCGCCGGAGCAGGCGGAACGCCGCCTCGTGCGAGCGGTCCCCTGTGGCGCCGATCGCCGCCAAGGCCTCCAGGGCCGTCTCGCGGTCCGGCGCCTCCGCATCCAGGATTGCGAGCCCCTCCAGGGCGGCAAGCGTGCGGCGCTCGATCTCGAGTCCGGTGGAAACGAATCCTTCCCCGCGCCACGCCCGCGCGAGCGCCTTCACGACCGACTCCCGCTCCCGCTGGAGGGCGGCCACGCGCTCGCGCTCGGCGAGGATCGTCGTGAGGGCGCTCGAGGCGCGCGGCATCCATTCGGCTCCCCGGCGCTGAAACCTCACGCCGTCCTCCGCGAGCGCGACGACGACCGCGGCGCGAGCCTGCGGATCGTCGGTCCCGAGCGCGATCCCGGCGAGCTCCCGCTCCGGGACCGGATCCGGGCGATCGCGCACCAGGTCCCAGAGCGTCCCCACGTCCACCTCGCGCGCCCGCGAGGCCGCGGCCCTGCGCAACGCCGCCGCGCGCGCGGCCGCGCCGCGACGCCCTTCGACCGTCTTGGGCGGGGCCGTCCCTCGATCGAGCTCGAAGGCGACGCGGGAGGCCGGGATCCGCTCCTCGCGCCCGGTCTCCGAGACGACCGCGACGCGCTGCTTCTCCTCGCCGACCACGACGGCGAACGACGGGGCGTCCCCCTCCCAGAAGAGGATCGCGGCGCCGGCGGGAGGAGGCAGGGACACGGGGGGTCAGAGCCTCCGGACGAGGAGCGACAGCCCCCGCGCGAGACCGAGGAGATCGGTCGCCTCCACGGCGAGGTCCACCGAGCGGAGATAGGCGGGGAGCGCGGAGTCGGCGGTCCCCCACCGCGCCGCAGGCTCCGGCACGAGCCAGAGCACGAGACGGCATCCCCGGGCCAGCTCGTCGAGCGCCCAGGGGAGCGGATCGAAGCGGTTGGTGCGCCCGTCCCCGAGCACGACGAGGACGGTGTCGCGCCCGCGCGGGCGGCGGGGTGCGGTCAAGAGCGCATGGAAAGCCCGGCCGTAGTCGCTCGGCGCCTCGAGGTTCAATCCCGGGATTCCCTCGAGAATGTCGGCGAAGGCCACCCCGTTCGCGACGATCTGGGAGCCGGGGCGGGGGGCGGACCGGCCGCGGAGCGCGACCTTGCCGTGATGCGCCGCCCCGCCGTCCGATCGCGCGGAGGCCCACCGGGCGATCGCCGCCGTGGCGTCCACCGGCCGGTCGACGAAGGCGAAGACCCGGGCGCGCCGCCCGAGCGTCAGGAACGCCCCCGCCATCCAGAGGAAGAGTCCCGCCGCGCGCGCGACCGAGAACGAGACGTCCACGACGAGCACGACGCGGATCTTGCGGGGG